>NZ_CAKZYF010000162.1 GCF_937884665.1 uncultured Allomuricauda sp. | reverse complement strand
TAAAGATCAAGTTTTGTACCCAATTGCCCACGCTTTACCCCCAATTTGCATTTTTTTGTAACCTGCCGCAATATGTTCGGGACCCGTACAAACGATTTCTAGAAAACAAGTTAAGGGAGAATTTTAACTTCTTCGGGGTTCCAATTACTATTTTTATGCGAAAAAAATAGCAGTAGATATCGATTCTAGCGGGAACGCAGTGTAGCGGCAAATCTTATTTTAGTTTTGGATTTCTCAGTCACTTTGCTTCTTCGAAATAACAATAATCTTCAAACTAACATACTTTAAAGTAAACATTGATAGTATGTTAATTCCCCGAAGCCATTTTCACACTCATATTTTGCTGGATTCGATTCCCTTTGTCATCAACAACCGTAAGGCGATAGTCCCCGATTTGGGTTTCGCGAATGAGTTCATGGAAACTGGCAGTGGTACCTAAATAGGTATCATCCAGATACCAATGCACGGTACTTTCGGGTTGCTGGTGGGCCAATTTAAAAATGACCTCAGAGGTCCGGTTGCCCAAATCCTTTGGAATAAGGATATCTTCATTGGGCTTGGGGTAAATAAAGGCCATTCGTTGACTTTCTTCGGAATAGCATGCATTCAAGTATGGAGGTAAGATTTTGTAGTTGGGATTGGAAGAAGCATAATAATATTCCATTACGGGAGGCAAAACAAACCAGGTTTTGCTGACCATATCCTCCAGAGGGTAGCATGACGAGTTTACTCGAAATGTTCCGGCAACATTGAAAAAATGCGATTGGTGATAGGGGCATGGTTTACTTTTCAGCCCGTTTTTTGGAAGCAATTGCTTTTCTGTGTTTTCACAAAAAACCGAAGCAATGGAACCACTTTCCTTGCAAATGGTCATGGTCTTGAGTTCATCAAATGGTTCTTGAAACCATCCACTATGGGGTAATACGTCCAAAACATCAAATAGGATAGGGGCAGCGGCTTCAATTCCTGTTAGTCCTGGTCTTCCCTCACCATCGGCATTACCGGCCCAAACCCCAATGGCATATTTTGGGGTCACCCCCAGGGCCCAAGCATCTTTGAACCCAAAACTGGTGCCTGTTTTCCAAGCTAAGGGTTGCGATGAATTGAAAAATTGCCAATTTTCTGAACCTTCAGGTCTATTTACTTCTTTCAATGATTTGAACGTGTGAAAAATGGCCCCGGCATCCAATACAGGTGCGCTGCGTTGGGTGTCACCAAAAACGGGGGTGTTGTCCAAAATGTACGTGGGTTCTACAAACTCGTTTAGGCGATAGGTACTTGAATGGGACACAAAATGGTTTAGGGTAGAAGCGACGGAGGCATAGGTTTTGGTGAGGTCCCAGAGTGAACTCTCCGCTCCTCCCAAGATAAGGGAAAGTCCGTAGTGGGAAGATGGTTTGTCCAGCGTATTTATGTTCATTTTTTCAAGCTTGTTATAGAACTTTTGGAGCCCATAGGAACGTAATAGGCGCACAGCGGGAACATTCAATGAGCGTGAAAGTGCCCGGCTGGCAGATACAGCCCCTAGATATCTTGCGTTTAAGTTTTTCGGTTTGTAGCCATTGATGACAGTCGGAACATCTTCGACCAAAGTGTTTGGTAGCAATTGGCCCTCATGGAGCAACGACGCAAACAAGAAAGGTTTTAAAGTACTTCCTGTGCTTCGATTTTTGGTAATTATATCAACATGATGCCCATGATCCTGACTTGCGGGAGCGTTGCCCAGGTAACATAAGATTTGGCGGGTCTCAATATCCATCACTAAAACAGATAGATTATATATCTCATTGCTTTTGAGTCTGTTGTGATGATTCCGGGCCAAAAGATTTACTTGTTGTTGCAGATGGATATCAATGGAAGTTCGTACAGCTTCACCGGGATGTTCCTTTTTGACGCGTTCTGTGAGATGGGGCGTGATATCGGGAAGGCGCATGGGTTTATGGGGCAAGGGTTCTGCCAAGGCAAGTTCATAGGTTGTTTTATCCATGTGATTTTTCTGCCAAAGTTTTTTCAACAAACGATTCCTTTTATTCAATAAAGCGGATTCGTTACGACCGGGAAAAATCAAAGAAGGGGCATTGGGCAAAACAGCTAGGGTTGCCGCCTGGCCCCAGCTCAGTTCATGTGAAGGGATTCCAAAATAACGCCAAGAAGCGGTTTCCAATCCCACTACATTGCCACCATAGGGGGTATGGGAAGCGTATAAGCCTAGAATTTCGTCCTTGGAGTGACGAAACTCCAAGCGCGTCGCCATAAAAAGTTCAACCGCTTTCTCAAAATAGGTTCGCTTTTTGTTCTTTCGGCTTAGCCGAATGACTTGTTGGGTAATGGTACTTCCGCCCCGTCGCGTATTTTTTGTAAGATTATGGACCACTGCATTGAAAATGGAGATAGGATTGAACCCAGGATGTTGGTAGAAATATGCATCCTCAAAAAGTAGAACGCTCTGTTTGAACCGGTATGGGATTGAATCGACTTTTGGAAAGCGCCACTGTCCATCTTGAGCAATGCGCGCACCCAGTAAAAATCCTTCGGAACTGATGACTACGGTTGAGGTAGGCTCATTGAACAAGGTTTTGGGCAAACAGAATATCCACAACAAAAAAATCACAAAAAAAACAGCTAGTTTTATCCGATGTCGGATGATAAAACTTTGTATGGATATTGCCCATTTCATCTAAGCGACTATTGTACCACGGAAATCCACTTTCCCTTATTTCTGGCGTAATAGCTGTTATCGTACATTGCCTCAACCTGTGAACCCGGCAAATAATAGTCTCCCAAAAAGGAGGCATTGAGTTGTATTGTAAATGTTTTTGATTTTTTGGCACCTAGATCAAAATAGAAATGCGTCCGGTCATCACGAACATCTATATAATCAGCTTTGTTGGAATTCCCATTGGAGACTCCAGCGTAGGAAGTGTCCACGATTTCCCATCCGCTTGGGATTATTTGGGTAAGTGCCACGTTATCAATGGCGTCGCTACTTGAATTGAACACAGTGATCCTAGCTTCCAACTCAGTTCCTTGTCGCAGCTCAGAGACATTTAAAGTGTTGCCGATTGCGTCTAGATAGGCTATGGACAATTTCAAATTCTGCTGTTCCGCTAGCTCTTGTCCAACAGCGAGCTTTCCACTTTGAGTTAAAGTAACGTAGAGCGTATTGTTCTGCAAATTCTTCACTTCGATCTCGGAGTTGGCCGCGAAAATGGTGAGCGGTCGTTGCACAATGGCTTTTTCCGTTTTGACTTCTATTTCTTTTCCGTTGTAGGTGTACCTTAAGTGTACCGATTTACCCCCTTCTTTGCCAACCATTTTTGCCAGTGAAAGTAAAGCGTAAGCAGTTTCTTGGGTGCTGTACCAACGTTGTGAAGATAGGTTCTTGCCCAGAGAAACGGCAAGTTCCCTTTGTCCGGGATTTCCAAGAATGACCATCGTTTCCAAAGCCATGGCCCGATTCCTGAAAATAGAACCGTACGTTCGGTAATCGTAATTGTTGGTAGTAAAGTTGATATTGGCCGTTTGGACCAAATCTTTGGCAATATCCTTTTTGCCTATCAAAGCATAAGCCGCGGCCAATCTCCATTTTGATTCATTGCTAAGGTCAGTGGTTTCCCTAAGCCGATTCATGGCTGCAAGTTCCGGTTGTTGCGCAAGGGCCAGGGTATAGAGTCGGTAGGCCTGGGCCACGTCATCGTTATAAGAGGTTTGTTGGTTGCTCCACTGCCTTGCCCGTTGTTTTTGGTAACGCAACCAATTACTCAAAAAGGTCAGGGGCAACTGATATCCTTTTTGCTTAGCTTCCAACATAAAATGACCTGCGTAGGAAGTGCCCCAGTCGTCAGCTGTGCCATAGCCGGGCCAATAACTCAGGCCACCATCAGGTTTTTGGAAGTTGTTCAAACGCTTAATGGCCGTCTTTAGGTTTTTTTCGATATCCTTTTTGGTATCGAAGGTAATATCCAGTACGTCAGATAGGAACAATTGTGGAAAAGCAGAAGAAGTCGTCTGTTCCACGCATCCATGCGGATAACGGACCAAATAGTCCATACGCCTGGAGAAATCCATCGGTGGTAAAGTGGAAAACTCGAGTGAGGCCGTGTTGGTCCCGGATGTTCCGAAAATCTCCAAGGGTACCGTTTGTGTCTGATTGCCGTTTAGGGTAAACAATTCACTACGCGTGGTGATAGGATTCGGATTCTCCACATCGATTTCAAGGTCATCTGTAGCGCTTTCTCCAGCTCCAGAGGCACTTACCCGAATAGTTTGGAAAGACTTGGTAGGATTTACCTTGAAATCAAAATTCACAATTTGTTCGCCCACCGAGCTGAATGAAATGTTTTTGGAAGTAGGTCCTAAAGGTTCCAGGGCGTTGTCCGTTTCGATGGAAACTGTTACATTTTTTACTTTTTTCTCCATGGCAAACACGGTAACGGGGATAGTCACCTTCTCTCCAGGAGATAATTTCCTGGGCAAGGAGGTCAACACCATCAAGGGTTTGCGGACAGGAGTGGTCTTTTCAGATGTACCGTAGGCGCTGTTCGCATTTCCGGCAATGAGCATGGTGCGGACCGAACCCACATAATTTGGCATTTTAATGGTATGTGATGCTTTTTCCCCTCGTTGTAGGGTAAAAGGTCCCAGGTAGCTCACAACGGGTTTGAAGCGTTGCGCTTTTCGATTTTTTGCTCCTTCAGCAATTCCACCACCACCAATAGCGTAAATATTATCTACACTTATGGAATAGGCGCCCATGACATCATCAAAAACATCAAAGGTCTTCACGCCCAAAGACTGTCTCGCATAAAAAGCGCTGTGAATGTCCGGTGTGCCGAAACGGGTTAAATCCAACAGCCCCTCGTCCACAACTGCCAAGGAATAGGTCATCGCTTTTTGATTGGCTTCTGAGACTTTCACCTCGAAGGATTTCTCTGGTTTTAAAACGGAAGGCATTTCCAACTTCGGATTTAGATGGGTCGCTGGGTCTCCCACTAAAATAGGGACCACCCCATACAGGCGAATGGGCAAATCATTGGTTGTTTGGCCGTGGGCCTGCAATAAGGAGATGTGTACGTAGGCATTTGGTGCCATCTCGGAAGTGATCGGAACGCGAACTTGGGTCTCTTTCGATTGGGTCTCCACCCACTGTTGGGATAGAACTTCTGTACCATTTTCGATACTGAGCAAAGCCCTCCCGCCTCTATCTGAAGGAAAAGTGACCACAGCTTCCTCACCAAGGGTATAGTTTTCTTTGTTCGAAGCGAAAACCAGGATTTTTGAACTTTCAGTATCTCCAGATGAAGGTCGTTTCCACCAATTTCGATAAAAATAGGCCGTCCTCCCCGTTGCATGGCCGTAAGAATCAATGACACGGATTAAAAAACGGCCGCCATCCTCATCGGGAATGTTCACATTAAAATTCCCATTTCCCTTGGTATCCGTGGTGATTTGAAGTGTTTTATAAGGTCTATGAACCGTTGCATTTTCGTAGCGGGAGAGATTGTCGTAGCCCCGGTTCCACCACCAACGCCACTCAATTTTGAAAATTTGGACTTTCAGCCTATGGTTCCCATGGGGTTCTCCATTTGCATCCACTGTCACCACATTAAAATTGGTGTTTTCATCGGTTAAATACGAACCGTACCGTTTGGCTTTCGGAGATTGCAATCCGACAAAATAGGGAAATGGTGCCAGTTTTTTTGAAAAAACATCAATGGAAAAATCCCCACCTCCTTCAAAGACTTTGGTGGTAAAGGTGGTTTGTAGCATACCAGGGGCTCTGTTGTTCACTAAAATTTTTTTAGTGAAGCCAAGTTCCCCATTACCATCCAGTTGAGAGCTTATAAACGGGTCTTCGATGTCTGTAAACGTTCTGACGGGGTCTTGAAAATTGTATGTCTTAAACTTTGGAAAAGCGTTTGTGATACTGTTTATTTTAGTTTTTATATCCACTTTTAAATTACGGGCCGGAGCTCCATGCAACCACTGTACGGCTAGTTTACCCTTTGTGTTTTCATTGGCTATCAGGACCTCTTTATCAAAGTCAAAGTTCATTTTAAGCCGGTTTGGCTTTATAGTGGCGATTTTTAAACTTTTGGCATACTCGGCGCCACCCACAATGACTTTGGCGTTCCAAGTACCAGTGGGTGCTTCTAGCTTGGTGGGGATGGGGAAATAATAAAAGTCCCCTTCATTTTTGGCATAAAGACCATTTTCAACTGGAAGGGAACCGTTTCTAAGGGTATTTCGTTGTACTAGTTTGCCTCGGGCATCCGTGACTTCCAAGGTTACCGGATGATCATCCGGAATGGGATTGTCACTATCATTTTTCACAAAGGTCAAATGGATGGTATCACCAGGTCTGTGCACCCCACGCTCCGTGTAGATAAATCCCTGAAGTCCATTTTGGATATTTTCTCCCGAAATATCAAATTTACTCATGGAAAGTGCATTACCATCTGCAAGTTTGGCATAAGCGAAATTCTGATCTTTTTCCGCAACAGCAAAAGCCACGTTTTTCTCCCCATCGTATATGCCAAATCCGGAAGCATCTGTGGTAATCTCTCCCAATAACTGTTGTTGGTAATTGTACAACTTTATGGACGTATTGGCTTCTGGTTTTGTGGTAAGCAAGTTTGTAGCAGCAAAATGATAGGACCTGTTGTTTCCTTTTTTGACGATAAGTCCTAAGTCACTTCCCAAAAGATTTGTGGTGGCAATTCTGTTTTCATTGTAATAGGCGGAATGACACGGATTGTCGCGTTCTTCCCAATTGTAGTTGTAGTTTCTCCAATAATAGATTTCGTTGTCCCAATACCGCTCTTCAATGGTTTCCGTGTTCTGGGTTACCTGGTCGCCCAACGAATAATCGATATTTTCATCGATTTGAGAATTTCCACAATCATAGGTGGTATGCTCCTTTTTAAAACTAAATTCCACACGGTACAAAGAACCTGGGCTTACCTGTATTAGTTCTGAAAGGTTCAAAGCATGCGCTTTCCAGTAACTGGTGTTTTCGTTGCCACTATTCGAAAGGGGTATCACCTTATATGCCACCCTCCTTCCCACAGCTCTTAGGTCTGGATTGTAGTCTGGGGTCAAATTATGACCTTGAAGAAATTGGAGCATATTATCTTCAAATACTTGGATTATCCTTACTTCTACAGCGGATAAGTTTACCGTCTCAAAATAAATGGGGGTAGAAGCAGCATTGGGCAGAATGGTTCCCTTTGATATAAGCCTGACACTTGGTTTCAATTGTTCAAAAGAAACGAGTTCAGAAAACGTTTTCTTTAGACGAAAACCATATTCGCTTTTAATACCTTCAAACACCTTGACCCTGATTTCTCCCAAAATCCTATTGGTGGGATAAACCTTCAAAAGGTTTCCATCAATTTCATAACGAAGGCTTTCGGCGTTTTCTACAGTTACCAACCCATCAAGGTTTTGGTTTTGTTGCAGGGGTTCTGAAAAGTTGAGTGTTAACGATGGATTAGGAGCGGAGGCTGTTTTTGCATCTACAACAACAAATTTGTCCAAGCCTGGGACGGTGAATTTTTCCTCCCCCTGGTTATCGATTCCCAATGCGTTTCCTTCCCAACGGATAAGAAGTTCTGAATCCTCTTTTTTTCTTGAAATACTATCAATTTTGAAGCTAAAATATCGAGCATTTTCATCGGCCTCATCCCATTTTACTTTAAGCTGTCGCTCACCCTGCTTCACCTGAAGTATCGATTTTGCTCCGGAAGTCTCCAGCAAATCCGAAGCATCCAAGGTTCCCGTCAAGTATTGCCATTCCTTGCTGTACGATTGTAAATTCCTCAAATTGATACTGAAATTCGGTGCAATGGTCTTAAAGCTGAAGGTGTATTGCTTGAATTCGCTATCGATGTCCCCAAACAGCTTATTCAATTTCAGGCGCACCACGTATTCGGTATCCGGTTTTAGATATTCGGAAGGATGAAAAGTAATTTCTCTGCCATTATCTATAACGAGCTGACCCTCAATTTTAGGTGAGATTTGTAAATATTCCCCTGGGAGTTCCTGGTTCAGTTCAAATTGATCCAACTGCTGGGCAAGCAAGATTGAAACAGAAGATGAAATACTTTGGAGGCCATGGGTGTGGGAACTTATGTAGTCTTTGAATTTGAACAAGTTATCGGTTTCGGAAGCGGAAGGCTTTTTCTTGCAGGAAAAAGCAATAACGAGTGCCGAGAAAATCAAGATTTTAAGATATCTAGACATATCAATGGAATTAATTCAACTAGGATTTAACCATGGACAAGATAGCTCAAAAATGGAGGATGGGGCTTCCCAATTTTACGGATGATGTATTTGGATTTACGAATGGTTTTTTGGTATGGACGAAATCCTGGGAAATATTTATGATTTCTTCTCTTTTTACAGCACAATTTGCTTTCAAATAGGATTAGCGTAGAACAATGGAACAAAAACTACCAGCCTCCAGAAGCGCCTCCTCCTCCGAAGCCGCCTCCTCCAAAACCGCCTCCAAATCCTCCGGAGCCAAAACCTCCCCCACTTCCAAATCCACCTCCCGAGGAACGTGAACTGCGGCCCATATTGCTCAAGATTATCATGTCCCAGATATCCAGGCCGGAGCCTCGTCCACCTCTATTGTTGCCACCTCGGTTATTTCGGTTTCTACGGGATAGGGCAATAAAAATGATTATAAAAATGATAAAGGGGAGCAGCGCCTTCAATGGAAAGCCTTGTTCCTCAGTAAATTGCCGCTCTTCTTTAAACTCGCCAGTAAGCACTTGGAAAATGGCTTCACTGCCCTTGTTGAGACCACCGTAATAGTCCCCTTTTTTGAATTCGGGAATTATTACGGATTCTATAATGCGTTTGGACATCAAATCCGTAAGGGCGCCTTCCACACCGTATCCTGTATTTATGGCAATTCTACGGTCATTTTTAGCGAGTAAAATCAAAATTCCATTGTCTTTTTCACCTTGACCTATTCCCCACTTCTGTCCCCACTGTGCTCCAAGAAAATTGATGTTCTCCCCCTGCGTGGAGTTTATGATGGCCATCACGATTTGGGTGGACGTACTGTCTGAATATTGAATGAGTTTCTGTTCAAGTGTATTTTTTTGCGCGGGCGACAACAGGTTGATGTAATCGTAAACACTTGTTTGCTTTTTGGGCTTTTCGGGAATAGAAAACTGCGCCCATCCTAATTGGGAAATTAGAAGAAGAAGAAGAAAAAGATTAACCTTTGGAAACCGCATCACTTAGTTCATTGGTGTCACCGTGATGCCAAGGAAAATGGGCTTCAAGCTCTTTACCTGCCATTAATACGCCCTCTACGATACCCTCTTTGAACTTCCCTTTTTTGAAATGTGCGGAGATAGTATCTTTTGTAGTTTCCCAGAATCCTTTAGGCACGGCCCGGTCTATGCCCCGATCCCCATAAATCACAAATTTTTTATCATTGACCGCAACATAGAGCAACACTCCATTTTCATCTTTGGTGTTATCCATTTTTAGAAAATGAAAAACTTGTTGCGCTCTGCTGAAATGGTCAATTTTTGCGTTTCCTTCGATGTGCACCCGAATTTCCCCCGAGGTATTCCGTTCAGCTTCCAAAATCGCATTCACGATTTCCTGTTCTTCTTCAGCAGACAGAAACTGCTCAACTTGTGACATGGCTAATTGAATTCAAAGTTAACATCTGGGGCATCTTCGGCACCTGGTTTTGAACTGAACAGGGCCAATGCGTCAAAGTTGGCGAGGTTGGCAATAATGTTGGTAGGAATCTTTTCAATTTTAATATTGTATTCCCCAGCTAGGTCATTAAAACGATTACGTTCTACATTGATTCGATTTTCAGTACCTTCCAATTGGGACTGTAGTTCCAAAAAGTTTTGATTGGCCTTTAAGTCCGGATAGCGTTCCACCGTGACCAACAAGCGTGATAATGCCGAGGACAGTCCGGTTTGTGCTTGTTGGAATTCGGCCAATTTTTCAGGTGTTATCGAATTGATATCAATGGTGGTATTCGTAGCTTTTGCGCGGGCTTCTATGACGTCGGTAAGTGTGCCGCGTTCAAAATCAGCTGCACCTTGCACCGTTTTTACCAGATTGCCAATTAAATCGCTTCTACGCTGATAGGAGCTTTCTACGTTGGCCCATTGCTTGGTAGCTTGCCCTTTCATATCTACCAAGGTGTTGTTGGTCCCAATGTACCAATTGGCCAAGGCAAAAATGATAACGCCAATAACAATAAGGGGAATCAACCATTTTTTCATTTTGTTTGTTTTAGTGTCTGTTATAGTTATTTGATAGGTGTGCGATGAAATAATTTTGTTACATCGGCTTACAATTGTTCCTTGATTTTTAGGAGTTCAGCCCTTACTTTTTGAAGCTTTTGAATGAGTTCAAACCTGGTCAGGGTCTTTTGTTTTTCTTCTTTTAAATGGGTTTTTGCACCTTCTAGGGTAAATCCCCTTTCCTTGACCAAATAATAGATGAGTTGAAGATTTTTAATGTCCTGAGGGGTAAACTTTCTATTGCCTTTGGCGTTTTTCTTGGGCTGGAGTACATCAAACTCCTTTTCCCAAAAACGAATCAATGAGGTGTTCACCCCGAAGGCTTTGGCGACTTCACCGATACCATAATATCGTTTTTCAGGAAGCTCTACGTGCATTAATCAAGGGATTGATTCTCTTGGTTGGCAAACTTGAGCATATTTTCAAACTCTTCTGCTGTCAAACTTCCATAATAGAAGTTGATCGGGTTGATACGTTCCCCATCCTTCCAAACTTCATAGTGTAGGTGGGGCGCTTGAGAACGTCCAGTATTGCCCACAAAACCGATGAGGTCGCCTCGTTTCACTTTTTGCCCAACACTGACATTGTACCGGCTCAAGTGCGCATACAAGGACATGTATCCATAACCATGGTCTACTCTGATATGTTTTCCATATCCAGATGATTTATTGTCGGCACGAATTACTTTTCCATCGCCGGGCGCATAAATTGGAACACCACGCGGAGCGGTAAAATCCATGCCCCAGTGCATTTTTCTTGCTTTGGTAAAAGGGTCGGAACGCCAGCCAAAACCTGAGGCCATTCTAGTAAGGTCTTCATTTCTTACCGGCTGTATCGCAGGGATGGAAGCGAGAAGTTTTTCTTTTTCTTCTGCAAGTTTAGCAATTTCATCCAAAGATTTTGATTGGATGACCATCTGCTTTTGTATGATATCCAACCGTTTAGTGGCGTTTATAATAATTTCAGAGTAGTTAAAACCTTCCAAGGATTTGTATCGATTGACCCCGCCAAAACCTGCTCTCCGCTGTTCCTCCGGAATGGGATTTGCCTCAAAATATAGGCGGTAAATGTTATTGTCCCTATCCTCCATGTTGGTCAATACCTGTTCGATTTGGTCCATTTTCCTGTCCAAAATGTCAAACTGAAGTTCATAGTTTTTCACTTCCCGTTCCAAGGAAAGTTCTTTTGGTGTGTTCAACCAACTGGTGTTGAGCAGGATAATAAGTGCTAGAAAACCAAATAACGCAGAACCCAGAATAAAAAGAAAGAGATTTCTATATTTTCTCGACTTTTTGGGTTCTATTTTTCGGTACGAAAGCGTATCCGGGTCGTAATAGTATTTTACTTTATGCATGATGGGAAATTATCCTATTTTTGCCCACTGTATTTTATCTAAACAAACAAATATAAAGATTGTTTTGCACAAAGTGTTAAATTTAGTCAAACCCTAGTAATTCAATGACATCCCACGAAGTTAGAGCGCAGTTTTTGAACTTCTTTAAAGGAAAGGAACATCAGATCGTTCCTTCGGCTCCCATGGTCATCAAAGATGATCCTACCTTGATGTTCACCAATGCCGGGATGAACCAGTTCAAGGAGTTTTTTTTGGGAAATTCTGAAATCAAATACAAACGAATCACCGATACACAAAAGTGTTTGCGCGTAAGTGGCAAACACAATGATTTGGATGAGGTGGGCAAGGATACCTATCACCATACGATGTTCGAAATGCTGGGGAACTGGAGTTTTGGGGATTATTTTAAAAAAGAGGCTATATCCTGGGCCTGGGAGCTTTTAACGGAAGTCTATCAAATCGATAAGGAAAATCTATATGTTTCCGTTTTTGAAGGGAGCGAGGATTCCGACAAGCTGCCGATGGATGAGGAGGCGTTCAGTCTTTGGAAAGAAATCGTTCCAGAGAACCGAATCATCATGGGGAACAAGAATGATAATTTTTGGGAAATGGGCGATCAAGGTCCCTGCGGGCCTTGTTCTGAAATCCACGTGGATATCCGTTCCGATGAAGAGAAAAAGAAAATTTCAGGAGCATCTTTGGTCAACAAAGACCATCCGGAGGTGGTGGAAATCTGGAATCTGGTTTTTATGGAGTACAATCGAAAAGCGGATGGTGCTTTGGAAAACCTTCCCCAAAAACATGTGGATACGGGAATGGGTTTTGAACGTCTTTGTATGGTTTTACAAGGAGTTCGGTCCAATTATGACACGGATGTTTTTACCCCGCTAATCCGCGAAATAGAAACCATTACCGGTCACAAATATGGAAAAAGTGACGATGGGGATATCGCCATTCGGGTGGTGGCCGACCATGTACGGGCCGTTAGCTTTGCTATTGCCGATGGCCAGCTTCCAAGTAATACCGGGGCAGGATATGTGATCCGGAGAATTCTTAGGCGCGCCATTCGCTATGGATTTACTTTTTTAAAAACGTCGAGACCTTTTATTTTCAGATTGGTCAGGGTTTTGGGTGAAACCATGGGGAAATCCTTCCCAGAGCTAAGGGAACAATATCAATTGATAGAAAATGTGATCAAGGAGGAAGAAAACTCGTTTTTGGCCACACTGGAACAAGGTCTTGTACTATTGGATTCCCTAATAAAGTCTGCGGATGTTAATATCATTTCCGGGGAAAAAGCGTTTGAACTGTACGATACGTTTGGCTTTCCCATAGACCTTACTGCTCTTATCTTGGAAGAAAAGGGGTTTCAATTAGATCGTGAAGGATTCCAAAAGGCACTTCAAGTTCAAAAGGACCGTTCCAGGGCTGCATCGGAAGTTTCAAAGGAAGATTGGACTATTCTTTTGACGGATTCCGAACAGGAATTTATTGGTTATGATAGCCTTGAGGCCGAAGTAAAACTGGTCAAATATCGAAAGGTAATCACCCAAAAAGATGGCGACCAGTATCAACTGGTTTTCAATTTGACCCCTTTTTACGCGGAAGGAGGCGGACAAGTGGGGGACAAAGGGTATCTGGAAGCGTCCAATGGGGATATCACCTACATCATCGACACGAAACGGGAAAATAACGAGATTGTGCATTTTACAGAAAATCTTCCCAAGAACATGTCGCAAGTCTTTAAAGCATCTGTGGATAAAAAGCAGCGTTGGCGAACGTCTAGCAATCATACCGCCACGCACCTGTTACACCAAGCGCTTCGTGAGGTTTTGGGAAATCACGTGGAGCAGAAAGGTTCTGCGGTACATTCCAAATACCTGCGGTTTGACTTCTCCCATTTTACCAAACTTTCCGTTGATGAAATTAGGGATGTGGAAAATTTTGTGAATGCGAGAATTGAAGGACAGCTCCCCTTGGAAGAACATAGAAGTATTCCCATGAAAGAGGCGCTAGCTGCCGGTGCTATGGCTTTATTTGGTGAGAAATACGGGGATTCCGTACGCACTGTACGTTTTGGCCAATCCCTAGAACTATGTGGAGGGACCCACGTAAAAAACACAGCGGATATATGGCACTTTAAAATAGTTTCTGAAGGAGCGGTCGCGGCAGGTATTCGCAGAATAGAGGCGATTACCTCCGATGCGGTAAAAGAATTCTATTTTAAGAACAACCGTATGCTCTATGAAATCAAGGACATTTTGAACAACGCGCAAAATCCGGTTAAGGCGGTAGAAGGGTTAAAAGAGGAGAACACATTGCTAAAAAAGCAAGTAGAACAACTGCTCAAGGATAAGTCCAAAGGGCTAAAGCACGAACTGATATCTGAACTGAAAACAATTGGTGATGTACAGTTTTTGGCAAAACAAGTAGACTTGGACGCAAGAGGCATTAAAGATCTGGCTTTTGAAATAGGAGGTCAAACGCCCAATTTGTTTCTACTGCTTGGTGCAGAAAAAGAAGGGAAAGCTTTGTTGGCCTGCTATATATCCAAGGAGTTGGCTACAGCAAAAGAATGGAATGCCGGACAGATTGTTCGTGAATTGGGAAAACATATTCAAGGTGGCGGCGGAGGACAGCCCTTTTTTGCAACGGCCGGAGGTAAAAACCCAGCTGGAATTCCTGATGCACTGAAGGCGGTGGAGCTATATCTACAATGAAACTCCAGACCCAAATCCCATTAACTAAGGCACATGATCCACTGGATTATGAAAGTAGCATTTTAATGCTGGGATCTTGTTTTTCTGAGCATATTGGGAAGAAATTGAACTTTTTCAAGTTTGCTTCCTTTCAAAATCCTTTTGGAATACTATTTCACCCCCTAGCCGTCGAAACGCTTTTGGAAAAGGTCGTTCAGAAAAAGGAATATACCTCCAAAGATGTATTTGAACATGAGGGGGCATGGCGTTGTTTTGATGCACACTCCCGCTTGAATCAGTTGTCTTCAGAGCTTTTAGTGGACCGTTTAAACCAAGGTTTGGAACATACCCATGCTTTTTTGCAAAACGCGACCCATATATGTATTACATTGGGAACGGCTTGGGTGCATCAACATCCCTCACGCGAAAAACCTGTTGCAAACTGTCATAAAATACCCCAAGATCAGTTCATCAAACGGCTTCTAAGCCCAGATGAACTATCAAAGAGTTTGGAGAACTGTATTAAGTTGGTCGGTTCCTTCGGAAAAAGCCCCCAAATTATTTTTACGATTTCGCCGGTTCGTCATATTAAAGATGGATTTGTGGAGAACCAAAACAGCAAGGCACATTTACTGACCGCTTTGCATCAGGTCCTGTCTTTGGACGCTTCAAAAGGGGCTACTTACTTCCCTTCCTATGAGATTGTGATGGATGAACTTCGGGATTATCGTTTCTATGAAAAGGATATGGTACATCCCAACACAATGGCCGTTGATTATATTTGGGAAAAGTTCAGATATGCCTGGATTTCTGAATCGGCTTATCCCGTAATGGAACGCGTGGAAACGATTCAAAAAGCTTTGGCACATAAACCGTTCAATCCTGATTCTGAAGCGCATAAGCGCTTTCTAAAGGAAGTACAGACAAAAATTGAGTATCTTCAGGAAAGCAATCCAACCATAAATTTTGACAGATGAAAAAGGTGCTGGCCGGTGCCCTGATTGCCTTGACATCGGTACTTATTTATAAGTCTTGCGCAACCGATAGGCAAGAAAAAGCAGTATTAGAGGAAAGTTCCCTGCTCATTCAGCACGAATTGAAACAAGTATCGAGATTGATTGTTTCTGAGGGATATTTTTCTGAGGTATATTCTTATAAGGATTCAAAAGCGCTTTTTGGGGCACTAGTGACTGCGGACAAAAAGGCGTTGGTAGTGGTGAACGCCAAGGTCCAAATCAGTTATGATTTGGGCGAACTGGTATATGAACTGGACGAAGATGTTAAAGTCTTAAAGCTCAAAATCTTGCCCGAGCCTGAAATTGACATCAATCCTGATTTTGAATATTATGATGTTTCCGCGGATTATTTCAATCCTTTTGAAGCTGGGGATTATAATATCATCAAAGATAATGTGAGAACATCCTTGTTGCAGAAAGTAAACGAATCTCCCTTGATTTCAAATGCGGAAAACAGATTACTGAGCGAACTGTCCCGTATTTACGTGCTGACTCGTTCTTTAGGTTGGACCCTTACGTACGATGGAAAGGAAATAACTTCCACGGAAGTCCTATTCGATTTGGGAGAAACTATGATTGATTAGTGCAATCCCCGCATCTATCAAATGGCCCAGTTTTGGATTTTCCTGCTTGATGGATTCCAGATGTTTTTGAATTTCTTTCTCAAACTTGGTATCCCCATTTTTTTTGGCCAATTCATAGATCTCAACGGGGAGCAGCCAATCCATTGGATGTTCGTTTTGTAGCTCTTGAAAAACCTTATGTCTTGAGACCGTGGTATTTTTGCCGGTCCGTAAATCCCGTATTTGTTGGTAATAAGCCTCTAACCGAAGCGTCTCTTCGCTTTTCTTGGGTTTGATTGTGGTTTCGCTGAGTTCGTGGGTAATCAAATCAAAGCTGTCCAGGTCTGCCGGGCCATTAAAAGCCGAAACTACTTCTTGGCCGACGGCCATGTGATAATACCCCCAATTGGGCAAAAACAGCAATGTGCCGTCATGGGTCACCGTACAATCCTTAAAGGTTATGAGTATGATTTTACCCTGTAAATTTCTTGTCCCGGTGACGATGGTTCCTTCAACCTTTACACCTCCTTCAAATTCGAGGGCTACTTTTTCCCCTTCAAAGATGTTATAGGCCCTTAGGTCACGTGGCCCCATATTTTCTATAGCGAGATTAATCCCTTTTAACGTACCAATAGGGGATCCAAAGCCTTCCTGATGTTCCAAAATTCCATGGCCTACCAGTTCTTTTTCGCGATACGCCAATGCAGTGGGACCCACGGTCCGGATGTAGACAGGTTCTCCCTTATGTTGTATTATACTATGAAAATGTCCCGATATTTGAACTCCGGTACTGAGTTCAACACTTCCCAATGCTTTGGATTCAATAAGTTTTTGCACCCCGGAAAGTCCGCCCGTCCGAAGCGCCATCGTGTTGGCAAAATCTTCCAAAACCTGGCTGAGATGTGCAAAATTTGGGGTCACAAAAAGTTGAGGTTGAGGTTTTGTGATGTCAAATGCGGTTTTGGCGGTCTCTAGGGTATAAGGTAATTTCACTACATCGTCCTTGAGGCACCATTCGCTCTCGCCGATGGAAGATAACAGTCCAGCTCCGTAAATCTTGGGACTGTCAAGTGTTCCAATGAGACCATACTCGACCGTCCACCAATGGAGATTGCGAATAAGGGCCATTTCACTGGGTTTTCCCATATTTTCCTGAAGTCGTTCTATCTGTTTCTCAGCTAGTGCAATGTCCTCCTCAGGGGTTCCTGGTGCTTCCTTGATTATGGAAAGGTGTCTAACAGCTTCATATAATTCATAGTCCTTTGCGCTGGAAATGGCTTTGCATCCGATTTCCCCGAATCTTCGCAAATATTCGGCGTATTCGGGATTCGCAATTATTGGGGCATGTCCAGCACCTTCATGGATGATATCCGGGGCTGGAGTATATTCAATATTTTCCAATTGTCGAATATCGGAAGCGATGACCAATACATTATACGCTTGAAATTCCATAAAAGCCGAAGGAGGGATAAATCCATCCACCGCCACTGCGGCCCAACCAATTTCCTTTAAAATACGGTTCATCCCGTACATATTGGGAATGTCATCAATGGAAATTCCGGTAAGGTCCAGACCATTTACATAAGAACTGTGCGCTACCTTGCTCAAATAATCCACGTTCTTTCGCATCACATAGCGCCATACTGCCTGGTCTATCGCCGAATACTGCTCATAGTTCTGGGGTTTGATAAATTGCTGTAGATGCTCCGGCAATTTGTCCAATATAGGGTTTGATTCGTAGGTCATTTTTACACTTTAACGCGTTTTAAAAATACAAAATATTGGGGCCAATGTCGTGGAGAACAACAAAAAACCGCCCGTTAAATGGGCGGTCAATACTTTAGTTGGACGCAAGTTGCGAATTGGGAGGGTACTTTTCAAAGATTTCAGAAACAAACTGCCGAATGCGCTTTTCTTTCCTTTCAATATTTTTGATGTTGTTCAAGGTGCCGACACCTCTGCCTTGCCATACCAGTTCCCTGTTCTTGGCATCGATCACATCTATGTACAATGAACCCTCGGTACGGGTGGTAACATTGGGGCCAAATCCTCCGCCGAATCCTGGTCCGAAGAGCCAAGGATTATAAAATCCGAACCGGTTGAACCCAAAGCCTCCCCATCCAAAAGCACCCCAACCGAATCCGAAGTTGTTGTTATTGTAAACGTTGACTTCTTCCCTTTCTTTGGTGAAGATACTTACCAAAACATCGGGTTGCCTCGATTTTACAAAACCTCTAGCACTCATCTCAGTATCAATGGCCTTTAAAATACGTTTTTTGTCCAGGTCGGATACCTCTGCCTTATCTATGCCTGTTTTATAAAATGCATAGGTTTTATAACTTTTAAAATTCGCTTCCTTGTCGTAATCGGCAATAACTTTAACTGAGGAACAGGAAGCCAGAAAAACCAGCGCCAGGGTGGCCAATACAATGTGTCTTAATCTTTTCATAGTACTATTTTTTGAGTTCATTGAATCTTTAGTCAAAAATCACAAATATTGTGCCGAAAAAGCTTTTAACGTCTCCGTGTGTTCGTTTTTTTGTCATAACCATAAGGACAATGTCTACAGCCACTTTCGCAACAATATCCTCTTTTTAAATGATATTGTTTTGTGAACACCTTATATCCCTTTTCTGAAAGATAATAATCTCCTTCTTCCAGGGGAAAATACTGTTTCATTCAGGACAAGATTGTGAATTCATTTCTTAAAGTTAATGCAATACGTTGGAAGTGCCTAGGAAATTAGAATACTGCTAACAAATTTGCAGTTCACCGAAATTGTTAATGTTATTCATCCTACGGGCATACTTTCTATGTGTTTTAACAGTTATCTTTGTAAGAATAATAGTAGGGTTTTGTCGTGATTGTTGTTTTCAAGCACTTTTTTTATCGAAACTATGTTGGTCTTTCCCTTTGGCCTTTTATTATATTGAAGGAAGGTGCTTTACGAAAGGACCAGGTTCTTATCAACCACGAACGTATTCATTTACGTCAACAAAAGGAATTGCTCATCATTCCTTTTTACCTATTGTACATAACAGAGTGGGTTTTGCGAACATTGCTCTATCTCGATAGTTACCGGGCGTATCAGAACATCAGCTTTGAAAGGGAAGCTTACGTCAACGAGAAGGACCCAGACTATCTTTCCAAAAGAAAAGCGTTTAGTTTTTTGGATTATATGGTGCGGTAGATGGACTTACCTAACATTCCAAACCAAGAGGTAAAACTACCCGAGTTGGAAGAAAAACAGGTTCGACTTTTTGTGAAACGGGAGGATAAGATACATCCCCTCCTATCTGGTAATAAATATCGAAAATTGAAGTACAACCTACAGATGGCCAAATCTGAGGGACATCATACACTTTTGACTTTTGGCGGGGCTTTTTCAAACCATATTGTAGCGACAGCTTATGCCGGAAAAGACTCTGGATTTAAAACGATAGGGGTGATCCGTGGCGAGGAATGGACCAACACCTGGAAAGAAAATCCCTCACTTTCGCTTGCCAATAGATACGGAATGAAATTTTATTGTATTTCCAGAGCACGCTTTCAACAAAAAAAAGACCCTCAGTTTCTTAAAGAGCTTAAAAAACGTTTTGGTTCCTTTTATCTGATTCCCGAAGGTGGAACCAATTCCCTGGCCGTAAAAGGTTGTGAGGAGATTTTGACCCAAACGGATCTACACTTTGATTACATCTGCACTTGTGTGGGTACCGGGGGTACAATAGCGGGTCTTATTAATTCTTCAACTATACACCAAACAGTTCTTGGCTTCCCCGCACTTAAAGGTAATTTTCTCCGAGAAGATATTTATACCTTTGTAAAGAAAGATAATTGGAACCTGATTTCTGATTATCATTTTGGGGGATATGCCAAGGTGAACAAATCTTTGATTCAATTTATCAATGAGTTCAGACAAAAAACGCAAATTCCTTTGGAACCCATTTATACTGGAAAAATGATGTTTGGCATCATGGATAGGATAAAGAAGGGCTTTTTTGAACCAAGTTCCCAAATCTTGGCCATTCATAGTGGAGGCCTTCAGGGCATAAAAGGCATGAATTCCTTGCTGAGACGAAAGAACTTACCTGAGTTAGATGTATGATTAAAAAAATTGGAATTGGACTGATTTTTGGTTTTTTGGTCACGGGATGTGGCTCAAAAAAACGGGTGGTTTCTAAAGAAAGACCACAAATTACCAAGCATAAACAAGAGACAGGTCCGAATGTGGGACCATCAAAAGATAGCGCCAAAGAAAAGGATTTGTACCCATTGCCCGAAAATCCCGGTCGATTCGTCAAGTTCCCAATCGCCGACACCCAGGAGTACATTGAAACCTTCGCCGAAATGGCACAATATGAAATGCGCGCCTTTGGTATTCCAGCGAGTATAACCTTGGCCCAAGGTATTTTGGAGAGTGGTTCAGGTAAAGGAGCGCTAACCCGGAAGACCAACAATCATTTCGGTATCAAATGCCATACGGGGTGGGATGGCGAATTTGATTTTCACGATGATGATGCCAAAGGAGAATGCTTTCGAAAATATAATCATCCCATGTATTCTTTTCGGGACCACAGTATTTTTTTATCGTCTCGATCCCGCTACAAATTTCTGTTCAACTATCGAAGGGACGACTATAAAAAATGGGCTTACGGACTTCGTCAGGCGGGATATGCCACAGATAGAAAGTATCCCCAAAAACTTATTGCATTGATTCAAAGGTATAACTTGGATACCTATGATGAAGAGGTGGTACGTGGCGGATTGGATGCGGTTCGGCAACCGAAACAATACGATGTGTTCACCCATATTGTGCAAAAAGGAGACACCTTATATGCCATCTCAAGAAGGTATTCCATTTCTGTGGAGGAACTGAAACGTATCAACAATTTAGACAGCAATACACTGTCAATTGGACAAGTACTGAACGTTAGGAAAGAAAAATCCAAATGATTTATCAAAGAAGCAGCGCCTTGTTCGCTGAAGCCAAAAAGTATATTCCAGGAGGGGTAAACTCTCCGGTTCGGGCATTTAAAGCGGTAGGGGGAGAACCAATTTTTGTAAAGCGAGCCAAGGGAGCTTATCTGTATGATGAAGACGGTAACCAACTCATCGATTTTATTTCCTCTTGGGGCCCCTTGATTTTGGGCCACGCCTACGAACCCGTGATCAATGCGGTTATTGAGAAGGCCAGAAAAGGGACCTCATTTGGTATGCCCACGGAGATTGAGACCCAGCTGGCCCGTTTGGCGGTTTCCATGGTGCCCAACATAGATAAGATTCGATTTGTAAACAGTGGGACTGAAGCGTGTATGAGTGCTGTGCGATTGGCACGCGGATATACAGGGAAGGACAAAATCATCAAATTTGCAGGGTGTTATCACGGGCATTCAGATGCCTTCCTGATTCAAGCAGGAAGTGGAGCAGTTACCTTCGGCAGTCCCAATAGCCCTGGAGTCACCCAAGGCACAGCAAAGGATACGCTTTTGGCAGATTACAATGATATGGACGGGGTAAAGACTTTGGTACAGGCGAATTCAGGTGAAATAGCAGCTATTATTTTAGAGCCTGTGGCTGGAAATATGGGATGTATTGTACCCTCGGAGCAATTTGTTCATGGACTTCGGGAACTTTGCAGCCAAGAAGGTATTTTATTGCTTTTTGATGAGGTGATGACCGGATTCCGATTGGCAAAAGGAGGGGCCCAGGAAGCTTTGGGCGTGGATGCGGATATTGTTATGTTCGGAAAAGTAATTGGTGGAGGTCTTCCCGTAGGGGCTTTTGCGGCCAAGGCGGAAATTATGGCCCATCTTGCTCCGGAAGGGCCCGTATACCAAGCAGGAACCCTTAGTGGAAATCCACTGGCGATGAGTGCGGGACTCGCCATGCTCACTGAGCTCAATACGAATCCTGAAGTTTTCTCCAGTTTGGATAATAAAACCAAGTATTTGCATGAAGGCATTACCACGGTTCTCGAAGAAAGGGGGATTGCACATCAAATCAATCGGTTTGGCAGTATGCTCTCTGTACATTTTTGTGAGGGGCCTGTGGTGGATTTCGCATCTTCCGCCCATGGAAATAATGATAGATTCAAAAAGTACTTCCATGGTATGTTGAAGCGAGGTATTTATTTGCCGCCTTCGGCATTTGAAAGTTACTTTTTGAACGATGCCCTCAGTTATTCCGATTTGGATAAGACCATTGAAGCCACTCGGCATTGCGAATTCTAGAAGTTATCTTGAGCAGCGGTTAGAAATCCATATCATACTTTTTTTCGAGTTGAGAATAATCCCATTAGCCCTAAAATAGGGCCTAAAGCCAAAAAAATGAATGTAAAATAGGGAGACACATATCCTGTAAGCGTTGTAATGGCCTGAAGACTTAGTATAGTTATGGCAAATCCGATACAGTTGACCATGGTAAGTGCCGTACCCTTAATGTTGGGCTGTGCACTGTGGGCTACAAGAGTTGAGAAAAGCGGTGAGTCTACGATGACGACCATTCCCCAGAAAAGTAGATACAATATGAACAATGGGGTAGGGGCAAAAAGGAGCATTAAAGGCGAAACCAAACAACAAATTCCTGAAAGAGCCAGCGCAGTGGCCGCTACCTGTTTAGTTCCCCAGCGGTGTGCCATATATCCCCCTAGAATACAGGCCAATCCACCTACGGCAATTACCCAAAATGACCAAAAGGGGACCCTAAATAAAGAAAGGCCATGTTCTTTAGCATGAAAGCCCAATAAAAAGGGAACAAAGGCCCAAAAGGTATAGAGTTCCCACATATGTCCGAAATAGCCAAAGGCGGCTGCTCGAAAATCAGCCTTTTTAAAGATAGAAAAGCATGCGGTAAAATCCAGTTGTTGGCCTGGTTTTCTGTAAGGTCCATCGGGAACTAAAAATACCATTAGGAGCCCGCCGGAAAGAGCTAGGAAAGAAGTAGTATAAATAACGTATTCCCAAGGGAATAAGGCCGTAAGCCATTTTAGAAAATGGGGAAGGGCCGTGCCCACTACCAAGGCACCCACTAAATAGCCCAATGACTTTCCCAAGCCTTTGTCAAAATAATCTGCAGCAATTTTCATTCCTACCGGGTAAATGCCCGCCAAAAAAAAGCCAGTGGCAAAACGGGAAATCAAAATTGAAGTAGGTGTGCTTCCCCAGACCAGCAACAAATTGCAAACTGCACCGAAAACCGCACTCCACAAGAACACGCGGGAAGGGGAAAAACGGTCGGTCAACATAAGCACGGCAAAAAGCAAGGTGCCGATTATGAAGCCAAATTGAACTGCGGCGGTAATATTGCCCACACTTGCTCCCATATCAAGATTGGCAATAAGCGCGGTAAGCACCCCATTCCCCGCAAACCAAAGGGATGTACAAAAAAATTGTGCAATGACAATAGTTGGAAGGATATGTTTGGGTGGTTTCAATGAAATCTTTGCTAAAACTGTCGGATTGCAAAGGACAGCTTTACGAAAATAGATGGTTTTATTGAATCGGGTGTTGGGTAAAATCTATTTTAAGTTGGTATAAAACGATTTTGGACCGTTGTATCGGTACCATAAATAATTTCCTTTATCCCAGATACTTTTCCGTAAACCTTGCTACTTTCTAATTTCCATGGAATGCTTTTATCGTTGAGCCCAGTCCTCAAGTTCTTGTCGAAATTGAATGCTTTATTGCACTAATCTTATTTCTTACGATTGATAAAAGCTAGAGATAAGCGAATATTTTGAAACCGTAGTCATGGTAGCAGGAAAACCTTAGTAAAAACAGAAAAGCAGGATTTGTATCCCGCTTTTCTTGAACTAACCAAATTAACCTTGTCAGACAGGTTTAATTAATCAGAGGTTGTCGTATTCTGCCAGCAAATCAATCAAATTTTGAAACTAGATTGATTTCAGTTGGCAGTTAAGGTGGTTTCTCCTTCGTTTGGATTATAGATATAGTTAAACGTATAAAACCTAAAGTCGTTATTCGCAATTTCAGGGGTTATGTCGGTGGGCGCATCTCTGTAATAGCTCAATATTTCTACTTTCGCAAATTTGCCATCATGTGTCCTAAAAACAAGAATCTTCCCTGCTAGCGGTGTGACCACATTTATCATGGGGTTGTAGTTGTACCAACCATTGTCGCTGCCAGCTGGAACGGCAAAGGCACCCGTTGCGTCCTGGGCAAAGGTCAATCCATCGGCAGAGTCGACACTTGCAAAGGTACCGTCTACGATGGCCGCTCCTGCATTTCCATTTCGTGTCGGTTCATCGTTGGTTCCAGTTTCGGCACCCCCGTTTACGGCAATTCTCAGACCCCTGAACGCAATGTCCCATTCGGTATCGCTATCCGTTACAGTGCCGGTCGCAAAGCTAAATTTAGTAAAAGGTCCCCCAACTTCACCTTGTCCAAAACCTCCGGTTTGAGGGGCAGGTATATTACTGGCCGTATTGCTTTCAACCGCAATAAGGATTGGGCCATCGTCATCGTCATCGCTACAGGCCACAAAGGCCAAGAGCACAAATAATAAATTGAATAGTTTTAAGGTAGTTTTCATAGTAATCTCTGTTTTAAAATTGAATGTTTAATCTTCCAAATAATTGTATTCCAGGGTTAACTTGTATTTGATTATCTGCAGTTGAAAATGGATTTTCACCACGAAAATCAAAGAGATTGTTCGCTCCAAGCTGAACTTCGTAGTGTTTTAAGAAGGTCTTCCCAAAGGACAGGTTTACCAACGCGAAACCATCCACAAAAGAATCGTCAAAATCGTCTAAGTAGCCATTACCGTTGATATCGGTCAGTCCAAATTTACTTCTGTAGATTATCCGAAGATTGGCATTGGCAGTCCACTTGGGAATTTCATAAAAGGCTTTCACGTTAAGGGTATGCCTAGACCGGTTTTCCAAACCGAAATACTCATCGCGGCCAATCCGTACGGTTTCCAAGGTTTGGGGATCTCTTACGAAACCACCATTTTCATCCAGTTCATCTTCTATGTTTTTATCAAAGGCATAGAGCAATTGATATCCAGCGGAAAGATTGAGGTTTTTCAGGAACCTATATTGAAGGTCTACCTCCAGGCCCTGAGTGTATACACTCTCGCGATTAACGTATCCAAAAACGTTGGCCCCATTTCGTTTGGTTGCCAAAATGCTGGTATCGATCAGGTCGGTAAAATCGTTTCGGTAGGCGTTTACCTCTCCTCTAAAGTCTCCTTGCTTGTAAACAAAACCGAGATTGTAACCGATAGAGCTCTCTGCGTTCAACGGGTCGCCCAGTTGTTCAAAGGGTACGGGCAATATCAGGTTTCCATTGGAATCGGTTATTATCTCGTCATTCGCTATCAAACGCTGCATACCCTGTACTTCCACTTCTTTGCCGAATACAGAATATCCCCCACCCAGTGCATTGGTAAAATCCAGGTACAACTGTCTAAAATCAGGGGCTTTGAACCCACTTCCCACAGAACCCTTAAAGGCTAAATTTGGGGTTATGGCGTACCGCAAGGATATTTTTGGACTTAGCTGTGAATTGTACTCGCTATGGTTGTCAAATCGGGCACCTACAATAACGTTGAGCCATTCAAATGGTTTAAAATCATACTGGGCAAAAACATATTGTGAATCAAATGTCACTTGTTCTGCAAAAAGGGAGCGGTCCAATGATTCAAAATTGTAACCGCCCCCTAAGGTTAGGGTGTTGTTGGCAGTAAAGGAAGTGTTTAAACGAATTTCGGGTCGAAACAATTGCTGGTCGAAATCGTTGTCCAACAAGATTTCATTGTCAATGGGATCGACGGTCTGTTCGTTCGTGACATAGTTAGTGTAGTATAGCTCATATTCAAAATGCGATTTTCTAGATATTTCGTGGTCTACGCGAAGTTGTACATTCGCGTCCCGTTCCTCACTTGTGCCCGACGGGACGTCAAAGTCCTGAAGGAAGTATCGACCTGAGGAAAAAAAGCGCAATTTATCGGATACGTCCAGAAACAATCTTCCGTTAAAGGTGTAATTGAAAAAAGGATTTATAGTTTGCGCTTCATCACCATTGGTTAAGTCATAGCCATCGGTACTCAGGCGATCAAGAAAAATGGAGTAGCCCAATTTGCCTATTTGCTGGTCAATGTTGACCGTGGTATTTTGGTTGTTGAAGGTCGCGGAACGATGGGTGACTTGGCCACTTATTTTATCGGATGAAGGTTTTTCCGTGATGATATTGATGACCCCTCCCAGTGCTTCGGAACCGAATAGTGCGGAGGAGGGACCCTTGACCACTTCAATCTGCTGGATGTTGCCCACGGCAAAACGACTTAAATCGAGATTTCCCGAGCTTCGGCCCACTACCGGAACACCATCAATCAAAACCAAAACGTAGTCAGAGGCAATCCCCTGGATTTGCACACCTTCCCCACCACCGATGGTAATATCTGGGGTCATTACGATTCCGGTCTGTTCGTTCAGGATTTCATTGAGACGGGTCAGCCCGGAACGTTTAATTTGTTTTTTTGGAATTAAGGTGACCGGAAGGGGCAAGGAAGATAATTGTCGAATCGTACGGGTGGCCGTTACGACCACTTCGTCCAAGTTTTCCAAAGGAATGGAGTCCCGATTTTCTTCTTCTGTTTGCGCGTGAATGCCAAATTCCAAAAAGAAAATCAAACCAAATAAACCGCTTACCTTATTTAGATTCATTCTCAATAACTGGACGACAAATATACCTCTTATTTTAATTGATTCTAAATAAAATTGGTATTTTTGTAAGGCTATATTTGAATTTGATAAAAACTGCTATTATGAAAAAGTCAAAGGTCTTTTTACTGTTTGTTTTGGGAGCATTTGCCTTGGTTTCTGCACAGAAAAAGAAGGAGTTGGATAAGAAAGCGATATTGGACATGTGTGGTTGTTACGAGATTACTTTTAAGTACACCGAAACATTCGCTCCTGAAATCGATTATGAGAAGAAGTTGGATTATACGGCCGCTGCCTTGGAAATGGCACTTCCGATAATCACGGAAAAAGACCGGATTTCCATACAGCATCTTTTGGTCATCAACGATACTCTCGTAATCAAACATTGGAGGCAGGATTGGGAGTACGAGAACCAGAACGTCTTCCATTACGATAAAGACAATAATTGGATTTTTCAGACTTTACCCAAGGACCAAGTTAAAGGCCAATGGACCCAAAAAGTCTTTCAAGTGGACGATAGTCCGAGATATTCTGGCTCCGCTACATGGATTCATGCAGATGGAAAGCACTATTGGGAGAATAAAAGTGATTCACCTTTGCCGCGAAGGGAATACACCAAGCGAAGTGACTATAACGTTATGAAACGGGGCAATCGTCACGAAATCACCTCTTTTGGATGGATACATGAACAAGATAATGACAAGGTCATCCGAAAAGATGGGGAAGAAGACCTTCTACTTGCCCAAGAAAAAGGAATGAACACCTACACGAAGGTAGCAGACGAAAGATGCCAAGCCGCGTTGACGTTCTGGGAGAAAAACAAAGGTTTCTGGGCCAAAGTAAGATCACTTTGGGACGAAGTATATGACCGCCAAGGGAACTTAACACTACATAAAAGTGTGGACAAGATGCCTTTGTTCATGCATTTTTACCCCATGGAGAAAATGGATGCAGGTCCTGTAGCTATCAAAGAAACTATTGACAAGTTCATAGTGGAACAAACCACCGGTGATGAGCAAGGAAAATAAATATGTGTTCCTTATTGGAATCATCATTTTTGGTGTAAGCTTCTTTCTGTCTGGTTTTTCATCTTCTGATTTAAAGTTGTCCCCTAGACTTCAAGAAAAACTCAACAACGCGGTTAAGACTACTTTTGAAGTTGAGACTTTCCGTTTGGAAAATATTAAAATCCCCAATGAAGTCAATGCAAAGACCCCAGTGGAGTTTGGAGGTGAAAATCTATTTAAAATTAGTCAGGACAGCCAAACCTTGGGATATGTATATTTAGGACAAGCGCCCAGCATGAAAAATATTTTTGACTATGTGGTGCTTTTCACCAATGATATGCACATCAAAAAATCAAAGGTCCTTATTTATCGAGAGGATTATGGAAGGCAAATTGGCAGTCAACGTTGGTTGAAGCAATTCATTGGAAAGAAGTCCGGAGATACCTTGGTATATTCAAAAGATGTTGATGCTATCTCTGGGGCGACCATTTCTGCCAAATCCATGACCAAAGCGATTAATGATGTTTTGGCGAGCATAAAGACCTTACAGGAAAACCGTACCATATAAGCCCATTGATCCCATGGAAAATATCAACCCGTTGTATCACAATACCTTTGGCGTTGCCTTTCAATGGAAAAGAACGTCGGCGAACAATATGCTCAAGGTACAATTGGTGTTTAGGGACACCGGACTTTTATTAACGTTTAAAGAGCTCAAACAATTCTCTGAAAACATATCCAGGACCTTGAATGCTTCGCAGGTTTGCCAAAAGTGTTCCCAGGACGAGAATTGTAAGGGTCTGCTCTTGGAAACTCCCATTAACCAATTGAGTTTTGCCATCAGTATGGCCGAACTTCGTTCGCTTGAAGAGCTGGTAGAAGGAACTATCTTTCAACTGGGCTTGGACCACTTACTGCACAAGATTTAGTTAAAGTCCCGTTTTCTTTTCCTATTTTCCATCTAAAATAGCAGATGGCCCTCTTCGGAAACATCCAAACTTTCCCGAAAGAAATTAAGGGACTTATATTACTTTACCTTATAGTCACCAGTATTGGTTTTCTTTCTGCACTTCAATTTGTAAACACCACCACGGCTGGGGGGAGTCCGAAGGGAATAGAGGAAAATTATTTGGGTAATGAGGATGATCTTGAGGCTGAGGAACTCAAATTTGCCAAAAGCGAAAAGCAGATTTTGAATATAGTCCATGCGCACATGTTATCCATGGGCATGCTCTTTTTTATTTTAGCTTTTTTGGTGGCTACTACCCCGGTTAAAAACCCGATACGTAAAGTTTTGTTGTACGAACCCCTGATTTCTGTTCTACTTACCTTCGGAGGCATTTATTTTCTTTGGCGTGGTATGCTTTGGATGAAATATGTAATACTGGTCTCTGGTATCGCCATGACCATTTCGTACATAGTTTCCGTGGGTATTTTAATATATTGGTTGTTCAAAAGGAAGACTATCACTATTTCGTAGCAAAATAGGTTGTTTAAATTCCTAAATTAAGTTTGTATGAACCGTGACATTTTGGATATCAATGACTTTACCATTTTGGTCGAAGAGGCAAATTCTGAACATAGCATTACAGATTCTTGCTTTTTTGATGAGCCAGTAATTGCAGTAGCCTTTTATGGTTCAGGGAACGTTCATCTTTCAATGAAATACGGTGATAAGCAAGATGATTATGAAAATACAAAAGGTTTGGCGCTCTCGTTTTACGCGGATGAGCGTGTAGAATGCATTCATACCGTTTCTGCAAAAAAACCTTTACAGTGTCTGGTTATTGCCACCTCGCCCAAGAATTTGGACAAACTCCCGAACGATGAGGGGGAGCTGTTTACTGATATGTTGGAACAACTTGTCAACCCAGTGGACCATTATGCTGAAGGCCCCCGGTTTTTTATGACCCCGGAAATGCAGAACATTGTCCACGGAATTTTCGATAACCGTTATGAAGGTAAGGCGAAAATGATGTTCTTCAGGAGTCAGATAACCACACTATTGGCGCATTTTTTCTGGCAATTATCCCTTTTGAAAGACAAAAAAATCAAAGAAGGCGAACGTGAAAAACTGTATCAGGCCAAAGAAATCCTTTCGAATAATTTAGAGACACCTCCTTCCCTGAATGAACTTTCCAGGATTATTGGTCTGAATACCTTTAAATTGAAAAAAGACTTCAAGGAACTTTTTGGTGTACCGGTATTTAAATATCTGCAGAATGAACGCATGAACAAGGCCCACCATTTGATACGGTCCAACGCGGCCACGGTGCAGGAGGCGGCATGGCATGTAGGGTATGATAGCTTGAGTTCATTTTCAAATGCATTTACAAAAAAATTTGGCTTCAGGCCAAGTGAAATTAGGCCATAGCGCTTCGGTTTTTAATTTCAGAAACCGAATGGACCATCACTTTTCCTTGTTTTCCTTTAAGTGAAATTTTCCCCATTTCCTTAAATAGGAAACTATTCCTTTGCAATTTCTCTTTCAAAGATTCAGAAAGAAGGAGCTCGCTGTCCAAATCGTTGCATTTTCCCTGTATCCGAGCTGCTGTATTAATGGTATCTCCATGGTAGGCGATTTCTTTCTTGTATTTACCTACTTCTGTGACCGTGACTATTCCGCTGTGCATGCCGGCTTTAAAAAAAGGAAGACATCCATACGTATTCTGATAAAATTGTTCCCTATCGGAAAGCAACTGTTTAAAATTAAAAAATGCCTTTATGCAGTTCTGGTCCTTGATTCCATCCTTAAATTCCCAAGTGAGAACCGCTTCATCACCTACATATTGATAAATTTCTGCTTTATTCCCCACAACAACGCCCATATCGTTAAAGCAGTCCTGAATCAATTTACTGTATTTGATATGCCCTAGGCGTTCTGCCAAAGTAGTGGATGACTGTAAATCCAGAAACATAAAGATGCGGTGTTCTTCACGTGGACTATAAAACCTGCCCCGTATCAGTTTGGATAAATTGCCTTCGCCCAACATTAAATCAACCTGTCGTAACAGGGATAAGGCAAAGTCGGTGAAGACAACAAAGAAAAAGATGGCCCCACTTCCTTTATCGGAAGCAAAACGCCAAAAACTTATCTCAATACCAAAATACAGGTGGTAAACGCCATAAGCCACCACGGTGACCAGCAATAAAAAGCAGATAATATATACCAACTGTATAAGAAGTAATCTCTTGAGCGGCACATATTTATAAAAACGTTCCTCTATCGTTATTTGGGCCATTCCGGACACAAAACCCATAATAGGTCCCAGCGTACAGGCAATGAGGAGACTTTCCTTGAAACTAAATTTAAGTTCACCCAATTCTTGTGTGCCCAATCCCCTAACAATACTTAGAAAAATGAAGGCAAAGGTCCATCCAATCATGAAAAAGCGAAGTATTCGCCACCTGCGTTCGTTTAAGTTCATTCCCAATGCCAACACGATTTAGCCTTATGCCCAAAGTTATCCTTTTCGAACAAATCTTCCTCCTTTTTGAACAAATCCTATGAAAACATCCCATATAGTTTTGCCTTGTGATTAAAAACGAACAGTCATGAAAACTTTAAGAACACTAGCTATAGGGACACTGATTTGGATACTGGGTGTTAGTGTCTACTGTTTATCTTTTTATACTTCCTTTATAGAAGATTTGGAACAGCAGGCCAATCTGGTTCTTTCCCTAGCTATACTACCTATCGTTTGGATGGGATGTCATTTGTACCACAAAAAGGATATAACAGTGTATGGATTTATCCCAGGCTTATCCTTTTTCGTGGTAAGTGCCATCATGGATGCACTTATCACCGTTCCTATGATCATTGTGCCCAACGGAGGTAGTTATTATGAATTCTATACCGATTTAGGTTTTTGGGTAATCGGGCTCGAGTTCGTCGGTGTGTCCATGCTGTACTCCTTTTTTCAAACCGACTTGAAAATCAAAGAAACTGATAAACCATCAAACGGATAAACTATGGAAATCTCATTTGGCCATTTTACCCTTTTTATAACTATTCTTCTCTTTGGGCTGGTCGCTGGACTCTGTTTTACCTGGGGCAATGCCGTGACGCCCGGCATCGGACAACTCGGGGATATGCACTATCTGCAGGCCTTTCAAAAAATGAACCGGAGTATCAAGAATCCACTTTTCTTTCTGGTCTTCATGGGTTCTTTTCCACTAGGACTAGCGGCAATTTTCACGAATAGGGGCATATCCTCAAGTTCTTCCTGGTTGATCGTAATTGCCGTGGGTATTTACGGAATCGGTGTGGTATGGATAACCCTACTGGGAAATGTCCCTTTGAATGAATTGTTGGACAAAACCGATTTGATGGCGAACAGCCCCGAAGAATTGAAAACGCTCCGCGAAAGATTCGAACAACCCTGGAACCGTTTCCACACCATTCGAATTTTCTCGGCAAGTATCTCTTTCGCAATGCTGGTTTTATCAGCATTGTACAAATAAAACGCTATTTATAAACATTAAAACAAACAAGTATGAAAAACAACATTTTAATATTGGGAGGAACTGGAAAAACAGGACGACGCATCGTCCAAAGACTTACCAACAAAGACCTCAACATCAGGATTGGTTCCAGAGGTGCAAATCCAAGATTCGATTGGGACGATAGCACCACTTGGTCTGGTGCACTAGATGGTATGGACACGGTCTACATAACCTATCAGCCGGATTTAGCCGTACCCGGAGCCTTAAAGTCGATTCAAGGTTTAACAAAGGAAGCCGTTCGCAAAGGTGTACAAAAACTGGTCTTACTTTCAGGAAAAGGAGAACGTGAAGCTGAATTATGTGAAGAGGTCATCATGGAGAGCGGATTGGATTTTACGATAATACGGGCGAGCTGGTTCAGTCAAAATTTTAGTGAAAGCTTTTTTCTGGAACCCATTCAGAATGGTACGGTGGCTCTGCCGCAAGCTGATGTAAAAGTACCTTATGTAGATGCTGATGATATCGCCGATGTCGCTGTTGAAGTGTTATTGAACGATGTGCACAATGGTAAAATTTATCAACTTACAGGTAGTCGTTTTTTGACTTTCAGAGAGGTGATTTCGGAAATAGCACAAGAAACTGGAAGAACCATTTCTTTTATTCCGATCGGGATGGAGGAATATACCCAGGCTTTAAAAACGATGGGGGTACCGGAAGACTACGTTTGGTTGATAGGATATTTGTTCAAGGAGGTTTTGGGAAACAAAGCCAATCAGGTCATAACCCATGATGTGGAAAAGGTATTAAAAAGGAAACCCAAGGATTTTTCAAAGTATTTGCGCGAAACCGCAGCTACAGGTATCTGGAACCCAAAAGTAGAAGTATAGTGCCTCGATATTGGAGTCAGTTCTTTTAAAACCATCCTTTGGGGTGGTTTTTTAGTGCGTTTCGACTAAGCCCAGGTAGAGGGTTCCGGCCAAAATGGCCAAACCAAAACTCAATAGTGTGCCGATAAGCACGTACTCCGTGAGTTTTCGATTTTTTCCTTTGTTGAGGTCCCCGAAACGAAAAACGGATTTAGCCGCTATCAATACTCCTATTGCGGCCCATTGTCCCATAAGAATAAAGCCAAAAATGAAAAGGCGTTCCAACATGCCAATATATTTCCCAGCATTTTTGAGTGATCCGCCCTCCTCCGTATCATCTTTTGCTACCTCTTCTATATATGGGGCCAATAGCAGACGGATAATGACGCCGGATACATAGGTCACAAAAATTATACAGCTTACCAGCAACAAAGATTCGCTTTCCCAAAGATGGCCCACATTCAATTGAAAAGGTTCCTTCCAGTATACCAAAACCGCAATGATTCCCAGATGCATTATTTGATCTACTACAAAAAGCCAGCGATGGTTTTTTTGATTTGTGAGCACAAGTTTTCCCAGATCTATGCAGTAATGGGTCGCGATCACTATGGCCACAACAACCAATTGTTTGAACTGAAGTAGCACCAATAGTGCCACTAGGTGAATCCCTATGTGCCAATACAGGTATTTGGATTTCCACTTTTTACGTAGTTTATCCTCCACCCAACGAGTAGGTTGGAACACAAAATCCCCAATAAAATGAGCCAGAACAAGTTTTAGGGCAAGCAGGGTCATGCGGGTTTTAGGAACTGTCTTTTTAGTTAGAAATTATGCAACGCCTTTGAGCACCTAGTGCTTAGGAACTATCCCAAAAATAAATAATTTAAGACGGCAAAGACCTTAAGTTGGGATTTTGCTTTAAAATGGATTTTTGGTCCTCAGGTTTTTTGATGATTGAATTCCCAATAAATTGATGTAAAACATAGGGGTATCTTCGTCAACAACAAGTTTAAAAGCTCAATTTGAAAGTTTTTCCCGGAAATCGGGGGTTAATTTTCCCGAGATCCAACGGAGCTTTCTAGTTTCGATCGTGGTTTGTACCCATTCCGTTTCGTCATCCAGAATAGACTGGGTTACTTTTTTGAAAAGAATGGTGTTTGGAATACCATCTTCATCCTTTGGAAAAATCAATTTCTCCTTAAGATGAAATATTCCCGCATCACTAATTTCAGAAAGCTGTCCGACTTCATGGATAGTATCATTCTGGACAAAAAAGTAAATTCCGCCTCCTTCCATCATGCAGGCCTCTGAATGATAATTGATGAACAGAATATCGTCCAAACCGTAAACCCCTTTGTTTCCTAGGGTTTGAATACTAAAATTTTCATGTGGGATTGGAATTTTCTTTTCTAAATAAGTACCCTCCCTTCTATGGCGCATATTGAGAAAAGAACGTTCACCTTCTCTAGAAACTGCAAAATAGTAATGCGTATAACCTAGGGTTTTCCGTTCCAAGGATAATAGCCCACCTAAAATGTATCCTTCTGTAGTGTCGTATTTGACCTTATAAAAGGGAGAATCGAATCCTTTGTAAGGCCAAGAGAATTCGGTTTTTTCAAGAATCTCTACCCACTCCCCGATTTTTAAAAGTTTCAACACATCCGATTCAGTTTTGGGCGCAGAACGCAGTTTTACATCGTTGCCAAAGACATAGACCTGATCACCTGACTTAAAAGAATCAACATCATGGATTTTTTGAGCATAACTGAGAGAAAAGATGAATAGGACAACACCTACCGTTAAGGCAAATCTTATTTTCATATTTCGATTTTTTTAGGATTAGAACTTGAATTGTTCTTAGGGAGGTTATTTTATATACGGTAACACCCGATAAAATGGTTTACCAAATCAAATTCAAATACCATGTTTTTATTTATTTGGATACGAGAATGGGCATTTTATTTTGTGGACTTGTGAGGATGAGATGACCACTTCAAGGTTTTGAGAAAACCTAGGAACAAAAGGAAAGAACTGATAGAAAAGAAAAAAGCCACGCCCATGGCCGGCGTGGCTTTAAAATCAACAAAAAACACTATCCCCTTCTACCTTCCTTCTGCATTGCCTTTTTGCCGTTCACAACTCTTTTTAATTTAAGTTCCTTCCAGGTCAAATATTGTTCTTCGGTCAATACTTCTTTCATTTTTTGCTGATGTACAATTCTATGGTCGAGTCGCGCATTGATTCGTTCAAATTGTTCATCCGCACTGGGTTTTTCTCGAACACCACTTTCCTTCTTTGCTCTATGTTCGGCATACTTGGCTTTCTTGAATTCAGCTTCTTCCAGGCTGATTTCCATAATTTTGACTTGTTGGGATTCAGAAAGGTCAAGTGCCAAAGTCAATTTTTTAGTGTGTAATGTGGCCAATTGTTCGGCAGAAAAATCCGCCATGGCTCTTTTGCTTTTTTGTGCACCTTCAGGCCTTTGCGAAAATACGCTCATGCTTAGAAAGGCCATCATGAGTACTGTCAACTGTTTCATACGTTTAAATTTTATGATTCAGTTTTAGGACACAACAGTTTGGTCAGGGTTTAACGACCAAAATCAATTTGTGATGCTTTTAACAGCGAATAGGTTGAAATTACTGAGGAGTTTCAGATTCTTTTTCGGAAGCATGTTCCAAATCCATATCCCCGTCAAAAAAGGTTTCGGCGATAGCTGCGGATTGGATTTGGTTGTTATAATCTTCGTACTGCTCAACAACATAGTAGGCTGTTGCTGTGATAAGAAAGCAAAAAAAGTAGAGAAGGCTTTTAGTTTTGTAGGTCATGATTTTAAGTTTTGGGATTACTAAAGTAGTCAAACCATAGGCTGTATGCCACGATATGTTGTGAATCTAAACATTTTAGATGCGAAAACGATGAAAAGCACGGTTAAATCGATGAAATGCAGGGTTTGATTACAAAACGGCCTCTGCATAGGCACGCGTCGTTATTTTGTATGGCCGTCAGCTAGGATTCAGAATCAAATCAATGCGTTCCAAAACATCCTGTAGGTGATACCGGCTCATGCGATCTGAGGTTCGGCCCAGTCCATTTCGGATATCGCGTTTCAGGTTGTTCAGTTCAGCTCTTGCTACAGAACGGATATCGGATTGACTGGTGTTAACTACCGTTGATTTGCGATATCCATTAAAATCGGGAAGTTTTTTCTGGTTTCCGGCTGTCATCAAATAGGCCAGTCGGTCCACATAGGCTTTTTGCAGGTTCCTTCTATAGGTATCGATCACTTTTCCACTTTTCGTTTCGGACCAAATTCCGTTTCGCAGGTCGGTCATCATTTCCAGCAATCCGTAGGCCTCTTTTCCATTGAGGGTCTCATTTTCGATAATACGTGCCATTTTGCCCAAATGCAACATATTGTTCAAGTAGCGTTCTTGAACCGACCGAATGCGTTCCACATAACCGGAATATTGGATTTTGTCAAATATCGTCTTGTCAATCAGCCATTGTGGTGTTTCAAAAAGATGCTTTTGCATAAACTCCATGCAGTTCTTTTGGTGATCCCGGGCCACGTGTAAGTAGACCGCACCATCTTGGTCTGCGGTCTTATACAATTCGTAGACCCCACCAATATTATTGGAAACATGTCCCATATATCTTTGGTACTGGTTAATCACCTGACCGTACAAGGTTTTTAGGTCATCATAATTTTTTCCATCCTCCGTGGTCCACTCCTTAAGGCTGGGAACGATGCGCTTTAGATTCTCGATACCATATTCACTGGCTTTTATGGCATTATCTCCTAAATCTTCGGTCTGGGAGCTTGGGTCATGAACATCCCCTACCTGTTGATGGCCAAACCGGTACATGGGGTCATTTTCATGCGCTCTTATCCAACTATTCAATATGGGCTTTTCCTCTTCTGCACTTTTATCAAGGATAGGTTTGTATCCCCAGCGAATGGAATGTTTGTCATAAACCCCAATATCTGGCATCATGGCAACACCTTTGTCCCCAGGTTGGGCGACGTAGTTGAATCTGGCATAATCCATAATGGAAGGTGCAGTCCCATATTTCCCGGTAAACGATGCCGAACGTAGTGAATCTACAGGATACGCCGCACTACTTCCCATATTATGTGGGAGTCCTAAGGTGTGACCTACTTCGTGGGCCGATACGAAACGAATCAATCTACCCATAATCTCATCTTTGAAGGCTACTTTTCTGGCTTCGGGGTTGATTGCAGCTGTTTGGACAAAGAACCAGTTTCGCAACAAGGTCATTACATTGTGGTACCAGTTGATATCCGATTCTAGAATTTCTCCACTTCTGGGGTCGCTCACGTGAGGTCCGTTGGCATTTGGTATAGGAGAGGCTAAATACCGTACCACGGAATATCGCACATCTTCCGGGGACCATTCAGGGTCTTCCTCTTTGGACGGTGGGTCTTTGGCTATTATGGCATTTTTAAAGCCAGCTTCCTCAAAAGCGACTTGCCAATCCTCAATACCTTGTTTTATATAGGGAATCCATTTCTCTGGTGTGGCCCTATCCACATAATACACAATTGGTTTTTTGGGTTCAACCAGTTCTCCTGCTTTATATTTCTCAATGTCCTCTTCTCGTATCTCCAATCGCCATCGGTCCAAATAGCGAACCGTTCGACTTTCTTGGGCATTTAATCCATAGTCCACCTGTCCTCGGGCAAACCAACCCACGCGTTCATCAAAATACCTTCTTTTCATGGGTTCTTTGGGCAAAAGAATCATAGAGTTGTTTATTTCCACAGAAATGGACCCCAAGCTTTTATTGCTTGGAGGTTCTTTGGCCAGATAGGTCTTGACATGCCTAGCTTCAATATTCAGGGGATAGCTTTTCACGGACTCGATAAAGCTTCGGTCTGTATCCAAACGGCTAATTTTATACCGTTTTCTATAAAATTCAGAAATGCCAATGGCATTGACATCTTTGGTGAAGAGGGGATCTACCTCAACCACCGTTGCGGGGTTAAGGGAATCCTTTGTATTGAAGGCCTTGATATCAAAAGCAAAAAGCACCGGTTCAAAATTAGAATTGACGACGGCTTCATGGACCGGGAGGGAGTCTGCGGCAACATTTCCATAAGAAACTACCCGTAGCAATACTTTTTTGGGTTTTTTCTCCCAACGCAGTACCTGGGTATTGATTTTACCTCCACCAAATCCGATACCGGTGGCTGTTTTGGAAATACGGCTCACCATAAGCATTTCCCGATTGAACAAAGAATCGGGTATCTCGTAAAAGTGTCTATCATCAACCCGATGCACCAGAAAAAGGCCCTCATCCGTTTCTGCCGCCTTGGTAATGACCTTATCGTAGGGCTTTATTTCCCCTTTTTTTGGTTTAGAAACGGCTGTTTGCTCGGTATTTTTCTTCTTTTTCTTAAAAAGCTGGGCGGCTACCGTTGGAACATGGACCCCTATAAAAAGGACAAAAAGAAGTTTGGGAAGTAATTTTGAAGTCATTTTAGGATAGTTTGACGTTTAAGGCGGGCTTAAAGAACTTAAAAAACAAGAAAACAGACTGTTAAATAATTATTAACTCTACTCTTTTACCAAAATGTGCGCAATCTTCCGGAGTATTGCATTTTACTGACGGTCTCCACGAAATCCTCATGTAATTCGGGTTTTTTGTAGCATGGTATTTCATCAAAAAAATGCAAAAGGGTGTAACAATTTGGAATTGGTAAAGTCTTATAAGCATATATCATCAATCAAAAAATTCAATCAAAATGAGCAAGTTATTATTAATTTACGGATGTGCACTTTTAGGGGGTTCGGCCGTAGCAGATGAACAACAAAGTACATTACGTACATCCACGAATCAGCAACAGATTACTACAGGCAACTTTGAGAACAATGTTACCGTTATAAACCTCAATGCTGATGTAAAAGGAATGGTTTCCACATACTATTGGACCGACGAGGATTCCTTCGAATTGAACCTGGACGAAATAGAGTATTTAGAGGAGGACAATGAGATAGATTTGGGTTTCGATACCGCAGATTATCTCCCTGAAAATTTCAATCCGTACAAAACCTATTTTGACCTGAATTCCATACCCTACGTTGAAGACGAATCAGCGCTGGAGCTAGGTTTTGATACCTTGGATTATCTTCCCAGTAGCTTTGACCCCTACAGTGAGGTACTGGATGTTCACTCCATCAACTATATTGAAGAAGAGGAGTCGGACTTGGGTTTTGACACCGAAGATTACCTCCCCGAAGGATTTGATCCATACGAAATGTACATTGACTTAAATCAAATCCCTTACATTGAGGAAGATTTGGATGGGGATTTGGAAGTAGAACTGGGTTTGGGGCTGGATAGCGACTATGTGCTTCCTGAAGGATTTGATCCCTACACAGAGATTATCGATATTGCTTCAATAAACTATGTGGAAATTGAGGACGAGAACCTTGGCTTTGATAGCGATGCGTATCTCCCGGAAGATTTTGACCCGTACTCTCGGGTGAACTAAGTAAGATGTTCGATTTCATTTTACAAATTTTTGAGTTGTTAGTCATGAAAAGCCCTCCCTGGAGGGCTTTTTAACTTGGAACCTCTTTCATGGGCCCAATTAACAAAAGAATAACAAAAAAATCGATGACGTGCAAACTGCAAAAAGAGCCCCATTTCTTTAACAAAGTATCAGTTTAGAACAGGTTTCCATAAAACTTTTTCAATGTAAGATTCAAAGTGTTAAAAAAGTGATTTAAGGCTTCCTGTCGCCTTTCGTTAAGGAAAAATTAATTGTAATAAAGTTAGGATTTTGGGGTTTTATCTTTGTATAAGAATTAAAAAACGACAACTATGATTACCAAAAATACCTTTAAATCCCTATTGCTATTGGCCCTTGGCTTGTCCATGCTAAATGGCTATGGATTTACCGCCAATGAAGATTTTGATATCGACTCGGTAGAATTTATAGAAGATGAACAGGAATGGGAACTAGGTTTTGATACCGCCCTTTACCTACCGGAAAATTTTGATCCTTACAGTGGGATTATTTCTGTGAAAGCCATCAATTTCGTCGACGAATGTGATGAAGTTGATCTTGGTTTTGAAACAGCTGGATATCTTCCCGAAGGATTTGACCCGTATATACAGTAAAGTTTGTTTCTCACTTTTTTGAGTTAGTTAGTTAGTCAATGGTCCCTTGTATGAGGGACCATTTTTATTTTAGAACAACAAAGGGACCACAAATTGAAATACCAAAACCAGAAGCGCGACAGCGATTAAGTTTAGGATTACACCCACCCGGGCCATCTCCGGTACTTTTACATAACCACTCGCGAACACGATGGCGTTGGGTGGAGTGGCCATTGGAAGCATAAAAGCGCAGCTGCTCGCCATGGTTACCGGAATTAAAAGGTATAGGATGGGAATGTTCAAACCAATGGCTATTCCGGCAACTACAGGAGCCAGCACAGCCACAAGCGCTACATTGCTCATGAGTTCGGTCATGAACAGCATTAGGAGTATCAATAAAAATGCGGTAAAGACGATACTAATCTCGCTTTGCGCAATGGTTGAGGCGACCAAATCGACGATTCCGCTAACAGACATTCCTTTGGCAAGGGCCAGTCCCCCGCCAAAAAGTATCAAGATGCCCCAAGCCAGTTTTGACGTATCTTTCCAGGTAATGATGAAATCTCCATTCTTGATATTGTAAGGAACGGCAAAGAGAGAAATAGCAGCAAAAATGCTAATCATGGTATCTGACAGGCCCAAGGTTGGAAAAATTGAATTGATAAGCGTTCTAATAATCCTTAGAAATACGGTTATCGCGAATTTGCCGAGAACCATTTTTTCCTTTCGAGAAGTGGGGCCCAATTTTTTCAGTTCTTGCTGAATTACCTCTTTGGAGGCGTTGAATTTTAAATCGCGATTGGGGAACATCCATTTGACCAGTACCAAATAACTGATGGCGATCATGATTGTGGAAAAAGGGAGTCCCAGCGTCATCCATTTCAAAAAGGATATTTCCGTGTTGTATTCATTTTCCAAAAGCCCTATCAATACTGAATTCGGTGGGGTTCCGATAACCGTGGCAATTCCACCCGCGTTGGCGGAAAAGGCGATGCCCAACATTACGCTCAGCGCAAAGTTTTTATCATTTTTTGTAAAGCCATCCTCATCGTTTATCAACAGGGAGATAACCGAAAGGGCTATCGGCAACATGACCACGGTGCTTGCCGTATTGCTAATCCACATGCTCAGGGAAGCGGTAGCGATCATAAAACCCAAAATCACACGGTTTGGCGTGGTACCCGTAAGCTTGATGATGTTCAGGGCGATCCGTCTGTGCAGATTTACTTTTTCCAGTGCCAAAGCCATCACAAATCCACCAAAGAACAAAAATACAATAGGACTCCCGTAGTTGGCCCCGACTTCCGCAATGGGCAAAATCTTGAGCAGGGGAAATAGCAACAGGGGAAGAAGTGCGGTGACCGATATGGAAACAGCTTCGGTAATCCACCAAATCAGCATCCAAACTGCAACGGCGATCACATGGTCCCCTTTCGGTGAAACCAATTCAATGGGAAGGTTGACGAGAGCAAGGAAGGCTAGGGGTCCCAGCATCAATCCCCATTTTTTAGTTTTTTCCATACAAGACCCTAAGCTAGGCTATTTTTAGGAAATAAAAAATCAAGCGTTATCCATTCCTTCTCAAGGCAATGGCGTCAAGAACGGGGGTGTTTCAAGACTTGGATTTCGCGATAAGACCGATGTCCGTTTTGGAAACCTCAAACAGGCCCAACTTGGAAAGGTTCTTGGTACTCTTATCCCATTTTTTTCCGCTTAAAGCAGCTTTTTCCTTCAGTTCGGCAAGCGCCATTTCCCCAACAGGTTTTAAGATATCCAGAATGGTTTTTTCCTCATCTGTCAAGGGAACTTGTTTTTTTTCAGGGCGCATCTGCGGAAAGAACAAAACTTCTTGAATGGATGCATTATCGGTCAATAACATGACCAGGCGGTCGATACCAATACCAATTCCCGAAGTGGGCGGCATGCCATACTCTAGGGCGCGAAGAAAATCCTGGTCAATGAACATGGCTTCATCGTCTCCTTTTTCGGACAATCGGAGCTGGTCTTCAAAACGCTCACGCTGGTCTATGGGATCATTAAGTTCGGAATAGGCGTTGGCCAATTCTTTGCCATTTACCATCAATTCAAAACGCTCGGTCAGTGCTGGATTTTCGCGATGTTCTTTGGTCAAGGGACTCATTTCCTTAGGATAGTCCGTAATAAATGTGGGTTGGATAAAGTGATGCTCACAGGTTTCACCAAAAATCTCATCAATCAATTTGCCAACACCCATAGTCCCATCTACTTCAATTTTCAGTTTTTTGGCCACTTCGCGTAACTGTTCCTCATTCATCCCTGAGATATCAAAACCGGTATGGGTCTTTATCGCTTCCAGCATGGGAACTCTCGGATACGGCGCCTTAAAATCAATAATATTTTCCCCAACGGTGACTTGGGTGCTTCCATTGGTATCTTGGGCCACTTTTTCCAAAAGTTGTTCTGTGGTGTCCATCATCCAATTGTAGTCTTTGTATGCCACATAAAGCTCCATGACCGTGAATTCTGGATTGTGGGTACGGTCCATCCCCTCGTTTCTAAAATCTTTTGAGAACTCATATACACCGTCAAACCCTCCAACAATAAGACGTTTTAAATAGAGTTCGTTGGCAACGCGCAAATACAAGGGTACGTTCAAGGCATTGTGATGGGTCAAGAATGGTCTTGCCGCGGCTCCCCCAGGTATGGGTTGAAGAATAGGGGTTTCTACCTCTAGATACCCTTTTTCGTTATAGAACTCACGAATACTGTTGGTGACTTTGGTTCGTTTTACGAAGGTATCCTTCACGGATGGGTTCACTACCAAATCCACATAACGTTGCCGATACCTCAACTCTGGGTCATTGAATTCATCATAAACGTTTCCTTCGGCATCTACTTTGGGTAGGGGAAGTGGGCGCAAAGCTTTGCTTAACAAGGTAAATTCCTGGACCATAACGGTCCGTTCACCTACCTGGGTCGTAAAAAGGGAGCCCTTAACACCGATAATGTCCCCGATGTCCAATAATTTTTTATAAACTTCATTGTAAAGTGCCTTGTCCTCTCCGGGGCATATTTCATCCCTATTGAAATATACCTGGATACGCCCTTCGCTGTCCTGGAGCTCTGCAAAGGAGGCTTTTCCCTGAATTCTTCGCGACATCAACCTACCGGAAATCACAACCTGTTTTCCTTCCCTGAAATTGTCTTTAATGTCTTTGGAAGTGCTATCAACTGGGTAAAGTGCCGCAGGATATGGGTCGATTCCCATTTCCCTTAGCTTGGTCAATTTCTCTCTACGAACGATTTCTTGTTCCGATAGTTGCATGTCTTAAAAAAATTAAAGCGCAAAATTACACTTTTGCGCTTTAATTTTCATTTGCTTTTGCCCAGTTGGGCGTAATTTGGGATATAGGGTTTTCCCAGAAGAATTTGGGCCATATCTTCCTCAAGGGACTCGATGGGGCTTTCCACAATTCTATTGACCTCTTTTCCATCTTTTAACAAAAGTATAGTGGGTACTTTTATGATGTTCCACCCTTTTTCCTCACCTGTCGGACTTTTTTTGTAGTATTCTTTCCTTGGATCGAGCGCAATAATTTCCAATTTTTCGGACGGGAACCCACATTCCTTCAGAATTTTCAGAAGCCGTGGAACTTCCCGTTTGCTGTCGCCGCACCAGGTCCCCAAAAACAGTTTGATGGTGTGTTTCGCCAAAGTGTTCTTGAACATTTCTATCATTGGTGTGTCCACCGTGTAGGACGCATAACCTGGCTGGAACCAGGTACGATAAGGATCCTTGTTCAATCCTTCCTGATCAATTTTACCTATCAGGAATTTTTTTCCATTCTCTTGGACCACTTCCTTATTGTAGTCTTGTCCATGGGAAATCAAAACAAAGAGGCATACCGTTGCAGTTTAAATTACTTTCATACGATTTAAATTTAATTTGGTCTGAAAATTCACCAAAAGAAAGCGACGAAAGGACGTGATGTGGATGGATTTTGGGTCTAGACCCTAGGTGGAATTCTACTCTTTCAACAGTTCAAGAATGGCTTCGCGGCTCGATACATTGAGTTTTTTGTACAAGTTGTTGATATGGGTCTTAACGGTGCTATGACTCACAAAAAGTAGTGCGGCGATTTCCTTGTTACTTTTTCCCTGCCGAATATGATCCACTATTTTCTGCTCTTGGCCCGTAAGTTTTTGTAATGCGTTTTGGTTTTTTTTTGCCCTAGCTTGTTTGAGGAAAAGCGAAATATTAAAGCTTAGGGAAACGGCCAACAGCAGGGCCACTATCCATACCCAGTATGTAGTAGGGGGCCTCTCAAATCCGGCCATTTGTTTATCTGCCGTAATTTCTGCTCTGTACTGTTTTGTAAAACTTCGATTGGGGTAAACTGCTTCCAATCGATTCAACAGCATGTCGTAATATGGATTTTGAAGGAGGTCTTGTAGATAATATCCGTAAGTCTCATTCTTTTTGTCCGAGAGAAAATCGTAAATGTAGAGTTCCACAAGGGGTTCAGTAGCTGTTTCGCCATGTTTTTGAAGCGTGGCAAACCATTTTTCTAAATTGAGTTTTTGGTTGGTCTCACTGCGGTATTCGGTAAAATCAAATATCATTTCTTCCTTAAACCCTTCAATTTCAAGTAGTAGTTGGGATTTTGGATTTGTGGAATTTATGGTACACAAGGCTTGATCTTCAAACGAGGTAGGAAATTGGACGGTATCCTTGTTCGACGCTATGAACAACACATTGGGACTATTGCCGCAATTCCCTAAAAAGTGCATATCGCTGCTGTCTGCATCGCATGGGTCCAGGTGAATTCGGTAAATCCCATTGCTTTCCGGTAAATTATCCCCTTGAAACTGAAAAAATCCTGTAGAGTCCACATTGACCTTTTTTATAATCTGATCCAAATACGTTCTGGAGGATTTTCTGTAGTCCTCCACCATGGAAAGGTAAATGGACGTGCCGATGTTTTCTTCGGATACATTGCCTGAAAAATGGTATTGTCCTCTGGCCAAACAGAAGAAAAATAGAATACCGACGCAAACCAAATTTTTCATAGGATAAAACTAGCACGATAAATTTAAAAGATCGTTGTAACAAAAAAAGGTTTTGTTAGACCCATAAAGTGCATCATCATCAATCAAGAAATGAGTTTTTGGAGAGTTTTATTGGCGATTCTTTTTCCTCCCTTGTCGGTCATCGGAAAAGGTTGTGGTTCCTTCCTTATTGTCTTACTTTTGACGTTATGTGGATGGGTTCCCGGAGTTATCGGGGCCCTTGTCATTCTAAATAACACAAACTAAGAAGAAAACCATGAAACAAATACACCTATTGGCAACGGTCTTGGTCGTTGTATTTGCCGTATCTTGTAATTTTACCGAAGAGATGACCATTAAAGAGGATGGTTCCGGTAGATTGTCCATTAATTTTGATGGTTCCGAACTGATGGGAATGGCAGGGGACGAAATTATGAAGAACAACAAAGAAAAACCTATCGACTCCTTGATTTCCTTCAAAGACATGCTAGAAGAAAAAAAGGACAGTATTTCCCAACTTTCCCCAGAAGACCAGGCCAAGCTTAAGAAACTGGAACCTTTTAAGATGCATATGGTAATGAATCCAGAGACCAAGGAAATGAAGTTTGACCTTTTTAGTGATTTTAAGGATGTCAATGAGGTCAACGACGCTTTTAACGCTTTTCAAAGCGCCAGTTTGCTCGGGCCGAACAATGACCAAGGCAATCAACCTAAACTAGGGGGTGACGCGCCTACCACCGAAGTGAGCTACAATTTCACAGGCCGCACATTTTCAAGAACGGCCAAAATTATAGATGAGGAATTGTTCAAACAAAGTGTGGACAGCCTCCAAGGTGCTGAAATGTTTCTTTCTGGCTCTACCTACACCTTAAAATACCACTTTCCAAAAAGGGTAAAATCAGCCTCTGCTGAAGGTGCCACTTTTAGTGCTGACGGGAAAACCCTAATATATGAAGTGAAATTCTTGGATTTGATGAAAGATCCATCAGTTTTGGATTTGGAGGTTGAGTTAGAGAACTAGTTTTCCGTTTTTGGTCTTCGTATCTTTGGGGTATGAACAAAAAAATCATCCTTGAAAACCTGGGGTACAAAGACTATAAGCAAACTTGGGATTATCAGGAATTACTCTTCCAGCGCATTGTGGACATCAAAGTAAAGAACCGCAGAACGGGAAGCGAGGAAGAGACCCCGAATTACTTTCTATTTGTGGAACACCCTCATGTTTATACCTTGGGAAAAAGCGGTGATATGGCTAACCTCTTGGTAGATGAACAGGTGCTCAAAGAAAAAGAAGCCACTTTTTACAAAATAAATCGAGGTGGGGACATTACCTACCACGGTCCTGGTCAGGTGGTAGGATATCCAATCCTAGATCTGGACAATTTTTTTACCGATATCCATAAGTACCTTCGCTTTCTGGAAGAGATGGTCATTTTAACTTTGGAGGAATACGGGCTCCAAGCGCAGCGCTCCGAGGGGGAAACAGGTGTTTGGTTGGATGTAGGCACTCCTTTTGCCCGTAAAATCTGTGCTATGGGCGTAAGGGCCAGTAGATGGGTGACCATGCACGGTTTCGCGTTGAACGTTAACACGGATTTGGGCTATTTTGACTTAATGGTCCCTTGCGGAATTAAGGACAAAGCGGTTACCTCTTTAAACGTTGAACTGGGAAAAAAGGAAGTTAATGTCAATGAGGTATCACAGAAGTTGTTACGGCATTTTCAGACGTTGTTCCAAGCAGAAATTGTAAAAGAAAAGACCCCGATTTAAGTGGGGCCTCCCCAATGTTTTTATTTGCTATGCGCCGTGAGTACCATGCTGCTCAGCGGATTTCCGTTTTTACTTGAGGTTTCTTGTTTCACGATACCCACTCCTTCGGACAACCATACTCGAGAAGAAAAACTTTGATTCGCCATCATCATTTTGGATTTTGTATCGCTGTAGATGACCAAACAATCAAAAGTCCCGGCCGGTGTGGTCACTGACTCTTTTTTCTCCACTTTTCGGTTTAATTGGTCCACTTTCATATCCATGGACATGCCTCCCATATCGATCTTAATGGTCACATTGGCATCGGCCAAATCTTGGCCCACTTTCAGATTGTTTGGCAATTCGACATCTGTTCCTGTAATTTCAACTTCCATATCCTTGTAGCTATCGAACATTCCATTGGGAATCAAGGATCGGTAGTCAATGGTCACTTTGTCTCCGGAACAACTGAATTTATAATCGCTTGTAAAGGTATCTTTTCCTTTTTTGTCCTTAAACGCGATGGACATGGTGGCATCTGTGCTTACAGCTGTATTTGTTACCTGGGAAATGTGGTAATTCGTTGAACCCTCCTCTTTTCCCTTTTTGTCATACAGGGTATATTCGAAGCGGGCACCTTCTGTCAATGGATAATACTGACTACAATCAGATTGCGCATAAGAGGATGCACAAAAGGTAATGGCCAAAAGCCATTGAACTTTCAATTTCATGTTCGGAATTTATGGTTTGGATTATTGCTTGATAAATTCTACTCTTCTATTTTGGGCCTTTCCATCTATGGTGGAGTTGTCGCCCACAGGTTCGGACTCGCCTTTGCCGTCACTGGTCAACCTACTGGAATCCACCCCATAAACGGACACAAGGGCATTTTTTACCGCAGCGGCTCTTTTTTCCGAAAGTACCAAGTTGCTTTGGTCATCGCCATCAGAATCGGTATGTCCCACTATTTTTAGTTTGATAGCGGAGTCCTGCTGTAGTACCTGGTAGATTTGACGAATGATGCCCATAGATTCCGGTTTGATGTTGGCCGATCCCGAATCAAAAAGAATTCCGTTTGTCGAAATTTTTCCTTCGGATATCAGTTTTCTACGCAGGTCTACGCCGCCCTCGGCAATTTTAAGATTTGAAATTAGCATGCGTTCGTTTTTATCCAGATTTAAACCCTTCATAAAGATTTTGAAATTGTTGATTTTGGAAGGATTTTTAATCAATTGGGGGACGTCAAAAATTTTGGTTTCATTGATCCAAAACCGATAGCGGTTTTTGTTCACGGCTATGGAAATATGCATTTCCTCTTTGTAAACCTTGCGAAAATCGCTTCTCATTTGATTACGGATAGGGTCCGAATCACCTGGGAACTTATTTCTGATTTCTGGGCCTGCAGCTATATATTGCACTGGATTCAAATCGGTTAGAGCGAAGGATTGGGTATAGCCCAGGTTTGCGTTTTCCGACAGTATAAATTGCGCTTCAATAACCGAGGAGGTTTGCCCCGTTAGATTTAAAAATCTTAAATCCAGTTCAATTGTGTATTCTTCGGGTAAATTGAAATCTGTATTGGGGACTACAAAACTGCCAGGATTTATTGCAAACCATTTATAGGAAGACCCATCGATTGTTACCATTTCTCCCCCACCATTCGTATTCCATTTTGAGGGAAAATCACCGATGAAATCATTGGAAAAGTCATCAAAATATAAAAGTTTGTCACCGGGAACAAAATCGAATTTACTGTAAACATTGAGGGTTTTTGGTCCAGAATCGGGGGTACTTTCCCCACCATTATCCACAGTGGGTGTTGGCCCATTTCCAGTATTCCCCTGTTGGCCCGATGGACCTTGGTCTTGCTGCGTCTCAGGTATTTGTGGCCTTTCTGAACCGGTTCCAAGGACACTGTCCAATGCTTGGTCGGTTTTCTTCGAGGTCTCGGTCTCCACCCTTCTTTCCACCGTGCGCTGTGCCGCTTTTTCCGCTTTTTTGGCGAGCTTTTTAAAAAATTGTGCATTCCCGCCCGCGCAAAAAGCGAACGTAAAAAAAAGGGTCGTGATCAACTGAATGGAGGTTTTCATCAATGTAGTGTTTTGGTAGTGCGCTTAGGTTATTCTATACAATTCGCATGAAACTACAAATTTTCAAATAAGTTCGGGTGCAAGATGTATACTTTGTTTAAAGTAATGTATAAGCTGTGATAAAGAAGTTGTTAATTCATTTTATAAACGATCAAGGAGTTGTCTTGATCTTTCGCTACAATTTCCAGTTTTCTATCGTTTTCCATGTCTACCATATCAATTAAGGAATTTCCATAAACGGGAAAATTTGGAATGGGTACGGCCTGACTATCGAAAAGATAAATCTTCTGATTTTGCACGTCGGTAACACTTACGTAAATTTTATCATAGATGTAAAAGATCTTTGGTTTGCTGTAGACTCCCAGGTCAAGCTCCACTTTTTTCCCACGGATGCTCAAAATATTGTCATCCATAAAAACCAAGGTTTTGCTAGTGGCATACATACCGTGGTCGGTACTTAGATTGAAGTTGGTGTTTGTAATATTTCCCTTGGTATCAATTTGTACAAGAATTCCGTTTTTGTCCGTTACGGAAAACTTGTTCTTGTACAGGAATATTTCATTTTTGGAAAAATCGATTTTCTGTTTTACCGATATCCGCTCCCTCCCGACACGGTGGAGGATTTTTAGGGAATTCTCTTCCAAAGGAAACAACAGATAGTCCTTATTGGAAACCCGAAAATGTTTTGGGGGTTGTATGATATCGCTCCCAGCCTCGGTAAAAGTAAACCCATCAACAATTTCCGCTTTTTTGTTGTACATGAACACCTTTTTCCCTTGGGTGACCAAAAATCTGTAATCCTTGTTGCCCTCATAATCAAAAACGGCCAATGGGTTTAAATTTCCACCTTGATATTTTCGAGTAAAAGGGGGTACAAAATTTCCGTTTCTATCGATAACCAGGAATTGATTGTTCGTACAAAAGGCCAATTGGAGCCGTCCGTTTTTATACAGGTCAACCTGCTGGATAGGTCCTTGTACCCTTCCTTCTAATTGCTTCTTCCAAAGTACTTTTCCCTGAGTGGATATCAAATACAAATTATTGTCCATATCCTGGACTACGATTTCCTGTTTGTTGTTCCTGTGATTTTTTACAAATTGGGGATTGGTGGCCAAATCTGCATCCAACTCGAGGGTGAAAAGTGGTGAGGTCGTATTGGTGACCGAGGTTTTCTTCGCTTTTGAAATTAAAAAATTGGTATGCACTAAATGATTGTCCGCTATAAGCTGTGCAGCAAAGGTGTGGTTCTTCAAATTCGTTTGGGATGCCCCTTGAAACACAGAACTTGAAAAGGCCTGTTTCGCGAAAAATGGAGCGCCCTGTCTGTTGGAAATAAAAAGGAGACTGGATTCATCTGCAAAGTTCTCTTTGGCCGTTCTATATCCTGCCGATTCTGCAAAAGTCGACTTGTTTCTGTAATTATTGATTACCGTCTGCAAAGCTTCTTTCGTTTCTGAAAAAATGAAGGTATTATCCAAAATACTGTAGTAGTTGGCCACGAAATCAACTATCAATGGAGTAAATGTGCTCTCAATCAAGTGTTTCGCTTTAAATTCTACAATTTCACTCCCTTGGTAAGAAGAAACGGAAACCTTGTTTTGATACAGATGCTCTGATAGACCTTCAGCACCGAAAGAACTAAGGAATACAACTTTTTGTTGGTTTAAATTGATAAGGCCAACTTCTTCCACAGTGTTAAAAAGTGTGTCATTTACCTGTATTCTATCTAGGAATTGGTTTTGATTCTTTTGAAATAACTTAAAATCGTCAAAGGTGTAAGAAATTAAAGCTTCCGTTTGTGAGGGAGCATAATCTGGTGTTCTATTGGTCAATGGATTGGTGCCCTTAAAAAGATTGACAAAGCTCTTGATGGAGTCTGAAGCGATGGTGATGCCGTTCAAGGCGGTTATAGTTTGGTCCATGGAAACATCTACGCTGGTCCACTCGGCCAATGGTCCATTGGTTTTACTCAAATTGGGTTTGGACGAAGAGGGAAAGTCAAGGCTAAGGTCTATCAACAATATTGCAGATTTCTCTTTATTGGAAGCCCTATCCAAACGTAGGACCGTACTGTGCGGTGTGTATGATTTGGCCCTAAGGAGGTTTTCCAGGAGCATTTGGGACGAACTTAAAATTTGAAATCCATTCTTCTCACTGGAGAATACTTTTTTCTCATTGAATTCATATTGGGTCACGGCATAGCCCTCATACGTAAGCGTTTCAGTAGAATGGTTCTTTTCTTGGGATATGTCAAAAAACCCAGGTTCAGAATCAGTCGCCAAAAGAAAATCATAGGTATCCTTTCCAATCTCATAAAAACCGATCAGCAATTCCTGGTCTGTTCGTAAACGGTTTAAAATGTCATTTTGCTCAAGTATACGATCTATAAAATAAAGTACTCCCTCTTCCCCGGAAATAGCACTATTTTTCAACTCACTCAAAAACCCGGTCAAATCGTTTATTTTCAGAAAAAAACTGGCATTTTGGGGTAATTGTTCTAAAAGTTGACTGGTAGGTTTGGGGTCAGTTTGGCAAGAATATATAAAAATTAGGGTGATGAGTAAAAGCGCCCGAGGTCTCATAAAGGATTTTGGAGCAAAGTTAGAACAATTAGAGGTCCAACGCATATTGCTCGGGCAATTGCCTAAAACTTTTCCTATGATACTTGGTAAGACCGTATTTTCTTATTGCTTCTCGGTGTTCTGCTGTGGGATATCCTTTGTTTTTTTTCCAATTGTATGCTGGATATTCCAGGTGAATCTCTGACATATAGGCATCGCGATAGGTTTTTGCCAATACCGAGGCGGCGGCAATGGAGAAATATTTATCGTCCCCTTTAACGATGCAGTGATACTTTATATCGGAATAGGGTTTGAATCGATTACCATCCACTAAAATGACTTGGGGCCGAAGAGTCAAGTGGGTCAATGACTCGTGCATGGCAAGAATGGAAGCATTTAAAATGTTGATTTCGTCAATTTCCTCTTCAAAAATATGTTTGACCGAATAAGAAAGTGAAACATTTTCTAAAATTGGTTTCAAGAGTGTCCTTTTTTTTTCTGATAGCTTTTTGGAGTCGGCGAGCATTTCATTGCCAAAATTTTTGGGCAAGATGATTGCGGCAGCGGTCACGGGTCCGGCGAGACATCCGCGACCCGCTTCATCCGTGCCGGCAATGTGGCCTTTACAATCAAAACGCTTCAACTTCATTAATAGGAAAGTTTTTTCAGAAAAGAATTGAAAGATAAAAAGGTTTAGTTAAAGAATTTCCGTTTCGTCAATACGAAAGTCAATTAACTCAAAATTTGATAATTATTAAGCTCTTTTTAACATTTAACGGGGTAGATGCGAAGTAATTTTTGGAATTTTTACTTTTTATTAAGATTTTAGCCGCAGACTAATTCAAAAATTCAATTAAATGAGATCAAAGTTTTCTTTGATGCTAGCTTCTTTCCTATTGCTATGCATCAATTTCTCTTTTGGACAAGAGAAAACGATTTCCGGTAATGTGACGGACCAAAATGGACTGCCACTTCCCGGGGTCTCCGTTGTGGTGGTGGGTACTACATCGGGAACACAAACTGATTTTGATGGTAACTATTCAATTTCTGCTAGTGTTGGTCAGGTATTGCGTTTCAGCTATCTAGGTCTGAGAACAACAGATAGACAAGTTGGCAATTCCAATACAATCAACTTGGTGATGGAAGAAGATGCTGAAGCATTGGACGAAGTGGTCGTCGTAGGTTATGGAACAACTACCAAGCGGTCTTTTGTTGGAACGGCAGCAGTTGTTGAAACCGAAAACATTGATGCCAAATCCAATTCTAACATAGCACAGGCATTAACTGGGAAGTTGCTGGTTTGACCGTAATCAACACTTCAGGACAGCCAGGTAACGCTTCTACCATTCGTATTCGTGGTTATGGCTCTGTGAATGGTAACAGGAATCCACTCTATGTAGTGGACGGTGTGCCTTTTACTGTGCCCCGTATACCTAACAGTGATATCGGTGACGGTGGTGATGAGCAGGACTTTGCGAATACCATCAGTCCTTTGAACGCTATTAATCCTCAGGATATCGAAAGTATTACGGTACTTAAAGATGCTACCGCGACCGCAATTTATGGTTCGAGGGGTGCTAATGGGGTTATCGTGATTACCACAAAACAAGGAAGGTCTGGAGATGCTACGATTGAAGTAGATTTTAAAACTGGTTTTAACACACAGTTAATTCCAAGATATGATGTCATCCAGACACCTGAAGAGTATATTGTGTATTCTTGGGAAGGTTTGTTCGGCGAAGGTTTGGGAGATCCAAGTATAGCTGACCCGTTGGCTTATGCCAACGCTACCCTTTTTGATGCCGCTGGTGGTATTGATCCGGGATACAACTTATTTAATGTTAGTTCTGTGGCCGATCTTATTGATCCGGATACACGTACAGTACGTCCTGGTGTTACCAGAAGGTATACTCCAGAAAAGTTTGCGGATTTCAGTTTTCAGGCTGCCATCAGGACCGAAGGAAACGTTAGGATGAGCGGTGGAGATGACAAAACCAGCTATTTTGTGACTGCTGGATTCTTGGATGATAACGGGTATGCGCTGAACACAGGTTTTGAGCGTTACAATACACGTTTAAATCTCACTTCTCAAATCAAAGATTGGTTGAAGGTAAGTTCAAGTATCAACTACGCTTATTCTGAAAACCAAAACAACGGTCAAACAGTCGGGTCGGAAAACTTATTCGAATTCGCGGACAAAAACCCTCCTATATTTCCAGTTTTCTTGCGTGACAACGATTTTAATCTTGTTCCTGACCCAATTTTTGGAGGGTTCCAATATGATTTTGGTTCTCCATCAGGTTTTAGAAGTAGGAACAACGCGAACCTGTTAAACCCTGTTGCCTCAGCGGTCCTTGACTTTTTGGGTAGTGAGCGACATGACATAATCGGGAATTTCTCTGCTGAGGTTCAGCTCGCTGAAGGTCTTGTCTTCGAAACTCGGTTTGGGCTACAATTTGCCAACGATATTCAGAAAAACTACAACAACCCGTTCTATGGAACTGCTGTACAACAAGGAGGTACATTGTTCCAACGTGAGCAACAAGACGTGACCACAAACTTTCTTCAATTGCTTAGATACAACAAAAGCTTTGGTAGTCACAGCTTCGACGCATTGATTGCACATGAAAGTAATGATTACACAAGGGATCGTAGTAGTGCGAGTAAAAGAGATGTAGCGATACCAGGTTTGTTGGAATTGGATAACTTCGCAGTTGCCCAAGGTCAACCTACTGGATTTAGTGAAGGGGCCACCTTGGAATCTTACTTCTCTCAATTTAACTACAACTACGATGGAACATACTTTCTTTCAGCATCTGTCAGGACAGATGGTTCTTCCAGGTTCATAAATGACAAATGGGGTGTGTTTTGGTCAGTAGGAGGTTCATGGATAGCAAGCAACGAAAGTTTCTTGGAAAACAGCAACTTCCTTTCCTATCTAAAACTGAAAGCATCCTACGGTGTTTTGGGAGACCAAGAAGGTGTTGACTTTTTCCAATCAGCGGACACCTTTAACGTGACCAATTTGAACGATGGTTTATCCATTTCTGAAAGAGCAAATGGTAATCCCGACTTGACTTGGGAAGAATCACAAATGTTCCAAACCGGTGTGGAACTTTCTTTAAACAGATACCTAGATGTTAATGTGGATTACTACATCAAGAACACTGAAAACCTTTTCTTTAATAGAAGGGTAGGTTCTTCACAAGGTATATCATCCATAACGGTTAACGACGGGGTTTTACGAAATACAGGTCTCGAGTTCAGTGTGACCGGACATTTGATTCAATCTGAAAATGCAACTTTGGACTTGACCATCAACGGGGAACACATCGATAACGAAATAACTACGATGCCTATTGAGCCTTCTACTGGTGAACCTCGAATTATTGATACTTCGCCAGCATTTTTTGGATATTCAAGAGGTCGCTCTATTTTTGATTTCTTCTTAAGAGAATATGCAGGAGTAGACCCCGACACAGGGGTTAGTTTATGGAACCAGTATTTTGATGACGGTAACGGTAACGGGACTTTGGATGACGGAGAAGCATCTATTGATAACTTGACTCAATATCTGAATGATAATCCAAATGCAAATATCGCGAGTCAAACAACTACCAATTACGGTGCAGCTACATTGAGATATGTGGATAAATCCGCTATTCCTACGCTAAGAGGTGCCTTTAGGTTGGCAGGAAGTTACAAGAACTTTAGTCTTGCAGCGCAATTTACTTATCAATTTGGTGGATGGGCGCATGACACACAATATTCAGAATTGATGAATGACCGTTTTGGAATTGCCGCTAACAACTTCCATACGGATATTCGAAGAAGATGGCAACGACCTGGTGACATTACGGATGTCCCAAGACTTTCTAACGGATTTGACGCGAACCAAGGGTCTTCATCAACACGATGGTTGATTCGTTCCGATTTTATCGCGTTGAACAATGTCCGATTTGGTTATCAAGTACCATCTCAACTTCTAAGCAGCACTGGATTGAAAAGCCTTAATGTATGGGTTTCTGGAGATAATCTTTTCGTAGCTAGCGAAAGGAATGGATTTAATCCGCTTACCTCTGAAACAGGTAATACAGGACGACGCTTATATGCACCATTGAGTACTATTACTATGGGTGTCAATGTTAAATTTTAAAAAAAAGATGGATATGAAAAACAAGTTTCACTTAAGTACGATTATAGCCGTGCTGTTATTGATGTTCGGCTGTGAAGAAGACTTTTTAGAAAGAGAGCCTTCTGAGTTTATTACTCAGAATCAAATTAATGACGCGGCCATCACCAATCCCGGTATCGTCGCAGGTACAATCGCTGGTATTTACTCCTTGATGATTCAAATTGAAACAGGGGGTACCACGGGAGACGACGACTTCGGGCAGAAGGGGAATGATATTTTTGGAGATATGCTTTGCGGGGACATGGCATTGTCCCAAAGTGTGTTCGGTTGGTACAGGGCCAGTATAACTCAGTTCCAAGGACCCCAAGATCCTACATTTGGAGATAACCGACAGGTGTGGAGATATTATTACCGTTTGGTTCGTTCTGCAAATTCTGCGATTAGCGCCCTTGGAGGTAGTGATGCAGTTCCAGAACTTGAGGAAAATAGGTTTCAGTTGGGTCAAGCTTTGGCAATCAGAGCGCACTCTTATTTTTACTTGACCCAG
>NZ_CAKZYF010000161.1 GCF_937884665.1 uncultured Allomuricauda sp. | reverse complement strand
AAAAAGCGTGCGTAAGCCCAAGCATCGGTATAGTTAAAGATGACATCATATTCCAAGGTGAAGTTCTCTGGTATTTCTTCAATAAAGTCACCTACGTAAGAACACACGGAACCGGTTTGCATACCCCCTACAATCTGCATCCACTTGCCTTCTTCTTGGTTTAGGCTCACTACTTCAGCAGAACAGTTGGTATTCCATAGTGCTGGAAGGTCGCCTACTTCATCTTGTGAAAAGTCTTCGAATGCGATAATCGTTTCCCCGGGAACAAAGTCGTATTTGGAGTAGGCTTCAAACTGTACCGGGGTTCCTATTTCTTCCATGCTGCCCATTCCCATGCCATCGCTACCTTCCATAGTTGGTTCCGAGGGCATCTCTTCCATTCCCATGCCCAAGCCTTCCTCTTCTGATTGGGTTGGGTTATTACCATTCTTGTTTTTTGGTTTCTTCCCAACACTAAAGACGCTATCTATAACCTGTTCGGCTTTTTCTTCCGTCTTTTCATCCACCTTTCGATTAATGGTTTCCTCGGTTCTTTGCTTTACACGTTCTTTTAATTTTTTAAAAAACTGCGCCTGCGTGGATTGTGTTCCCATCAGGCACACTACCAATAGACTTATTAAGGTTGGGATTCTTCTATTTTTCATTGTCAGTTATTTTAATCCGTTTACCTTTAGTCCTGACCTTGTTTGAAAAGGTTAACAGTTTCATTTCTTTTTTTGATGGATCAAACCTTAATCAATGCTTTTCGGACCAACGATGCACCCGTGCTAAAGGCGTTTTATCACTCAAGCCGAAGCGTTTTTTTAAATTTTGGCAAGAAGTATGGTCTAGATGAAGCGGATTTATTGGATGTCTTTCAAGAAAGTTTTATTGGCTTTCGGAGATTGGCCTTGAGTGGTAAACTAGATGATGTTTCGAGTAGTGCCCAAACGTATCTTTTCGGTATTGGAAGGAAGAAAATGTACGATAGGCTCAAAGAAAAAAAGCGCAGTGTTCCGTTAGAACCGAATTTGATTGAGGAAGATGCGGAAGAACCCATCATTTTTGTGGATTCACCTGAACTAAACCCAAGACAACTAAAGATGCAAAAACATTTCAAGGCCTTGGGCAAAAAGTGCCGCGAGGTGTTAACCTTGTTCTACTATAGGGGACTAACTATTGAGGAGATTACAACCATTGCTGATTACAGCAACCCCAATGTGGTCAAGGCCCACAAATCGAGATGTCTAAAAACCTTACGGAAATTGATGATGGATTAGCTATGGATAGACAAGAACTCGTAGAAAAATATCTGCAAAACCAACTGAGCGAAGAGGAACGCGTCTTATTCGACCGTCTTTTAGAAGAAGATGAAGAATTCAGGAGTGAAGTTCAGTTTATGGAGGATATTCAGGCGGTTTCGCAACAGGAAGATGAACGTATTTTTCGCGAACAACTTCTCATTTTTGAAAAAGAATCTAACGTCCGAAGAATGAGCGGTAGGTATGTCAAATTACTGCTAGCTGCCTCAATTGCCCTAGTGGTTTCGTTGGGCTATGTTTTCTGGCCAAAACCACAGGAATCGATGGAACAGATTTTTGTAGAACATTTTGAACCCTACCGAAATGTTATTCAACCCGTAGTTCGGGGCGAGGAGCAACAAAAAAGTGAAAAGCAATTGGCGTTCCAATATTATGAACAAGGGAAGTATGATAAAGCCATAGTTCTTTTTGACAAATTATATAGCACCTCTAAGGAACCCTATTATTTATTCTACAAAGCTAATGCCCTTATCCAACTGAATCGCGCGAAAGAAGCCATTCCTTTATTGGAGGCCCACCTCAAAACGAAAGATACCTTAGCTGAAAAATCCCCCTGGTACCTGGCCATGGCCTACTTAAAAATTAATGATAAAAACAACACGAAAAAGTGGCTCCAACAAGTTGTGGAACAAAATAGGTATAAAGCCCAAACTGCTCAAAAACTATTACGCAGCCTTAACTAAGCGTTTTTTTTGGTATACCAGAAAACCAACGATAAATATTCCGAAACTGCATATAATCCACCATGGATTCATTGTTTTCGAAAACAAAGGTGATGTGTCACCAGTGACCACAAATCCAGCCCAATAATAGGGGTGCTTTAAAAGGGTATCCTCTGTAGTGTCCAAATATTCCAATTTGGCATCTCGAAGCGCTACATCTTTAGCTTTGCCCTGTTTTAAATGCTGGTAAAACAACGTCATGACCTTAGCAGTCTCTTTATCGGGCACTTCCCAGAGACTTACTACTGTACTTGCTGCTCCAGCATAGGTAAAGGCCCTGGATAAGCTCATGACTCCCTCCCCTTTTTTAAGCTCGCCCGTACCACTCTCGCAAGAACTCAAAACCACCATTTTGGACGAAATGGAGCTTCCATAAATGTCTGCCGCGTTTACCACTTCTCCGTTAAAATAGATTTTGCTGAACAAGGGATTGTTTTCATCCACTTCACTATGCACCGCCAAATGCACTATATCATAGGTTGAAATCGCATTAAAAAGTTCTTTTTTCTTAGCTTCATCATCCTGATATACATCTCCTTTCAGTAGCCTCGATATCTCGACAATTTCCGTGTTGGCGGCCTTTAATTGGACATTGGATTCATCGGTGGTAAAAAAACCAGCCCAACTTTTCGTATTGTTTTGTTCTTTTCGGGATAGTTGTCTGACCAATTGTAAGGAAGAACCATAGCTTATCGCATAATGTTGCATCAACATCTCCCCATCCTTATTTTGAAGTGTTTCAAAAGGAAGGTATCCCAAAATATTGTTTGGGATGATCAAAAGCGCTTTTTTGTTTTCGTTCAATTCATTAAGTCCCAACCAATTAAAAAAGTCCTCGCTTGGCATAAATGATTTAGCACTTCGGTAATCAGAAGTTAGGTTCAATAGTTGGTCCTTCCTTTCCTGTGTGATCGCCCTTTTGTTAAAACTAAAACTTCCTTTTGAGAGAAGAAGGTAGTATAAATTTCGCTCTCCCATAAAATAATGGACCACCTGTTGGTTCTGGTCCAATTCATTAAGAATTCCGGTCATGATTTCAGGATTGTAGGCTTGAACCAATTTCTTGTGCGCAGGTACGGAAGCAAAAACTTTACGCTTAAGACTATCTTGTAACTGTCGTTTTTCCAAATACTCCTCGTAAAGTTTTGAAAGTTCAACACTGGAAATTTCTGATGCTTCTGGACTTTCCAGTTTTTCCTTTAATTTCAATAATTCCTTTCTGGATTGTTCCTCAGCCTTTAAAACCGAATCAGGAGCGTTGGACCGCAATTTCAGTTCGGATTCCAGGATAGATAATAACAATGAATTGCTATTACCCAGTTCAAATGTTTTTAAAAGTAAGTCATTATGGTTCTTTTCAGAATCTATCTTGGACAGCTCGTATAATGCCTCTAAAATGACTTCATATAAACCATTTAGTAGTTCCTGCGCTTGTACTATAGACTCTTCTGATGACAGATCATGTACAAAATTTTGTGCTAATAAGAGTGCTGGTGCAATCAAATTATTGGCTGCCAACAAGGGTTCAGTAGCGCCTTTATCATGGTATTGGTCCAAATAAACCTTTATACGAAGACGAATGATTTTAATTGCAACTCGCGGGTTTAGAGGTACTTCCTTTTCAAAACCTTTAAAGTCCCCTATAGATTCCTTCGCATCATCCAAGTAAAGTAAGGCCTTAGTATACCCTCTTTTGGAGCTATGGTATTTTGCTAGCCTTAAATAGGTTTCCGAAACTTTTAAGTGTAAATCTCCATAGGTTTTTTTATAATCCTCTAGAGCATTTGTAAGCATACCTTCAATTTTCGGATTCTCTAGTTCATGTCCCATTAAAAAATCTGCCCAACATGCAGTTACCATGGCGGTACTTTCTTTATGGTCCAGATACTTGGTAATTGCAGAAGCCCGTTGATAACATGCTTTAGCCTTTTCCAGATTGCCCAGTATTTCATACTCAAGAGCTAAATTCACTAACAATTCCAAAAGAAAAAAGCTTTGTTTCCCGTAGCTTTCCTCGATTATTCTAACCGCTTTTTCATTATAGTCAACCGCCTTTTTCGTTTGCCCTAGTTCTCCATCGATGGCTCCAGCGCCCATATAGATAAGGCCCATTCTTGGATGATATTCTCCATAGCCCAATACCCCATAACTAACTGCTAATCTGGAATATTCCTCTGCCATGGTTAAATCACCTCTATTCATTGAACTACCCGAAAGTGCTAAGTAGATATCGGCCTTAAAGTCATCCTCTTCTTCTTCCTCCTTTAGGTAATCCAGGGCGTTCGTCCCATATAAGACCGCTTTATCATATTTGGAGTTGACCAAATAGAAAAGCGACAAATTGTAATTGGATACCGCTAGACGCTCATTTGGTGCTTTGCCTCTTTTTTTCAACTTCAGTGATTTCAGGTAATTTACCTCCGCACTATCCATTTGATTCAAGCGATAGAACCCAGCACCTATTAAGTTTAGATAATCCGCTTTATCCAAAATCGGAGTCCTTGCTGAGGAATAGGAATATGCCTTTTTTGCATTAGGCAAAATACTATCCATTATTCCAAGGTTCATATAAAATCTACCCTGTTCGTTATACAACTTACGCAAGGCATTGGAATCTGTTCTGCTCACTTTTTCGAGCATTTTGGTATTCATGGCTATACCCTTTCGATAATCACCCGTATCCCAAATCTCGTCTAACTCTTGAAGATGTTTATTTAAGGTCAAGGTGTCTAAATTTTGACCTTGCAACAATGAACAGAAGACAACCAAGGTAAAAGCGATGCAAAAAAGATACAATTTGTATGGGGTCATAAAATATGGACTTACACCTGTTAAAATACTAAAATTCTACTATAGCCCCTGTTTTCAATACCCATAGAATTCCGCGTATTTGGAATAGTTAAAATGTATTCTTAAAGTCAAAAGAGAAAAACGGAAGAGGCTTGCTGTAATTATGTAGACGGAATATGCTACTAATCCAAGTTATTTTTACGTGTTAGAAACGAAAGGTTTTCCTTAAGAAAGAAGACTTTCTCAAGGAAAACCTTTATCGATTTAACTTGTCGGGATGACTGGATTCGAACCAGCGACCACACGCACCCCATGCGTGTACGCTACCAGACTGCGCCACATCCCGAATCGGGTTTGCAAAAATATAAATTTTACCGAATTATAAAACGCTTTTCCAAGTACGGTTGCGAAAAGAACCCTCTTTATTTTCCAGATAAAAACTCACGTATTTCCAAACTCAACGCTTCTCTTGCCTCTGGTGAATCATTTAATGGGTTCATTAAAAAGTAGCTCACCGTTTGGTCTTGACAAAATTCTTCTAAATCGTGCCCACCCCACAAATAATAACTGGTAAGTACAGTCTGATAATCAATTTTGTAAGGTTTATCTGCTTCTCCAAATCCATTAAGGTATAGGTTCAAATGAAAAATAGAATACTCCAGGTTCAGGGTTTCATCATATAAGAATGATGCAATTTTGGGATTTACATTTTTGTCCATGTGGTTTCTCGCTACACTTATTGACGTTCGCCCAATCACTTTCACGAAAGTCAAAAGAACTTAGGTCGTTGTTTTTGTTGGAAAACGGTTGGTTTACAATTAGGCTTAAATATAGTAAAAAACGCTTTGGATTACCTTAAAAGTGTGAAATGTCCTACGAAACGCTGTTTTTCATTATCATTGGCATTAACCACATACCAATAATCGCCTGTTGGGAGCGGACTACCCTCATACGTGCCGTCCCATTTCCGCACTTGGTCCAGACGAGCTACAACGCGACCATAACGGTCGTAAATTATAACATCAATATTAGGGAAAAACTCGCGGTTTTCTGGATACCAGAAATCATTCATATTATCACCGTCCGGAGTAAAGAAAGGCGGAAAATCGGGCATTCCTTCGAAATTAAAAGGCAGGACAAAGTTAGCCACACAACCATTCTGGTCCACCACCATTATGTTCACGGTTGCATCTTCAATGATGTTGAACACATTGTTTTCTCCTGTGGATTCACCTTGGAAAAAGTACTCGTATCCACCGAATCCGCCAGATGCAGTGGCGGTAATCTCGTCTGGACCCGTTTTTTCTGCTTCTAAAACAAGGGGCTCATACGCGTCGATTACAAATTCCACAAAAGTCACACATCCGTTCTGATGGTAAATGTAAACCGTATGTTCTCCAGGAGGAAGATTTGGAAAAATACGCTGATCTGTGGCCAACTGGATATCCTCAACATCCAAGGAAAACAACAAATTGGGCAATAACGAACTGTCCTGAATTGAAACGGTGGTCGTACTATTTGGGAAAATCCCTTCACAACCGTATTCGATTATCGGGTCTGCCATAATTTCAATACCCAGACCAATTTCTGCAATGACGTTGGTTTGACATCCATTGGCATCCCGAACAAAAATAGCATAGGTTTCCCCACCTGTTAGGTTATCGAAGAAAAGTGTGTCATTTTGCTCAAAATCCGCATCATCGGTAGAATTCACACTGGTATAGTACGGAGCAGTTCCTCCTGTAACACCTAGGGTCAAAGTACCGTCGGCATCACCAAGACAAGTTTCAGGCGTGGTTGCAACTATGCCTGCCACCAATTCCATAGGTTGGGTTATCTCTACAGTCTGGGTTATGGTACAACCCAAATCATCTTGGATAATAATATCATAGCTTCTCGGAGCCAAATCCGTAAATGTACGTCTGTTTGGATGCACGGGGTCATCGCCAACAAAGAATTCGCTCAGATTATCCGTGATGGAATAACGAATGGCCCCAGTACCCCCGCTTGCTTCTATTATAATTTGGCCATTGCTATCTCCGGCACACAAAACCGGAACTGCTTCCAAGTATTCCAACACCAAAGGTGGTTTTGGTTCAATGACTATGGGATCGGAGATGGCCTCACAACCTCCACTTTGAGCATATACATAATAGGTTCCCGGGCCCAAGTTTCTAAAGATTCCTGAGCTTTGCGCAGGCCTTATCGTATTTGTGGCAGTTGGATTTGGTGGTGTATTTGAATCCAAAAGGGTATACACATAGCTACCAATACCACCAAACGCTTCAGAACGAATAATTCCCGTGGCTTCGCCCGCACAGTTGATGGTTGCATTTGTCAGGTCAAGCGCAATTACCAATGGAGCCGCAGGGTCCAAAGATATCTGATTTGAAAGTTCAAAAGGACATCCATTAGAATTCTGAACATCATATTGGAACGGACCTGGGTCGATGGTAATATCTGCGGTAATCTCGATACTGGTCATTCCCGTACCGAAGGGTGTAAAGGGATCGGCCGTTCCTGAACGCCTGTAAAAATAGTCCACCCCTAATTCCGGATTGGTAACCGTTAATTCCATTCTTCCCAAATCACCGCATCCAGGGGGTTGGAGTTCCACCAACTCGGCGATGATGATTTCAGGGTCTTGAACGGTAATAGGTGCCGTCGTAAAACTACAGTTCCAGCCGTCAAATATGGTAATGGTATATTCTCCCGCCGATAGATTGGCAAAAGTTGGTGTAGTTTGTAGACCACTGTTGCTACCATCCGTAATTCGGTTCAATTGATATAAGTAATTACCAGGTCCTTGACCTCCAGCTACATTGAATGTTTCTATGATTCCGTCATTATCATTGTTACATCGTAAAGGCTGTACAACTTGGATGTCCGCAGTTATTGGGGTAGGCAACGGTAAGTTGATACTGCTGCTGGACTCACATCCCTCGGCATCCCTAATATTGACGGTATAGGTTCCAGTGGAAAGGTTTTGAAAAACAGGATCTGTATTTGGATAATCTACCAAAACCGTAGTTCCATCAGGAGCGATGAGTTGATACTCGTAATTGCCCCATCCGCCATCCCCAGAGGCCGTAATTTCACCGAATCCCGGAACATTACAGGTAACTTCAGTAGTCTGGATAGTGGATACGGTCAAGGCCCTATCCGGAGATCTTACTGTGGTCACGTTGCTGATGACATCGCAGAAAGGGGTATCAAGCGCTTCTATATGTACCACCAAGTTTCCTGCTGGTAGTCCAGTAATGATTTCTGGTGTATTGATTGGGGCAGTTGTATCAAATGAACCCGTAACACCAGTCGATGTCTCAATGCCACCACTGTCACGAGAAAAGACCTCATAATTGTACTGACCTGTATAATTGTTTATCTCCAAACTGATTTCCCCGTCGCTACCGTTAAAACAGGTTACGGGTCGGACCTCAGCAATGGTAGCTTCAATAGTGTTGTATTCGGGCATATTTACAGTTGGTGTCAGATAGGTACATCCACCACTTCCAACATCAGTTACCGCAAAAATGTAATCGCCAGGGGTTGAAATGTCCCACGTTACGCGATCGGTTCCTGAGGAACTCCGCGCTGGTTCGGAACCGAGCGGTAAAATCTCCACTTCATAGTTTCCAGGTCCTTCATTAATGATGATATCTATTGAACCCGGGCTTACACCAGTACCGGATGCATCACATGTAATTTGGTTTACATTAAAGCTGAAAGTGATATCCGTGGGTGTATTAATGGTCACTGATGCTGTTTCCTCGCATCCGTTTTGATCTCTCGCAGTCAATATTATGGTTTGATCGGTACCGTTATCAATGACTTCGAAGGTATTGCTTGTTTGAAAATTGGTTCCATCAAACTGGGGAGTACCATCATTCATACTGAACGTGTAGGGTCCAGTTCCCGTATCAGTTCCAGTACCATCGCCATTGGTATCTGTAAAAATGGTGATGGTTGCCGTACTGAATTGGTTGCTTGATGGCACGCATAAGAATTCTGTATTGACAGTATTGACCAAAAGAGCCGTTGGTTCAGAGATGATTATATCCCCTGAGCGATCGGTACATCCTCTGTCCGATACCACCTCTACTTGATACGTGTTTGGCGATAAATTATCAAATATTGCTATAGCTTGTGGTCCAGCAATCACTGTCGTACTTGCGCCGTCATACAAAATATAGCTCAAGGGAGTGTCCGTATCACTTCCGGGTTGTAGTTCAACTGAAATTGTTCCGTTATTGGCACCGTTACAGGTGATATCTGAACTTGGAGTAGCGGTGATTACCGGAGTATTCACCGTGGATACGTTTACGATTGCCTCATCAGAACACAAAGGGGCCGTATTGGAACTCAAATCGGTAACCAATATATTATAATCACCAGGCAATACATTGGTAAAGGTATTGGCGCTTTGTGGCGCACCAATGTTTGCCAAAGTACCGGCATCCCTGAGCTGATACTCAAAGTTTCCACTTCCTCCAGTCGTATTTACCGTGATAACTCCATCGCCAGCATTACAGGTTGGGAGCGATGTGGCATCCGCGGTTATGGCAAAGAAATCGAACACGTCTGCATTTACCGTATTCGTACACCCGTTACCATCTCTTACCGTAATTACATAGCTTCCCGGATTGGGTACCACAAAGTTGGGACTGTCCTGGAATCCACTCCCTATATCATATTGAAAGGTTTCTTCAGGTAAGCCTGAACCTGTGGACAGGGGGGACAATACCTCTATTTGATACCCACTAGTTGCCGTACACTGGTTGGTTACGTCAATCGTTGGGTTAGGTACACCGGCATCCTGCGTTACCGTAATTGTTGTAAAAGCGGTACATCCGTTGGCATCCTGTACGTAAAAATCGTAATCTTGGGGATATGGTGCCCCAATTTCGTAGGTAGTGTCCGAGGTAAAGGTGGTAGGTGCCGGATCTCCTGTGGGGACATAGGCAAATTGATAGGGTCCGGTGCTACCAAAACCACGAACCGTGACAAATGCACCTGCGTTACAGGTAGCGGGAACATTACTATCTATGGCGATGTTTGGATTACTGATTCCGATAAAAACCAAAGTACTGGCACTACAACCTGAATTATCATCTGTAACAATAATTTGGTAGTTCCCCGGCGCTAAACCGGTAAATGAATCACTAAAAGGAATAGGTTCATTTGTGAATGGAGTTGGACCTGAAATAGTAGCTCCAGTATCCGTATTTTCCAAAGTAACGGTAAAATCTCCTGGGCTTGGCGTAATTCCAGTTACTTCATAATCAATTGTACCATTCCCTGAGGTTCCACAGGAAATTGTATTGGCCGCTGCGTTAACGGTTACGGGATTCAATGATGTGATCGGGTCGATGCGTTCAATATAGGTACAACCCAATGCATCCCGCACCTCAACGAAATAGGTGACTCCAAAAGTAACGAGCCCTGTGACATCAAAAATATCGTTTCCAACTCCAATACCTGGTGTAAAACCTGGATCCCCCACTAATCGGAACTCGTAAGGTGCAGTTCCACCAGTAGCTTGGACCGTGTAGGTAAATGCTGAACCGGAGCAAACCGCTGGGGGTGTATCCAAGGGTATCAAATCCAGCTGATTTTGCTCTATGATAAATTCATCCTGGTCTTCACATCCTTCTGAGTCCCTTGTTACGACAGTATAATTTCCAATATCCAAATTTGGAAAGTTTACAGTGGTACTTGCTGTCCCAGTGGAAGCGGCCACCAAAGTTCCAGAAGCATCATAAAGTTCATAATCAAAGGGTCCCGTTCCATTGTTTATCGTAGTGGAAACTGATCCTTGAACCACATTGCTGGCCGTACATACTGCATCAACAGGAGTAACCGTGGCATCCAGCGGAGCGCTGGCACCTATGGTAACATCATATACCGGACTTACACATCCTCTGCTGTCCCTTATTACAAAACCCGTTTGGAGGCCCGGACCGTATCCGGAGAAAATGTTCTGTGCTCCGAAGGTCGTTCCACCGTCATTACTATATTCATAAGGAGGAACACCTTGGGAAGTATCCGGTATCAACTCCACGATACCACTGTTTAAATCGCCGCACTGCGTATCCGTTCCTACAACGGAACCAGCGATGGTTTCCGGGGGAGAAATGGTGATGACATTCGATTCTGTGGTACAACCCTGGCTATCTGTTACCAAAAACTGATACGTGGTATCTGCAGTTATCGAACCATCATTTGGTATATTATAAATAAAAGAGTTTCCGGTAATGTTATTATTGTCCGAAGTATAAGCGGCACCGTTGATGCTCACTTCATAAATATCATAGTTGCCTCCCGAAGTATAACCGTTGCTAATATCGACTTGAATTTGGGCGGGTGGACCCGCACAATCCAGTTCTTGAATGATGGAAGCATTGGCCATGACCTGAGGCTCAATGGTCCGTGTTAGGGTATCCCTACAATCATTGGCATCCACAACTTCTATGGTATAGGTGCCGGGTGTAAGCCCGGAGAACGTATTGCTCGCTCCAAGAGGACCACCATTGATTCGATATTGGTAAGGTGCCGCACCAAGTGCTGCGTTGACCACGAGAGTGGCTGCTGTAAAATTGTCATAACACAAATCCGAAGCACCAGTATCCAAGGTCAACGTGGGTACATCCAAACTTGTCAATGTAAAACTATCTGTTACGGTACATCCATTGGCATCTGTAACACTCACTTGATATAGACCATCCTGGGAAAGGTTTGAGAATAAACTTCCGTTTTTGGGTCCTCGCGTGGTTCCATCTGGCTGTTCCAGAGTGTAGCGGTTACCGCCCCAACCTCCAACGGTGTTTACTCGAACTGCTCCGATGTTTCCATTTTGACAGCTCATTGCGGTCACATCCAAACTAGAAATGGCAAAAGCGGTAGCCGGCTCCTCAATGACCAAAGTTGCCGTATCCGTACAATTGGTATCTTCATCAGTAACTGAGATAGTATAGTTTCCGGCTGACAGGCCCGTTAGTGGAATAATGCTTGCCGTTTGACCGGTAAAAAGGGGACCACCATCAATACTGTAGCTATAGGTGGTGTTGAAACCATCCACCAAATAGCGTCCCTCGCCATCTGAATCTCCAACACAGGTTACCACACGGGTTTGCTGGGCCTGGACTCCAATGGAACTAATATCCGTAATGGCAAAATTTTCGTCATAAGAACAACCTTCAGCATCCGTTACGCGAAACGTATACGTACCAAGTCCTAAAGCGGCAAAACTATTATTGGTGCCATTATTTACGGCACTTCCTGCAGGAGCCACAATTTCGTAAGTATAAGGTGCCGTTCCATCAGTCACGGTTACATCTATGGTGGCCGTTGTTGTTGCACAATTCAAACTGGAAATGGCAAAATCCAAGTCCGTTGGTTTATTCAAGGAATTAAAAACAATATCTGGAAGTGGCTGTACACAGCCATTGGCATCCCTGATCAGGGGAGTGTAGGTTCCCACTCCTAAATTGGGAAAGACCGGATTGGTGCCAAAACCAGAACCTATACTGAATTCATAAGGTGCAGTTCCTCCGGAAACCCCGGAAATCGTTATTTGACCACCAGTCTCGTTTAAACATGTTGGAACAGAATCAGGATTTGCAGTAGCCGATATATTCGAAGGTGTCCCTACGGTAGCAGACTGTGGTGCTGTGGTGCAACTAAATGAATCCTGTTCATATCGCAATACGATATCATATGTCCCTGGGGCAAGATTTGAGAACACATTACTGATTTGATAAGTAGCTCCATTATCCATACTGTATTGGATTTCATACCCAAATCCGTTTACAATATTGACCGTGATCCGTCCATTATTGGAGCCGCCACAATTCGCATCCTCCTCGGTAATTGTAAAGGTTGGGGGTGGAATATCAGGAACGTCCACGGAGGCACTTCGTTGACATCCATTGGCATCTTCCACGAGAATTGCGTAGGTTGCTGGAGTGGTAACGGCGAAAGAGGTAGTTCCAGTGTATGTGGCTCCAAAAGGTCCTCCATCCACACTGAAACGGTACGGCGCTGTACCCCCGGAAGTGGTAATATCGACATCTATTGACGTTGCCCCGCAACCAAAGCTGTCAGAGGCTGTGGCAGAAACATCCAAAGGACTAATACCGCTACCAATTTCAATCATATCTCCATTAATGTCTGTGGTTATTGTTTCAGAACAGTCATTGGTCTCTACGCGTATGCTGTAAATTCCGGAACCAACGTTTGCGAAAGTATAGCTATCTGATGCATCAGGACCGAAAGTATCCACCGTGACCCCATTTTTGATAAGTCGATAGGTATAAAATCCAGGGACACCCGAAACTTGAACATCAATACTTCCCAATTCCCCGCTACATAAAATATCATTGGCGGTAACATCTACATTAATATTTAGGTCTTGAACTGTAACCGAATTGGAAGGGAACACACAAGCACTGGAAGAAACATTTTTTAAACGCGCAAAAACTCGATAATCCCCAGGAGCTGTAATATCGAAAAATGGGTCGTCCTGATAGGGCCCTCCCGGACTGTTCAAACTGTATTCATATCCTGCTGGAACATTGGTCACCTCTACTCTACCCGGATTTCCGCAAATAATATCTTCGTGTATCAGTTGAGGGTCCAAAGGATTGGATGTCGCTTTAAAATAAAAATATTGGCCCGAGTCCACACGCACCCTAAATTCCCCTGCTACGGAAAGGTTAAAGGTAGGTGCTGTTCCAACCGTATTCCAAGTACAAGAAGCATTGATAGTGGGACAATCATCAATTACCGTAGGGGCACAGGTATTGGGATCCAATTGTTGCCACTCATAGCTGCCACCAGTTTGGGACAAACTTATGGTCCTGACATCGCTGGTACCACAGAGGAAAAATTTTCCCAAAGTACTACCGTCATTGGGACATACAACTTCTTCATCTGCACCCTGCACTATGGTCATGAACATAGCGCTATTGAGCACGCTGCCGGTAGTTATCTTTTCTTCTTTTTTCTGGCTTTTAGAAGCTGTACTTTCTACTTCAGTTGTGGATTCTGAGAGTATAGCAACCGTTTTGGAGAAAATACCATTAACACCAGTGTCAGCAATTACCGTGGTTCCATATATTGAGGCTGATATGAATAACACGGCATATATGTAATGCCTTGTTTTTCGAGGAAACATAGGTTAAGTCTTGTTATGACTAGAACATTCAGATTTGGGGTCCAACTATTCTACAATTGTAATTATCTAAACTTATAATAAATTATTTGCCTTTCGACCTTAATTAGCCGTATTTTGTCTAAACTATTCTTCTTTTCAACGTAAAATTATGAAAAAAAGTGCGCTGATTCCTTATTTTTTCGTTGTAATGCTCAGTGTGTCCTGCGCCCAAAGTATTGACAAACGTATCAATCTTCCTGAAAAAGACCTCTTCACTTTAGAACCTGTAGTGGAAAAAATACAGAATCCTTGGGGAATGGCCTTTCTTCCTGATGGTGGTATTTTGGTCACGGAAAAGTCGGGAAAACTGCTTTTGTTCCAGGCTGGAAAAACAACGGAAATTCAAAATCTTCCAGAAATTTATGTAAAGGGACAAGGTGGCTTGATGGATGTTGAGCTACATCCTAATTATAAAGAAAATGGTTGGATCTATTTGTCCTTCGCTTCCAATAAGGGAGAGGGGACCGGAGGAAACACGGCAATTATGCGGGCTAAGTTGAACGGGAACCGATTGGTAAATAACCAACTGCTCTACAAAGGAACGCCCAATACCACCAAAGGACAACATTTTGGGTCGAGACTTGAATTTGACAATGAGGGCAACCTCTATTTTTCTATCGGCGATAGGGCCAATCGAGATGTAAACCCACAAGATGTCACCCGGGATGGTGGCAAAATATATAGAATTAAAGACGATGGGAGAATTCCATCGGACAATCCATTTGTGAATCAAAAAGGAGCAAAAACTGCCATATTCAGTTATGGGCATAGAAATCCACAGGGCTTGGCAAAACATCCTGGAACGGGCAAGATTTGGGAACACGAACATGGCCCTAGGGGTGGTGACGAAATCAACATCATCCAGAAAGGCAAGAATTACGGTTGGCCGGTGATCACCTACGGTATTAATTACAGCGGAACAAAAATAACGGATGAAACCTCCAAACCAGGTATGGAACAACCTCTTCACCAATGGACCCCTTCCATTGCGCCCTGCGGGATGACCTTTGTCACTTCAAAAAGATATCCTGAATGGAAAAACAATTTATTGGTAGGCTCTTTGGTCTTTCAATACTTGGAACGCTTGGTCATCGAAAACAATAAGGTGGTGTATCGCGAAAAACTCTTGGAAAATGCGGGAAGGTTAAGAAATGTAAAACAGGCGCCCGATGGATACATTTATGTAGGCATTGAAGGGAAAGGAATTTTTAGGCTGGAACCCAAGAAAAAAGCCTAATTCAATAGTCTAAGTGTTTTTAGGGCTTTTTTTGATACTGATTTTCGAGTATCCGCTGCCAGAACCCTCAAATGAGGTTGTATCCATGCTTTCAATTCTTTGTCGTCCTTAGACCACTTTCCCAAAGTTTCCATAGTCTGGTTCAAAACAATCCAGTCCGACTCGGTAATCAGATTCTCTTTTAAGATTTGTTTTGCTTTGGTTTTCTGATTTTCGGTTAAATCGGTTTCAAGCATCAAAAACAATTGGGCCAAGGTCCACTTTGTCGAAGCCTGTCCAATTTGGGCAATATCATCTAAAAACCTGTCGATATAAGGTACCATTAAAGGAGAATTGACCGCACAAATTCGTTTCATCCCGTTCGATACCCTTAGACGGACCACTTCATCTTTACTAAAGTAACAATTAAAAAATTCGTCGAATCGAGCAGGTTCGCGAAGTACTTCTTCTACGATTTCAACCGTATTGCCCAGGGAATTGGGATGTCCGCCTGCTAATCGCTCCTCAAACTTCATAACGGCCTCAAGGCTTCCATCGCCTTTTTTACGGAACCGTATTCGATAAGGACTTTTTCTGCTTCCTCATAATCCAATCCCAACGCTTCAACCAAGTAGCGCGTGCCCCTATCCACCAGTTTGGTATTGCTCAGTTGCATATTCACCATTTTGTTGCCTTTTACGCGACCAATTCGAATCATGAGTGCCGTTGAAATCATATTGAGAACCATTTTCTGACTGGTTCCGCTTTTCATCCGAGTACTTCCTGTAACAAACTCCGGACCTACCACCACTTCAATGGCAATGTCACTTTCTAGAGCAAGGGGTGAACCAGGGTTATTTGTGATTCCAGCGGTGAGAATATTTCTTTTTTTGGCATCTCGTATCCCACCTAAAACATAAGGAGTTGTGCCAGATGCTGCAATCCCAACCAAGACATCATTTTTGTTGATTTCAAATTCGCCAAGGTCGTTCCAAGCTTGTTGTGTATCATCTTCGGCAAATTCAACTGCTTTTCTTATTGCTCCATCCCCTCCCGCAATTAAACCAATGACCCGATCATGGGGCATGCCAAATGTAGGCGGTATCTCAGATGCATCCAGTATGCCCAACCTTCCACTTGTACCTGCTCCTATGTAGAACAAACGCCCTCCTTTTTCAAATCTTGAGGTAGTTTCGTCCACCAGTCTTGCTATTTTGGGAAGTACTTGGGCCACTGCATCGGCCACTTTTTTGTCTTCGTTGTTAATGCTGGAGACAATATCCACTGTATCCATTTCCTCCAATTCATCATAGTGGGAGGGTTCTTCGGTTATTTTAATGTGCTTTTCGTTCACAATCACAATACTTGCAGGTTCATCGTTTTAAAGGCATCCAATTTTATATCCCAAGGTTCCAATTCGGTAATCAGAACATCAATTTCCTCAACACCACAAATTTTATACCGTTGTAAAGACCCTATTTTTTCAGAAATACATGGAGAAACCACCTTTCTGGAACTGTGGATCATAGCTTTTTTCATCTGTACAATCTCCCAATCAAACTCGGTCAATCCTTCCAAGGGATGTATGGAATTGGTGCCCAAAAAACAAATATCCACTTTTATTTCAGATAACATGTTAATAGCGCTCCCTCCTATCGTTATTTGTGAGTCTTTAGAAAGCCGGCCACCTATAAAAATGACTTCTATGTTGGTTTTTGTCAATAGCTGTACCGCGATGGGCAAGCTTGGCGTAAAACAGGTAAGTTTCATTTTGGTTGGAAGTCTTCGCGCCAACTCAAGATTGGTTGTTCCTCCACTCAGCAGAATGACCTGTCCTTCTTTTAGCAAAGTGATGGCCTTTTCAGCTATCTGTGATTTTTTTTCCAAGGAGTACACCTTTTTACCAACGGGACTATAGGTATTGAAACCCAACGATACCGCACCGCCATGCACTTTTTTCAACTGCTCGGAACGGTGTAATTCCTTAATATCCCTTCTGACGGTATCTACAGAGACTTTCAACAAATCCGCAATATCGGTAAGCAATACCTTATTGTGGATCCTCACTTCATTAAGAATGAATTGGTGTCTTTCTTCCTTTAGCATACGGAGCGCAAAGTTAAATAAATCTTAAAGTGATATTTAATTACAGCAAAATACGGCAAAACTGACAGAAAAATAATCAAAAATCGACAAATACGGCATTTTATCATACTATTTGCTGTTTTTTGCCTACATTTGAATAGGACTATTCTATTTTTTGCAAGAACACTATACGAGCATTTTATGGATTCCAATCTGACGGAAGCGCGAAAATTTGAAAAAATACATACCATTATACAAGAAGATTCCAACCAGGCATCTCTCTTCGTGGCCAATGAAATAGCAGGTTTAATTCAGCAGAAGCAAAAAGATGGAAAAAAAGCGGTAATCGGTCTGGCCACAGGATCTACTCCCACCAAGGTATATGAATACTTGGTCCAATTTCATAACGAAGGTCGACTGAGTTTTTCCAATGTCATCACCTTTAATTTGGACGAATACTACCCCATGGAACCCGATTCCATTCATAGCTATGTCCGCTTTATGAACGAACATCTTTTTGACCACATCGATATCAAGCGTGAAAATGTGCATATTCCCGATGGCAACCTTTCCTCTGAAGATATTCGGGAATACTGTTTGGCCTACGAAAAAAAAGTCGAGAATGTGACGGGCATCGATATACAGCTTTTAGGTATTGGTCGCACGGGACACATCGGATTCAATGAGCCCGGTTCATCTTTGAACAGTAAAACGCGATTGATTCGACTTGACCGCGTCACCAGACTCGATGCGGCCAGCGATTTTTTTGGTCAGGAAAATGTTCCCAAACGAGCCATAACCATGGGAGTGGGAACCATATTGTCCGCCAAGAAAATAATTCTAATGGCATGGGGCGAGGGAAAAGCCGATGTTATCCAACAAGCCGTGGAAGGCCCCATAAAAGAATCTATTCCCGCCACTTTCCTGCAGCATCACGGTAATTGTGATTTTGTGTTGGACGGAGCTTCAGCATCAAAGCTTACCCGGATAAAGACACCGTGGTTGGTGGAAGAATGCGCTTGGAACGACCATCTTATCAAAAGTGCCACCATATGGCTTTCGGAACGCTTGCAGAAGGCGATTCTAAAGCTTACCAATGAAGATTACAATGAATACGGAATGGGAAATCTGGTCGCTGAAATCGGTTCGGCCGAACAGATTAACCTGAAAGTATTCAATGAACTTCAACGGACCATCACGGGATGGCCAGGTGGAAAACCTAATGCCGATGATGGTCAGCGCCCAGAAAGGGCCAATCCCCATCCTAAAACTTCACTGATTTTTAGCCCACATCCTGATGATGACGTCATTTCTATGGGGGGCACCCTATTGCGTTTGGTGGACCAAGGACACGATGTTCATATCGCTTATCAAACATCCGGAAATATTGCAGTTTTTGATGACGAGGTAATCCGGTTTTTGGATTTTGCCACAGCGGTACAACAAGAAAATAAAGGATTGAAGAAAAAATTCAAAGAGGTACGACAGTTTTTGGCTTTTAAAAAACCAGGGCAGATAGACAGTGAAGAAATTCAAGAATTTAAAGGGTTGATACGTCGCGGCGAGGCCCTTGCCGCATGTCGTTATTGTGGAATACCCGAAAAAAATGCCCATTTCTTGAACCTTCCGTTCTATGAAACCGGTACCGTAAAAAAGAAACCATTTTCCCAGGAGGACATCCGGATAACTTATGACTTATTGAACAAATTAAGGCCTGAACAGATATTTGCTGCGGGCGACCTATCCGACCCACATGGCACACATCGGGTATGCCTAGAAGTAATATTCAAAGCAATAGAACTTGCGATAAAACATAGAAAGGATTGGATAAACAATTGCTATGTGTGGTTGTATCGGGGTGCTTGGCAGGAATGGGAGGTAGCGGATATGGAAATGGCCGTGCCCATTGGTCCCAAGGACATGGCCCGAAAGATAAATGCAATCTTTAAACATCAGTCCCAAAAGGACAGTGCCATGTTTCCCGGCAATGATGAAAGGGAGTTTTGGCAACGGGCCGAACAGCGGAACAAGGAGACCGCAAACCGTTACAACGCTTTGGGAATGGCCGAGTATGAGGCCATGGAAGGATTTGTACGGTATCACTTTAATATTAACTAAAAACTAACTTCTGTATGCGAAAACTGTATGATTATTTGAAAATCGAGTTCCCGCTTGCCGTATTGCTTTGCTTTCTTACCTCTTCTTCGATATGGGGACAAAGCCAATACACGTTCAATGGAACCGTTACAGAGAGCGGGACGAACTTACCGTTATCAGGCGCCTCTGTTTTTATCGAAGGAACTTCCTTCGGGACCATATCAGATTTTGACGGGAATTACAGCTTTACCGCTACCCTCGAATCTGGTTCATTTACATTGGGTGTAAGTTCTTTGGGCTTTACCACACAGAATTTGAACATTGATTTGGGCTCCTCCTTAACTGTGGTCACCGATGTGGTTCTTGTGGAGGATTTACTTAGCTTGGACGAGGTAGTTGTCACCGGTAACTCTGTTGGGGTGAACAAACGCACGCTCGGTAATGCGATATCTTCGGTAAAATCCGAGGATTTGGTTAACAATGGGGCCATTGCAGTGGATCAAGCCATTTCTGGTAAGATAACCGGGGCCTTGGTACAGCAAAATTCCGGGGATCCCGCTGGCGGAATCAGCATAAGACTTCGGGGACCCAGTACCGTTTTAGGAAATTCAGACCCGCTGTATATCGTGGATGGAATTATTATCAGTAATTCAAGCAACAGCAATGACCTGGTAGACCTCGGAGGCACCTCCCAAAACCGTCTGGTGGATTTAAATCCCAACGACATCGAACGTATCGAAATCATCAAAGGTGCGGCGGCAGCTGCCATTTACGGTTCAAGGGCAAGTAACGGGGTGGTTCAAATCTTTACGAAAAAAGGAAGGACCGGTGACCCTAAGTTCAGTTTTTCCACAAACGTGCGGGTAAATGAACTACGAAAAGAAATTGATTATAATACGGTTCCTTTGGCTTGGGCCGATCCTTTCGACCGTACAGATTTCGAAACGGTCCCTGTTGAGCGCTTCAACTATCAAGATGAGTTTTTTGAATCCGGTTTTGGTGTGGAAAACTTCCTCTCCGTCAATGGCGGCAATGAAAAGACGTCCTATTATATTTCAGGATCATTTTTGGACAATGAGGGAATAATCAAGAACACGGATTTTCAACGTGTAGGTTTCAAGACCAATATTACACAAAAAGCATGGGACTGGCTGGAAATCAATGCAGGACTTAACTATACGCGAAGTGTCAGTAATGATGTTCCAAATGGAGGTATCAATGCGGCTTATGGTGCCATTACCGGCTTTGTCTTTAGCGATAATTCCATCAATCCGAATCCAGATGAATCGGGTGTGTATCCTGTGACCTCCTTACTCGTTCCCAGGACCAATCCTCTGGAAGCCGTAGATCGCTTTGATTTTGGTCAAAAAGTCAATCGCTTCATTACCAGTATTGGTCTGAATGCAAAGATTACAGATAAACTGAGTGCCAACTATCTATTGGGGCTTGACTTTTTCAATCAATCCGCCACCGCATTTATACCCATTAACAATACCTCCCCAAATGGCGATGGTTTTGCAAGAAGGGCGGATATCAACAATTTTCAATACAATAGTGATTTGAATCTGACCTATCAAACACCCGTTACGGAAAATATTGAGTCCACCACCACCTTAGGGGGCTCATGGCAGTATGAAGAATTTGATAGGGTCGGCATTGAGGCCGACGGGCTGGCACCAGTGGTTGAAGTGGCGAGCGACGGTGGTATACTTGCCCAAGGAGAAACCCGTTCCCAAATTTCGTATTGGGGTTCTTTTTTACAGCAGTCCTTTAGTTTCAAGGATAGGTTGTATCTCAATGGAGCCATTCGCTTGGATGGCGCATCTACATTTGGGGAAGATGAACGGAACCAATTATATGCCAAGGCTAGTATCTCTTATATCATATCTGAGGAGGACTTTTGGGAAAATACGTTCGGGGATGTCTTTAATACCTTTAAACTAAGAGGATCCTGGGGACAAGCTGGAAATTTAACAGCGTTATCCGCTTTTCAAAGATTTACCGTGTTTTCTCCATTTTCGATAAATGGTGCTCCAAGTTTAGTGCCCGCAGGGGATAACATTTTGGAAAGGGATCCAGAACAGGGTGATCCCAATATTGCGCCGGAAAGACAAGAGGAAATCGAATTTGGTTTTGATGCGGGACTGTTGAATAATCGCATCGGTATCGAATTCACCTATTACAAACAGGATGTTACCGATTTGCTCCTGCCCCGTGAACTCTCCCCTTCCACAGGATTTGGTTCTCGTATAGAAAATGTGGGAGACTTGGAAAATGAAGGTATTGAAATCCTTCTTCGCGGCGCCCCTATCAAAACTGAAGATTTTACTTGGGATGTGACAGCCACTTTTTCCCAAAATGAGAATGTGGTGACCCGGGTTGCCGGAGGTGGCCAGTTCGCATTGGATGGTAGCTTCTCCACTAGTTTTGTTATAGAAGGGGAACCATTGGGCGTTTTCTTTAGACAGTTTTACGCCAGGGACGCCGACGGTAGCATTTCATTGGATGAAGATGGTTTTCCATTTGCAGGAACTACGGAAGATGGGGCGAGTTCTAAGGTTATTGGAGACCCCAATCCGGATTGGTTCGGCTCTTTGATAAACGAATTCGCGTACAAGAACTTTAAATTAAGGATTCAATTGGATGCCGTACAGGGATTTGATGTGTTCAACTGGAACCGAAGGCTATTGGACAACGTGATTTTTGGCGGGGGATTCAATGTGGGGCAAGAACTTCTGGGTAATCGCCCTAAAGGATTTGGAGGAGCCCAGGCAGGTATCTTTGAAGAATTTGTGGAAGACGGTTCCTTTGTGAAACTAAGGGAGTTAGCACTGAGTTATGATTTTAGACCTCCAATAAAGGGAATTGAAAACGTACAACTGAGTCTGGTAGGCCGAAATCTGATTTCCTGGGAAGATTATTCGGGATGGGATCCCGAAATCAACACCGCGGGACAAAGCAATGGCGTTCGAGGGTTCGACTTTGCAGGGGTCCCGATTCCAAGAACCTATCAGTTAGGAGTGAATGTAAGTTTCTAATCAAAAAACAAGTACGATGAAAAAATCAATTTTATACGTTAGCATTTTAGTTTCACTTACGTTAGGACTTCTCTCTTGTGAAACTGATTTTGACAACCCGAATGCTGCCACGGAAGACCAAGTTTTTTCTTCAAGAGAAGGAATTTTTGCTGCAGCGGTCGGATTGCAACAATTGTATTCGACCACGGGTATCCGATGGATTGTGGAAACACCTGCCATTACAACTCGGGAAGGAGGCATAACCACCACATTCCAGAACATGATCGAACTTGAGGATGGAGGAACCACGTTGCCCAATTTTAATTCCAATGTCCAAGGACTCTGGTCAACCATGCTGCGGGTCATTAAACTAGCAGAGGATATTGAAAGTAATGCTGCCAATATAGAACTGGAAGCAGGGACCCAAAGCGGATTGATAGCCCATGCCAAGCTATTCAAAGCTTTGGCTATAGGAAGCTTGGCCCAAAACTACGAACAAGTCATCGTTGAGACCAGCAATAACAACGATGCCACATTTGTGACCCGAATCCAAGGATTTCAAACGGCAATCACGCTGCTCTCCGAAGCGGCGACCCAATTGTCCGGGACAGCGGCTTCGATGGAGTTCATAGATGGGGTCATTTTGGGAAATATTGATTTGGAAAATACCATTGCGGCGTACACGGCACGCTACAATTTGTTTGCAGGCAATTATGAAGCTGCAATTTCAGCGGCAAATGCGGTGGATTTGACCTCAACGTCCATTTTTGCCTACGACACCCAAAATCAAAATCCGATTTGGGCAAGAATCATTCAAAATGATGCTCCTAATTTTAAACCGAGGGATAATTTTGGATTGCCCCCTAGTTTTGTTTTTGACCCTGCGGACGGACGCTTGGCATTCTACCTGGTTCCTTTGGATGAAACGAATCAAAACGGATTGCCCATTGAAGATGTTTCGGGTTTCTTCAATGAAATAACAGAACCAATCCCGGTTTACCTCCCGGATGAGATGAACCTAATTATTGCCGAAGCCAATCTCAGGTTGGGAAGCCCCAATCTGGCAGCTGCGACCACAGCACTCAATGAAGTATTGACGGATACAGATGACCCTTTTGATGTTAATGCCAATGTGGCCGCCTATTCGGGCGACAATACCGTGGATGCCTTGCTCAATGAAGTATACCGAAACAGAAGGGCAGAACTCCTCTTTACGGGAATGAGCCTGGAGGACAGTAGGAGATTTGGAAGACCGGAGCCCAGCGGTGCCGCTATGAACTTTGCGGAAGAACGAAACCGGAATTTCTATCCCTATCCTGATCTGGAAAGGAATAGTAATCCGAATACACCGGATGATCCATCTATTTAAAACGTAATTTTTGAGTTTGTTAGTTTTAAGTTAATCAAGCTGAAAAGGCCTACTTTTAATCTTCAGGTAGGTCTTTTTTATTCGTATGCGATTTATTCCTTGTTCATTTTTATTAACTATCCTGTTGGCTTCCTGTTCCTCAAGTAGGTATTTGGGGCCTTCCCCTGAAGCGGAGTTTAGGGGGGTCTGGATGGCCACAGTGGTGAATATTGATTGGCCCAAAAATGCAGAAGACAACGTAACCAAACAAAAGAAAGATTTCATTGACCTTCTTGAATTCTATCAAAATTTGAATTTCAATGCCGTTATTGTACAAGTCCGAACGGCTGGAGATGCCTTTTATCCCACAGAGTTGGCGCCGTGGTCAAAATATCTTACGGGAAAACAAGGAAGGGCACCTGCAGATTCCAAAGACCCATTGAAATGGATGATAGAAGAAACACATATCCGTGATATGGAGTTCCACGCTTGGTTAAATCCCTATCGCGCTACCTTTGATTTAGATACTTTGGGGCTAGATACTTCCCACGATTTTTTCCTGCATCGGGATTGGATGGTCCGCTATGGGAAAAAATTCTACTACAATCCAGGATTACCCCAGGTCCGAAACAAATTTTCCAAAGTAGTCCAGGAACTGGTAGAAAACTACGACATCGACGCCATTCATTTCGACGATTATTTTTACCCCTATAAAATCAAAGGAGAGACCTTTACCGATTCCCTGGATTTTCAAACCTATGGGTTACCTGAACAAAGCCTTGCAGATTGGCGGAGAAGCAATGTGGATTCTTTGGTGGCCCATGTGCACCGTACAATAAAAAAAAGAAAGCCTTGGGTACAGTTTGGAATCAGTCCATTTGGAGTATGGAGAAATAAAAGTAAGGACTCTTTGGGATCTGATACCCAAGCGGGGCAGACCACCTATGATGACCTGTATGCCAATCCACTTCTTTGGGCGGAAAAAGGATGGGTAGATTATTTGGCGCCGCAAGCATATTGGAGTATGGATTATCCTCCAGCCTCTTACCGCAATGTTGCCACATGGTGGGCTTCGCAAAAGATTTCAACAAAAATATATTTGGGGAACGGTGCTTACAAAATCAAAAATAATGCGGACAAGGCTTGGAACCGGAAAAATGAAATCCCCGAACAGCTTCAATTTACAAGAGGGACCCCCGAACTCGATGGAAATATCTTTTTTAGTGCAAAGTCGTTAAAAGGCCAACATGAAAAAGTGGTCAAGAAGATAAAAAAATGGTACGCATCACCGGTGATTAATCCAACTTTGAAAACCAGTCAAAATCGTATCCTTGCCCCTGTAGAAATAAATTCCAAGACGGTATCACGGGACACACTGGAAATAAAACTGGCGCATTTTGACAGTATTCCAAGGTATCTGTTGTACTACTTTGAAGCGAATAAAAGCAGCGGAGCTAAAATCCTATTTAAAAAAAGCTATCTTTCCGCAGGACAGGAAAACATCCATGATAAAATTGCAATCTCGGGAAGGTTGAAAAGAAAGACCATACAAATTCTTGTTCAAGATATTTATGGTAACAAGACACCTTCTTTAATGCTCAATCCAAAACAGTTATAATGAAAGATATGCTGGTTCGACTTATGGATTTACCGGATGTCACTTCCGATGTAGAACGGCTCCGTACCACTGAAAATATCGTTTTCAGAAAACCGATTGCCGCGGAAAAGCGTATCCTTGTCAATTGGGTCACCAAAGCCTTCAGTGCCAACTGGGGCGATGAAATGGATGTTGCTTTCAACCGTATTCCCGTTAGCTGTTTTATTGCACAACGGAATCAGGATATTTTAGGTTTTGCCTGTTTTGAATGTTCTGCGAGGAATTTTTTTGGCCCTACGGGTGTGCTTTCTTCTGAACGGGGCAAAGGCTTGGGCAAAGTACTCTTGGTAAAAGCTCTGGATGCATTAAAGGAAATGGGATACGCCTATGCAATAATTGGTGGTGTCGGACCCATCGAATACTATGAAAAAACGGTCCACGCCAAAGTGATTGAAGGTTCAGGAAAGAGTATCTACGAAAATCTCCTAAAGCGGAATACATGAGGGTAGTGGAAAAAGATACCCGAGCGTGGGCCTGGATTCCGTCCCTATACTTTACCCAAGGCATTCCTTACGTTATTGTGGTTACCGTTTCGGTCATCATGTATAAACGTCTTGGAATTGGTAATGCGGATATAGGTTTGTATACCAGCTGGTTATATCTACCATGGGTCATAAAACCGTTATGGAGTCCATTAGTGGACTTGAAGGGAACCAAAAGAAAATGGTTTTTAAGTATGCAGTTATTGGTGGCCCTTTCCTTTTTGGGGATTGGCTTTTTCCTTCCTACCACTGCATTTTTTACCATTACCCTTGCTTTTTTCTGGATGTCCGCTTTTGCATCGGCCACAAATGATATCGCATCAGACGGATATTACATGATAGGCCTCAGTCAAAAAAAACAATCTTTTTTTATTGGCCTAAGAAGTACTTTTTATAGATTGGCCATGGTCACGGCACAAGGTTTGTTGGTTATTTTTGCCGGCTTTTTGGAGGGGGAATATGGCGATAATACCAAGGCATGGTCCATTACGATGACCTGTACTGCTGGACTCATGTTTGTATTGACCTTATTGAATTTCTTTGTAGCTCCAAAATTTGAAGGATCGGAGACGTCAGAGCACGGGAAGCCAACCAGTTTTTCCGAAGTGTTCCTTACTTTCTTCCAGAAAAAACAGATTGGAATCGCTATTTTATTCATACTACTGTACAGACTTGGGGAATCCCAACTGGTCAAAATGACCTCACCTTTTCTTTTGGACGAACTACAGGTAGGAGGGCTCAGCTTTAGTACCGAAGCAGTTGGAACCATTTATGGTACCGTTGGAATCATTATGCTATCCCTGGGAGGAATTACAGGAGGTATTTTGATTTCTAGGGACGGTCTTAAAAAGTGGATGCTCCCTATGCTATTGGCACTTAATTTACCGAATGCACTGTATGCAATATTGGCATTTACGCAAACGCAAAATATAATCGCTGTGGTCGGTACGGTCGTCGTGGAACAGTTCGGTTATGGCTTTGGGTTCGCTGCTTTTTTAATATTTCTTATTTATATAGCCGAGGGTGTATCAAAAACGTCTCATTATGCGATTGCCACGGGTTTCATGGCCCTTGGAATGATGCTACCGGGAATGTTGAGCGGCTACATCCAAGAGTGGTTGGGCTATTCGGGCTTTTTTACTTGGGTGGTCTTCGCCGCGTTACCCGCATTTTTATTGCTTCCATTTTTGGAGTATCCGCCGGAATATGGCAAAAAAACCACCTACTCCAATGAATAACGATTCAGGAATTGACTTGGGCAATGCCGATGAATTTACAGTAGCACAAAAGGTGGGGCAACTGTTTATGTTGGCCGTTTTTATCAACGATTCTGATGAAGAGGTAGAAAAAGTGGAAAGGATAATTACCGAAAAGCATGTCGGGGCTCTTTGTTTTTTTCATAGCAGAGCCAGCGCTGCAACCAACTTTGAAGGTAAAAAAAAGGTACTCTTTAATGAAAATAGCTACGAACGACTCAAAACTTTGGTCAAAAAATACCAAAAAGCAGCAAATACGCCTTTACTTATCGCCATAGATGCAGAATGGGGACTGGCCATGCGTATAGAAAACACACCCCGATATCCCTATGCCTTGACCCTTGGCGCACTAAGGCATAAGGAGGACCTGATTTACGAGGTCGGTCGAAAAATAGGCATGGACTGTCTCAAAGCTGGCATACATTGGAACCTGGCTCCTGTGGTAGACATCAACAGCAATTTGGAAAACCCAGTAATTGGATACCGTTCCTTTGGGGATGACAAAGAACAGGTGACCCAAAAAGCCAAAGCCTACCTTAAGGGAATGCGAGATGTAGGGATCTTAAACTGCTTGAAACACTTTCCGGGGCATGGCGATACCAAAACCGACTCCCATTTGGCGCTACCAGTCATTGATAAGTCAGAAAGAGAACTCCTAAAAAATGAATGTTATCCTTTCGAAAAGCTCTTGCCCGAACATATAGATTCCATAATGATCGGACATTTGGCATTGCCCCAAGTAGACGATTCGGAAAAACCTGCCACCTTGTCCAAGAAGGTCATCACCGAAATACTGCGCAATCGGTTGGGTTTTGAAGGTGTAATTATCTCTGATGCCCTCAACATGCACGCTGTATCGAAGCGTTTTCCGGAAAAGGGAGATTTGGAATTGGAGGCATTTAGGGCAGGAATGGACATGTTTTGTTTTTCTGAACATCCTGAGGAAGCCATCGAAAAAATCATTTTACAAAAAGATGATATGCGTATCCAAACCAGTTTCGAACGCGTTTGGAAATTAAAACAGAAATCCTTTAAACTATCGGATTCAGAAAATGATATGATGTTGTCCACAGAGCAGCTCAATCTGGAAATAGCAAAAAACTGTATCACTGAACTTTTTGGGGACGCCCATAAAAAGCTAGTAAACAACCCTTATGAGAATGCCTTAAATCTGATAATAGGGAATCCAAAAACAAATTTGTTTTCCACAAATTTGGAGGAAATTCTGGGAATCGAAACCCATACACTCGCCCCTCCCTCCTTGGAACTGGTTCAAAATAGGTCCAAAAACAAAAATCACATTGTTATCGCCTTATTTCCTCCTTCTGTTAAGCCCCAAAATATTTTTAGATTTGATTCCGCACTACTGAACGCATTAAATGATTTGCTCAATTTGGGCAATTGCTCGGTATACCTGTTTGGAAACCCGCTTGTCCTAAATCTGTTACCATGGAACAGGGCAAACGCCTATGTACTGGTTTATCAAGATTTTCCCGAATTCCAGAAAATAGCATACCAACACTTCACGGGCAAAATCCCTGCCCTTGGAAGACTTCCCGTCCAATTAAAAATGAATCATCATGAAATCTGAAATTATTTCCTCTTGGAAAAAAAATGCCAAGGAATGGACAGAAACCATTCAAAATCATCGCATCCCGTCCCGTAAGTTCACCAATAAGGCCATACTGGACGCGGTAACCGCATTAAACCCAAAAAAAGTAGCGGATTTCGGTTGTGGAGAAGGTTGGTTGACACGGGAAATGTGCAAACTGGGAATGAACGCGGTTGGATTTGATGCTGTAGAGGAGTTGCTCATCGAAGCTAGAAAATCTGAATGGGGCATTTATCATAAACTCAGCTTTGAGGAGATGATTGGAGGAAAAGCAATTCCCGAAGTTCCGTTTGATCTGGCCGTTTTTAATTTTTGCCTTTATGTAAAGGAAAATATGCAAGAGCTATTGGAAAACGCGCTTCAAGTAATTAAATCAAAGGGGCATATTGTCATTCAAACGCTCCATCCTTATTTTTTGATTCAAAACGGGATGCCCTACAAAAGCCAATGGATTTCTGATTCCTGGAAAGGACTTCCTGGTAATTTTACGGATGGTCATTCTTGGTATGCACGAATATTTGAAGATTGGGTCGAAGTCTTCGAAAGAATGGAAAATAGTTCGTTCACCATTAAGGAAATAATCAACAACGAATCGCAGCCCATTTCACTTCTCATCCAAATAAAAAAGCTAAAATGAAGGAATACCGAGTTCTTGGGATGATGTCCGGAACCTCCTTGGATGGTTTGGATATGGCGTATTGTTGTTTTTCCAAAAAAGGGGCACAATGGAATTTTTCAATTGAAGAAACAAGAGCGATTTCTTACGATCCCATTCAAAAAAATAAGTTGAAAAACGCCATACATCTCGGTGACAAAGACCACAAGTCGCTAGATGAGGACTATGGGATTTGGTTGGGACAACAAGCAAGGCACTTTATACTGGAAAAAGACTTGGAGATAGATTTCATCGCCAGTCATGGACATACGTCACACCATCGCCCGGAAGAGGGGTTCACGTTTCAGCTTGGAGCTGGCCAATTGCTTGCTGATACCGCGGGTAAAAAAGTAATCTGTGATTTTCGGACTAAGGATGTACAGTTGGGGGGACAGGGAGCCCCTTTGGTCCCGATTGGGGACCAGCTTTTGTTTCAAGCGTTCGACTTTTGCCTCAATTTAGGGGGAATTAGCAACGTTTCCTTCGAAAAAGAGGGGAAGCGAATTGCCCTGGATATTGGAATGGCCAACATGCCCCTTAACTACATCACCCAAAAGATAGCCCTTGAGTATGACGAGGGAGGACAATTGGCCCGAAGTGGAAAGTGTATTCCTGAACTTGAAAATGCGTTGGATAGCTTAGCGTATTATCGGCTTCCCCATCCAAAATCCACCGGGTATGAGTGGTTTCTTGGGGAGGTGGTCCCTTTGATAGATAATTCCCAGGCCCGTATCCCAGACTTGCTGTCCACTTTTATCCACCACAACTGTGGACAAATCGCGTTAGAGATAAACAAACATCTTTCCAAACCAAAAAACAAGATGTTCGTGACGGGCGGTGGAGCCTTGAACACATTTTTCATAGAAACCCTACGTCAGAAACTGGGGCCAAAGGTGGAACTCCATATTCCGTCCAAAATACTGATTTCCTATAAGGAAGCCCTGGTATTCGCTTTAATGGGGGTGTTATGTGAGGAAAACGAAATCAATATTTTCTCTTCTGTCACAGGCGCAAAGGAGGATAGTTGCAGTGGTGTTATTTTCTATCCAAAACCATAAACAATCATTTTACCGTAGCCAACTTTTTGGACTTTTTGGCCATCCGAAATATAACTACGGAAATAATACCGCAAACGGCCAGTCCCATAAATAATGGAAGTACGGTGTCCTCTACAAAACTTCCGATAAAGGTGGCTATTGGGATGGAAATTACAGTAGAAATGAAGCCATTTATCGCTGCTCCAATTCCTGCAATATGCCCTATCGGCTGCATGGCAATGGAACGAAAATTACCCCACATGAATCCCAAACAAAAGAATTGAAGCGAAAGGAAAACAATCAGTATGATCACATTGGGATTACCCGTTCCCCAAAAAAGAAATACAAAGAGAAGGGCCACCAAACAAAAAACCAACAGCGCCATGTAGGATAGCTTCCACATACCATAACGCAAGACCAAGGTACCGTTTGAAAAGGTGGAAAGACCAATGGAAATAGACAGACCGGCAAAAATATAGGGGAAGGAGTCCTTCAGGCCATATAAATCCTCAAAAATATGCTGGGAGGCACTCAAATACACCAAAAAAGCACCAGTTATAAAACCAGAGGCCAGGGTAAATGCCACGGTTTCCCGATATCGCATGAATTCTTTTAGGCCGTCCACGAAAACAGTGCTCGAAAAAGGAATTTTGTATTCTGGACGAAGCGTTTCTGGTTGTCTTTTCCAAAACCATAGCCCTACGATCAAAGTGCATATCAATTGAACATAAAAAATAGCCTGCCAATTAGCGATGTCCAAGATAATCTTGCCCAAGGAAGGAGCAATCACGGGGACCAGGATAAAAAAAGCCGTGACAAAAGACATCACCCTTGCCATTAGATTACCATTATAGGTGTCCCTGATTATGGAAATCGCTATACTTCGTGCCACGGAAAGTCCGATACCTTGTAAAATACGCCCTACGATCATCCACTCTAAACTGGGTGCCCAAAGGCATATAAAGCTCGCTATTCCAAAAACTGCCATGCCCAGATATACAACAGGTTTTCGACCATAAGAATCGGAAAGTGGCCCAAAAAATAACTGTCCCACACCCAATCCCAAAAAAATCATGGTTATCAGTTTCTGATTTTGGGTTGGGTCCAAGCTGTTAATCGTTTGACCAATATTCGGAATCGCAGGCAGGAGGGTATCAATGGACAGTGCCACAATGGACATTAGTGCGGCCATCAGTGCCATAAATTCGAAACTTGGTTTCTGGCTTTCTTTTTGCATCTGGCAAAATTAGACAACCCTAGTTGACCAAGTGGTTTTTTTGACCAGTATTTACGTTTTATTAACGTGTTGCGGAATTAAAAATATCACAAAGGAATGTTGCCATGCTTTTTCTTTGGGGTCTGCACTTCTTTTTTCTCCAACATGGCAAAGGCTTTTAACAATTTCCTTCTTGTGTTTTTAGGAAGTATTACCTCATCAATGAAACCTCTTCTGGCAGCTCTATAGGGGTTGGCGAACTTATCGGCATATTCGGCTTCCTTCTCCTTCAATTTGGCTTCAGGATTTTCCGCAGCGGCGATCTCTTTTCGAAAAATGATTTCACTGGCTCCTTTGGCACCCATTACGGCAATCTCCGCAGTTGGCCACGCAAAATTAAAATCGGCACCAATGTGTTTGGAGTTCATTACATCATAAGCCCCGCCATACGCCTTTCGGGTAATTACCGTTACCCGGGGCACCGTAGCCTCACTTAGGGCATACAATAATTTGGCCCCATGGATGATAATACCGTTCCACTCCTGGTCCGTACCGGGGAGAAATCCAGGCACATCCACCAAAACCAATAAAGGAATATTGAACGCGTCACAGAACCGGGTAAATCGAGCTGCTTTTTGAGAGCTACTGACACCTAGAACACCTGCCAAGAACATCGGCTGGTTTGCAATGATACCTATACTCCTACCCCCTAGTCTAGCAAACCCTACAATAATGTTTTCCGCATAATCCTTGTGGATTTCATAGAAGGTACCATAGTCTATGATCCCATGGATAATCTCGTGCATATCATAAGGTTTGTTGGGATTATCGGGTACAATGCTTGAAAGTTCCTCGCGGATCTCCTCTCCCAACTTGAAAGGTTTGGGTTGTGGTATCTCCTTGTTGCTCTGTGGAAGATAATCCAATAGTTTTTTTATGTCATCCAAACAAGCGGCGTCGTTATTCGAGGTTTTATGGGCCACGCCCGATTTGACCGCATGGGTACTTGCCCCACCCAGTTCTTCGGAACTTACTTCTTCATTGGTCACGGTTTTTACAACATTCGGTCCTGTGACAAACATATAACTGGTCTCTTCCACCATAATTATAAAATCGGTCATCGCGGGAGAATACACCGCTCCCCCAGCGCAGGGTCCCATGACTGCCGAAATTTGGGGTATCACCCCAGAAGCTTGGACGTTTCGATAAAAAATATCGGCATAACCTCCTAAAGATTTGACCCCTTCTTGAATTCTGGCACCTCCAGAATCATTCAATCCAATAATTGGAGCTCCCACTTTCATGGCCAAATCCATGACCTTGCAGATTTTCTCAGCGTGGGTTTCGGACAATGCCCCACCAAAAACAGTAAAATCTTGTGCATAAACATATACCAACCTGCCGTTGATGGTACCATAGCCCGTAACTACACCATCTCCAAAGTAAATCTCTTTGTCCATGCCAAAATCTGTGGTTCGATGTGTGACCAAAATCCCCATTTCCTCAAAAGAACCCTCATCCAATAAGTAGTGGATCCGTTCTCTGGCGGTCAATTTTTTCTTCGCATGTTGTTTGGCGATTCGCTTTTCACCTCCTCCTAAATGCGCTTGTTCTATTCTTTTTTGAAGGGTCCGTAATTTGGAATCCATATTATGCTTAATTTGAGGGAAGTTGTACTATTTTTTGGTCTTCAAAGTATATTTTTAGCGCCATCATGGCAGCGACTTCAGCTTCATTGGCACTTTTTGTTTTTATAGCTTCTGGTGAATAATGGTTTTTGACAAAGTGGGTATCAAAATCACCCGAGCGAAACGCTTCATGCTCAAAAACAAAGGTACCGAACGGCAAGGTGGTCTGCACACCCTTGATTTTATAGTTTTCAATTGCTTTCAAAATCAATTCTATGGCCTCTTCGCGGGTTTTACCATAGGTAATCAGCTTAGACAGCATGGGATCATAATAAATGGGAACATCCATTCCCTCCTCAAACCCATTATCTACCCGTATTCCTTCCCCTTCCGGCAATCTGTAGGTTTCCAATTGACCCACACTGGGCAAGAAATCGTTCAGGGGATCTTCAGCGTAGACCCTGAGTTCCATGGCGTGGCCTTCAATGGTTATATCACTTTGGCTCAAGGGCAATGCTTCACCGCGTGCAACCTTGATTTGGAACTCTACCAAATCCACTCCGGTTACCATTTCTGTTACAGGATGCTCCACTTGCAAACGCGTATTCATTTCCAAGAAGTAAAAGTTCATATCGGCATCCATCAAAAACTCCACGGTACCTGCCCCTACATAATCACATGCCTTCGCTACTTTAACGGCTGCATCGCCCATAGCATTCCGAAGCGCTGGGGTGAGCAAGGAAGACGGAGCCTCTTCCACAACCTTTTGATGTCTTCGCTGAATGCTGCATTCCCTTTCAAAAAAGTGGAGTACGTTGCCATGGGTGTCCGCCATCACTTGGATTTCAATATGCCTGGGTGATGTTACGTATTTTTCCAAAAAAACCGAACCATCGCCAAAAGCGGATGTGGCTTCACTAATGGCCCGCTCCATTTGGGATTCAAAGCGGGAGGGATCATCAACTACCCGCATTCCTTTTCCTCCACCCCCAGCGGAAGCTTTTATCAAAATTGGGTACCCTATTTCCGAAGCTATCCGTTTGGCCGCTTTCACATCGGTAATGGCTTCGTCAATTCCGGGTACCATGGGAATGTCATAGTCTTTTACGGCCTCTTTCGCCTCCAGCTTGCTTCCCATGATTCGAATTGCCTTTGATTTCGGCCCAATGAAAGTTATGCCGTTTTTTTCAACAGCTTCGGCAAAGTCCGCATTCTCACTTAAAAAACCATAGCCCGGGTGAATCCCATCCACCTCCAAAGCTTTGGCAACTTCAATAATTTTCTCACCTACCAGATAGGACTGATTGGAGGGGGCGGCACCGATACAGACCGCCTCGTCGGCAAAGCGGACATGAGGAGCGTTTCTATCCACTTCAGAAAACACCGCAACCGTACGAATCCCCATTTTTTTTGCCGTGCGCATCACCCGCAAAGCAATTTCTCCTCGATTGGCGACCAGTATTTTTTTCATGCGCTTTATTCAAAAGTTAATAAAATCTGTTTTTTCTCAACGGCATCCCCCTGTTTTACAGATATGCTTTTCACGACCCCATCCCTGGGGGAGGCGATACTGTTTTCCATCTTCATGGCCTCCAGAATCAAAAGGGAATCGTTTTCTCTTACTTGTTGTCCTTCTTTGACCGAAATTTCCAGAATAAGTCCCGGCATAGGTGCTTCAATAGATGCAACATTCTTTGTCCCATTGGTCGCGAATCCCATTTTTTCGATAAGACGGAGCAATGGGGTCTTTATAGCGGTTTTGTATTCAGTTCCATTCACCTTCACGGTATACTGAAGTCCTTTGAAATCACCTGCCAAAATCTCGATATGGAACGACTTTCCATCCTTTAACAAATGGAACTTGTCTTCTCCTACTTGTAAAATGTCCAGATGGGAAATATCGTCTCGTTTCAGCTGAAATTCGTGGCCTTCATTGGCCGTGATAGAATACGGTTCATCCATGGATAGGTTGTCTGTTGTTAGTCAGTTAAAGATAAGATTAAAGCGATAATCCAGCACAAAACTAGTACCATAAACTTTTTCATTTTATGACAGCGGTCATTCATTTCTTTGGAAACAAATCCTAACTATGCACGCTGTAGGGATGACCAAAAATCTTATCAAATGCTTACTTTTGATATCAAATTTTTGACAATGCTCATTATAGGAATCGCTGGGGGCACGGGTTGTGGAAAGACGACCGTGGTCAATCAAATTGTTCAGGAACTCCCGGAAGATGAAGTCGGGGTAATTTCCCAAGATTCGTATTATAATGACCTTGACCATTTGACAAAAAAGGAACGTGGGCAGGTGAACTTTGACCACCCCAATTCCATAGATTTTGAGTTACTGATTTCCCATCTTGAACAATTGCGGCGAGGAGAACCCATCCAGAAACCGATTTATTCCTTCGTAGAGGAAACCCGTTTGGATGAAACGATAACCGTACACCCAAGAAAAGTCATCATCGTTGAAGGGATTCTGGTGCTAAGCAATCCCAAGTTACGAGACCTATTCGATATAAAAATCTATGTACATGCAGACTCTGATGAACGATTGATACGAAGACTCCAAAGAGATATCAGGGAACGGGGACACGATTTGGAAAAAGTTTTGTACCGCTATCAGAACGCAGTAAAACCCATGCACGAGCAGTTTATTGAACCCTCCAAAGAATTTGCGGACCTGATTATCCCCAACAACCATTACAATACCGTAGCTGTAGATATGGTGCGTACCATTATAAACGATAAGTTATGATAGCATGGGTTGGAAAGCGCTGAAAAAAAAGAAATGGTTCAAGGTAATGACCAATATGTACGTTCTGGTCTTAACAATTTTTGTAATCTGGATGACTTTCTTCGATACAAATTCCTTACTGATTCATTTGGAACTGCGGAAAGAAATCAAAAAGTTGGAAAAACAAAAACAGTTTTTGACCGGTGAAATAGCCAAGGACAAAGAAATTTTGGAGAAGCTTTCAGATTCCAATGAACTTGAAAAGTATGCCCGTGAAAAATACTATATGAAAAAGGATGGCGAGGAGATTTTCTTGATAGAGTATGAAGACAGTCTAAAAACCAAGAAGAATGAATAAACCCGGTTTATTTGACGAATTTTCAGAGGTTTCCGCCAAACAATGGAAACAAAAAATACAATATGACCTCAAAGGAGCGGATTATAATGATACCCTGGTCTGGGAATCTCCTGAAGGTATCAAGATAAAACCCTTCTATAACTCAGAGGATGTAAAAGATTTTGAGGTCCTGGAACAAAAACCCAGAACTTGGAAAATTGCCCAATCCCTTTATGTAGGGGATACGGTCAAAACCAATAAAAAAGCCAGAGGGTTCCTAAAAAAAGGTGTTGAAAGCTTGATTTTTACTGTTCCTAACGACCAAATTGACCTGGTGGAACTTTTAAAAGGAATAGAAGTCCCAAACACTCCCATCCATTTCAACTTTAGCTTTTTGGCACAGGGGCCTATTGAAAAACTGCTCACTTCCCTGAAAACTTTGCCGACGCAGCTCCATCTACATGTCGATAGTATCGGCAATTTGGCACGGACCGGAAATTGGTACCGTTCCCAAAAGGAAGACACAGAAGTCCTTCAAAGGCTTATCCATCTCACTGCAGAAACTGATTTCGCATATCCTTTTGCCATAGATACCACGCTGTACCAGAATGCTGGAGCAAACCTGGTACAACAGTTGGCCTATGGGCTTTCCCATGCCCATGAATATTTGAACGAATTTTCAACAGCGTTTCCAAAGACCGCTTTTAAAGTGGCCGTTGGAGGTAACTATTTTTTTGAAATTGCCAAAATTAGAGCACTTAGATGGTTATGGGCATCATTGGCCTCGGACTACGGTATAGATACGGAATGCCATATTCTGGCAGTTCCTTCAAAAAGGAACAAGACGCTTTACGATTACAATGTAAACATGCTACGGACCACCTCTGAGTGCATGTCGGGCATTTTAGGCGGCGCGGATACGATTTGTAATCTTCCGTACGATGCCCTTTACCACAAGGACAACGACTTTGCAGAACGGATAAGTCGCAATCAGCTGATTCTTTTGAAAGAAGAGAGTTATTTTGAGAATATCGCCCACGTTACAAATGGAGCGTTCTACATTGAATCCCTCACCCATCAATTGGCACAAAAAGCGTTGGCCCTTTTTAAACAAATTGAAGCTTCGGGTGGATTTTTGAAGGCGCTCGAAACTGGAAAAATCCAACAAAAAATAAAGGAGAGTGCGCTAAAGGAACAGACCTTGTTCGATGCTGGTGAAACAATCCTACTGGGCACCAACGCCTACCAAGATTCTAATGACCGGATGAAGGGTACACTGGAACTTTATCCGTTTACCAAAAAAAGGTCTGAAAAAACGAAAATAATTCCCATCATTGAAAAAAGATGGGCGGAGGAAATGGAACAAAAACGCTTGGATAATGAGTAGAAAAAACCTTCAAAATATGAAGTTGAGTCCGTATCCAAAATCCAAGTTGGGAGGAAATGGACCAAGACATAAAAACTTTGCTGCTGGAATTCCTCCATTCCTACGTGGCCCCTACTCCACGATGTATGTGAGACGCCCTTGGACCATTCGTCAATATGCTGGGTTCTCCACCGCCGAGGAAAGCAATGCTTTCTACCGAAGAAACCTAGCGGCGGGACAAAAAGGACTTTCGGTAGCGTTCGATCTTCCTACCCATAGAGGGTACGATAGTGATAATGAACGGGTCGTCGGCGATGTAGGAAAAGCGGGCGTGGCCATAGACTCTGTGGAAGACATGAAAATTTTGTTTGATGGGATTCCTTTAGATAAAATGTCGGTTTCCATGACGATGAACGGAGCAGTTCTGCCTGTTATGGCTTTCTACATCGTAGCTGCGGAAGAGCAAGGGGTTTCAATGGAAAAGTTGTCCGGTACCATTCAAAATGATATTCTCAAGGAATTCATGGTGCGCAACACCTATATCTATCCGCCTATGCCGTCCATGCAGATTGTGGCGGATATTTTTGAGTTTACCAGCAAGCAAATGCCCAAATTCAACAGTATCAGCATCTCAGGGTATCACATGCATGAGGCAGGTGCACCAGCGGCCATAGAATTGGCTTATACTTTGGCAGATGGCATGGAATACATAAGAACTGGCATAAAAGCCGGACTTAAAATCGATGAGTTCGCACCAAGACTATCTTTTTTCTGGGGAATTGGTATGGACCACTTCACGGAAATCGCTAAAATGAGGGCGGGTAGAATGCTCTGGGCAAAATTGGTTAAGGAATTCGGACCAAAAAACGAAAAATCCCTCATGCTCCGTACCCACTGCCAAACCAGTGGCTGGAGTCTTACCGAACAAGACCCATTCAACAATGTAGCCCGGACTACTATAGAAGCCATGGCAGCTGCATTTGGAGGCACCCAAAGTCTACATACCAATGCATTGGACGAGGCCATTGCCCTGCCCACCGATTTTTCCGCGCGTATTGCCCGAAATACCCAGATTTATCTACAAAAGGAAACTCATATCACCAAAACGGTCGATCCTTGGGCCGGTAGCCATTTTGTGGAGCAACTTACCCAAGACATCGCCGAAGAAGCCTGGAAACTCTTACAGGAAGTAGAAAAATTGGGTGGAATGACAAAAGCTATTGAAGCAGGTATACCAAAAAAAAGGATTGAAGAAGCTGCCGCGAAAAAACAAGCTCGAATTGATAGTGGCCAGGACACCATTCTAGGTGTGAACAAGCACCAATTGGAAGATGAGGACGATCTCCAAATTTTAGAAGTGGACAATGCCAAAGTGCGCAAGCAACAAGTTGAACGTTTAGAAAATCTGAAATCGAAAAGGGAAGACATGTCGGTGCAACAGGTATTGCAGAAAATTGCAAATGCCTCCAAAAAAGCAATGCACGGGATTTCAAAGCGTGAAAATTTATTAGCTTTAGCAGTAGACGCAGCTCGAAAAAGGGCGACATTAGGTGAAATCAGTGATGCAATGGAAGAAGCCTTTGGACGCTATAGAGCTAAAATCCAATCCTTTACCGGAGTGTATTCAAAAGAAATCAAAGACGATAAAAGTTTTGAAAAAGCCAGAAAGATGGCTGATGACTTTGCTATCGAGGAGGGACGTAGACCCCGAATCATGATAGCTAAAATGGGACAGGATGGTCATGATAGGGGTGCCAAGGTAGTTGCGACGGGCTATGCAGACTTGGGATTCGATGTAGATATTGGGCCTCTGTTCCAAACCCCTGCTGAAGTTGCTAAACAAGCAGTAGAAAATGATGTCCACGTTTTAGGGGTTTCGTCTTTAGCAGGCGGCCATAAAACATTAGTGCCAGAAGTAATCAAAGAATTGGCGAATTACGGGCGGGAAGACATCGCGGTCATCGTGGGTGGTGTTATTCCAAAACAGGATTACGGGAGTCTATTTGAAAGTGGTGCCGTGGGCGTCTTTGGACCAGGTACAAAAATCAGCGATGCTGCTATCGAAATCTTAAACATTTTGATGGATTAATTCCTGTTAACCATCTAACAATTAAAACTTTAACTTTCTTTAACTTCTTGTGTTAAGGTTATCCACCAACTGTTAACAAATTACATTTTTTAGCAGCGTAAATAATCGTATTTTTAGCACCTAACTTACTATGAAATGGGCAAGATTATTGCTATTGCTAATCAGAAAGGCGGAGTAGGTAAAACCACAACTACGGTAAACTTGGCCGCATCCCTAGGAGTTTTGGAAAAAAGAGTACTGCTGATAGATGCTGACCCCCAAGCAAATGCAACTTCCGGTCTAGGTATTGATGTGGATAGCATAGAAAAGGGGACGTACCAGTTGCTGGAACATACCTTAGGGGTAAATGATGTTATAATGAACACCGATTCTCCTAATGTGGATTTGATTCCGGCCCATATCGATTTAGTGGCTATTGAAATTGAGCTGGTCGATAAGGACAACCGAGAGTATATGATGAAGGAAGCGCTAAAGCGTTTGGGAGACCGTTACGATTTCATATTGATTGATTGTGCTCCTTCCTTGGGTCTTCTCACCCTGAATGCCTTAACTGCGGCTGACTCGGTCATGATACCCATACAATGTGAGTACTTTGCTTTGGAAGGTCTGGGAAAGCTTTTGAATACGGTAAAAAGTGTCCAAAAAATACACAACAATGATTTAGACATCGAAGGTATGCTCTTGACCATGTATGATTCCAGGTTAAGATTATCCAACCAAGTGGTGGAAGAAGTCAAAAAACATTTTGCAGACATGGTGTTCGATACTATCATCCAAAGAAATGTGCGACTCAGTGAAGCCCCAAGTTATGGTGAAAGCATAATAAAGTATGATGCTAGCAGTAAAGGGGCCACAAATTATCTCAACTTGGCGAACGAGATTTTAAAGAAAAACAAGGAGAAAGTTTAAATGGCGAAGGCAACAAAAAAACAGGCTTTGGGTAGAGGCCTGTCCGCTCTTTTAAAGGACCCGGAGAACGATATTCAGTCCGTATCGGATAGAAATGCAGATAAGGTCATTGGTAATGTTGTTGAACTGGAATTGGGCGCCATTGAAGTAAATCCATTTCAGCCGCGCTCCAATTTCAATGATGAGGCCCTTGAAGAACTGGCAAGTTCAATTCGCGAACTGGGTATCATCCAACCTATTACCGTAAGGAAACTCGATTTTAACAAATACCAGCTTGTATCCGGGGAACGGCGTTATCGAGCCTCTAAAAAAGTAGGTTTGGACACCATACCCGCCTACATCCGCATAGCTAACGACCAGGAATCCTTGGAAATGGCTTTAGTGGAAAATATTCAGCGCCAAGATTTAGACCCTATCGAGATTGCCCTTTCCTATCAACGGTTAATTGACGAAATCCAGGTTACCCAAGAAAAATTAAGTGATCGCGTAGGAAAAAAACGCTCCACGATAACGAACTACATACGACTTTTAAAACTCCATCCGATAATTCAAACAGGGATGCGGGATGGGTTCATCAGTATGGGACACGGTAGGGCCTTGATAAACATTGAAAGGAAAAAAGACCAAATTGAACTGTATGAAAGAATTGTTTCAGGCCAACTTTCCGTTAGGGATACTGAACAACTTGTAAAATCATACCAAGAAGGCAAACTAGGAAACACTACTTCAAAAAAGACCGAAGATATCAACCGGGAAATACCCGGATACATTGCCAAAGGTGCAGAAAGTTTAAAAAACCATCTTTCCACAAAAGTGGATATTAATACATCCTCCAACGGAAGAGGCAAAATTGTAATTCCTTTCCATTCTAAAGAGGAATTTCAACGTCTACGAAAACTTTTGACCGGTGAGTAAGCTTTTTTTCTTAGGGTTCTTTATCATTTTACCATTTAAGCATATCCTTTCCCAGGAAGACGAAGTGCCACCTCCACCCACGGCGGTGGATTCCCTGGCACAAAACCTGGAAAACCAGGGTGTGGTGATTCAAGAGGTAACCTATGAAAAGAAAAAAATCAACCCACTTGCGCCGAGTAAGGCAGCCTTTTATTCTGCCGTTTTACCAGGCTTGGGACAGCTTTATAATAAAAGAGGTTCCTGGTGGAAAATCCCAGTGATTTATGGGGGACTTGCCACAGGTGTTGGACTTTATGCCTTTAATAATGACGAGTACAACCGAGTCCGGGACGCCTTTAAACGCAGACTGGCCGGTTTTACCGATGATGAGTTCTTTGACATCAACGGGGACAATCCGCCCGGTTCAGAGCCGGATGTGGACGACAGCGGGCTGGAAAGCGCGCAGGAAAGTATACAACGTACGCGGGATTTATGGCTGGTATTGACCATTGTTTGGTATTCACTCAATATAATAGAAGCTAACGTTACAGCGCATTTGGCACAATATAACGTGGACACCCGGTTAAGTTTTGATTTGCAACCTTATTTCAATCTAGACCCTATTACCAACAATCCCAATTATGGTATGGCGCTGGTCTTTAAGTTTTAGTCTATGAGAATTGCTCTTTTTGGTTATGGCAAAATGGGAAGAATGATAGCGGAACTCGCTGCAGAACGAAACCACCAAATTGTAGCGAAAATTGATATCGACGAGACTGAGATAGATTTTTCCACTTTTGATGTCGCCATCGATTTTAGTACTCCCGATGCCGCCTTTAACAATATTACGGCATGTTTTAAAAACAATGTTCCCGTGGTTTCTGGCACAACCGGGTGGTTACATGATTTTGAAAAAGCTGTGGAAATTTGCAATCAGTACGGAACCGCCTTTGTTTATGCCTCCAACTTTAGTTTGGGAGTGAACATTTTCTTTGAATTGAACGCATACCTTGCAAAGATGATGTCCCAATTGGAACAATATAAAATTTCCATGGAAGAAATCCATCATACCCAAAAATTGGATGCACCGAGTGGTACCGCCATCACCTTGGCCGAAGGGATTTTACAACACAGTAGGTTGACCCAATGGAAACTGGAAGAATTTGGGAAAGATATATTGCCCATAACTTCCAAAAGAGAGGAGAAAGTCCCTGGTACCCATTCTGTGGATTATAAAAGTGAAGTGGATACCATCCAAATAAAACATACGGCCCATAACAGAAAAGGGTTCGCTTTAGGGGCGCTTATGGCGGCGGAATGGTTACAAAATAAAAAAGGGATATTTACAATGAAAGATGTTCTAAGTTTAAACTAAACCTGTAACATTTTTCTTAAAAAAAGGTCTAAGTAACAAAACAATTTATGAACGGTACACAGTGGCTTGCTTTTATTCTGGTAGTCCAAGTAATCCATTTTCTAGGAACCTGGAAGCTTTACGTGAAAGCAGGAAGAAAAGCTTGGGAGGCAGCAGTTCCCTTTTACAATGGTATTGTTTTGATGAAGATTATAAATCGACCTTGGTGGTGGATTCTTTTATTGTTCATTCCCATTATCAATTTATTGATGTTTCCCGTGGTTTGGGTAGAGACCATTCGGAGTTTTGGGAAAAATAAGCTTTGGGAAACTTGGCTTGTTCTACTTACCCTCGGTTTTTATATCTATTATATTAACTACATAGAAGAGGTGTCCTATGTTGAAGAGCGCAGCTTGAAACCAAGGACCGGATTGGGAGAATGGGTAAGTTCCATTGTTTTTGCCATTGTGGCGGCCACCTTTGTGCACACCTATTTTATACAACCGTATGTCATTCCTACCGGTTCTCTGGAGAGGACCTTACGTATTGGTGATTTTTTGTTTGTAAGCAAGTTTCACTACGGGGCTCGTGTACCCATGACCACCTTGGCCGCTCCCATGGTTCATGATACCATTCCCGGTGTTAGAAAAAGGTCGTATTTAGCAGATGTCAACCCGGAGACCTATAAAAAATCTTGGATCAATAAACTTCAGTTGCCCTACTTAAGATTACCCGGATTTCAAGAAGTGAAAAAAAATGATATTGTGGTTTTTAGCTTGCCTTCAGATACTTTATACCAATTTTTTAAGGCAGAGAAAGCAGTCAAAAAACCAATTGATAAAAAGTCAAATTATGTAAAAAGATGTGTGGCTACCCCGGGTGACTCTTTGCAGGTCATTGATGGCTTTGTCCATATCAATGGAGAACGATTAAAACTGTCCGATCGCGCCAAAGTGATGTATGATTACACGGTGTATTCCCAAAAAGGAGTATCGAGTAGGCTATTGGCCGAAGAAGACGCTTCGGATTTTACCAGAAAGTATTTTACCGATATACTCAATCCCAATCAATATGAAGCACTAGGGCCCTACATTTTAGGCGCTTACAAGAATCAAGAGGGCAAATTTGAAATCATTACCGAAGCGGGTGGAATACCGGCCTCTGTGATACGGCAATTGCGTTTGGCATTGACGGAAGAAAAACCACGTTCCAGAGTGGCCAATATGACCAGGGAAATGGTGGCGCGCCTCCGATCAAATCCCAATATTGATTCCGTGGTAAAAACCAATGAGCCCCAAGGGGTATATCGAGGTGCGTTTCCTCAGAAACCTAATTTTTATCCTTGGAACAATGATAACTTTGGACCCATTTATCTACCGGAAAAGGGAGCATCGGTCAAAATTGATTATAAGACCATTCCCTTGTACAAGAAAATCATTCGTGATTACGAATACAACGAGGTTGAAGTAAATGGAACTACAGTGCTGATAAATGGGGAAGTAGCCAATTCCTATACCTTTAAACAAGATTATTACTGGATGATGGGTGACAATCGAGACCATTCTGAAGATAGTAGGACCTGGGGTTATGTGCCAGCAGACCATATTGTTGGGAAACCTGTTTTTCTTTGGATGAGCTTTGACAATTTTAATGACGGCTTATTGCGTTGGAAACCGCGATGGGAAAGAATATTCACCACCGTTGGGGGAAGCGGGGAACCTGTTTCCTATAGATGGTACTTCGTGGCAATTGTTATAGGATGGTTTGTTTTCGATTTCTTTAGGAAAAGAAAAAAGAAGAAAAATACTTGAAAGTTCTCCTACACCCAACATATTTTCCCAGTATTTCGACCTTTGCCCTGATTGCCCAAAGAGACATTGTTTGGGAATTTCACGATAACTTTCAAAAGCAGACCTACCGAAATCGATGCTATATCTGCACCGATCAAGGAAAGCAAATGATGAATATTCCAATCAAACACGTTGGGGAAAACCAAGGTAGGCAATTATACCGCGAAGTAGTAGTAGCTCATAATTCTTTGTGGCAAAAACAACACTGGAGAACCCTGGAAACCGCCTACAGGACCTCTCCGTATTTCGAGTTTTATGAAGATGAAATCGCGCCTATCTTCCAAACCACAGTAAATCTCCTGTTTGAATTTAATCTTATGGCTATGGGCGTAATCTTGGACTGTTTGGGCATTGAGCGGAATTTTGGAAAAACTAAATCATACGAACCTAGTACGGAGCATTTTATTGATGCACGGGATTTGGTACTGGCCAAGAAACCTTTAAAAACAAAAGAAAGGGAATATACCCAGGTTTTTATGGAAAGACATGGGTTTATCGCCAATCTGAGCATTTTGGACCTTCTTTTTAATGAAGGCCCCAATACCTTGAGTTATCTTCTTGATCATCCTTTAGATTTCTTCTAATGCTTCGTTTCGTTCTGCATTATGGAATTCATTTTATTGTCCCGGTAATCATCGGTTTGTGTTTTTTTAAAGACAATAAATACAAGGTTATCTTGATTTTACTCTCCGGAATTCTTATTGATATTGACCATTTTTTGGCAAGTCCCATCTTTGATCCCAACCGCTGTAGTATTGGATTTCATCCATTACATAGTATTTGGGCTATTCTCATTTACGCGATACTTCCCTTTTTTCAAAAGACACGGCTAGTAGGACTCGCACTTCTTATCCACATTCTTGCAGATACCGTAGATTGTTTATTAATCGGTTTTAAACCGTAGGGTGGCCATCACCGGATAATGGTCGGACAGTTTTTCTTTATAATTTCTATGTGCGATGATTTCGAAGGAGTCATGCGGTAGAACGTAATCGATACGTATGGGTAATCCCAGTAAATTGTAGGTTTTCCCAAAACCTGAACCTTTATCTAGAAAAGTATCTTGCAAATCACCTCGAATACGAGTGTAGACATTGGAAAACTGGGTGTTGTTCATGTCGCCACAAACTACATAGGGATAAGGGCATGATTTTCTATGAGCGTCAAACAGTTTGGCTTGTTCCTGCTGTTTACTAAACGTATTGACAAGTCTTCTATAATTCTTCTCTGACTCCGCTTCAGAAAATGTTTTTTTCGAGGGAACAATACTAAATGATTGTAGGTGCATATTATAAATTCTCACAGTATCTCCTTCAAATAAAACATCAGCATAAATAATGTTGTTGGTCGTATTGGGTAAATCAAGAGATCCTTCTGAAACTATAGGATACTTTGAAAAAATAGCTTGAACGGTCCTCCTTGGTGCATCAATATAAGGTGTTAAGCTTCGGTGCGGAAATTGCTTAAGTTTTACCGTATAGTTAGTATTATATTCTTGGATACAGAGAATATCTGGGTCCTCTTTTTTTATAAAATCAATAATTTTTTCTGCGATATCAGGCTCTTTTATCCATCCATATCGATTGAATCCCCATGCATTAAAGGTCATAATATCCAAATCATCCCCGGATTTTTCTTTCGCTTCATTCAACAAGGCGTAGAACGAACCAAAAATAAAATAGGCTATCAACAAGGTCAGTAAAGGCATAAACATCTTTTTAGACCTTTTAAATAGCCAAAAAAGTAGGAAAATGGTGTTTACCAAAAACAATACGGGAACAAACAAGCTAAATACTGAAAAGAAAGATACCTTCTCAATCTCCCAATAATGAAAAAGTGAAAGAAGCAGCAAAAGTCCTGAGAAGAGCGCGTTGATGAAGAACAATATTCTAACCATGGCCAAAGAAATCAGAAGCAGTTAATCTTCTTTACCCGCCTTGAACAAAAAATCTTTTTCCGCTTTGGAAAGACTTTCATATCCTGATTTGCTTATTTTGTCTAAAATGGCGTCAACTTTCCGCTGGCGTGCTTCTTTATCGTAGTTAAAGTCGGACTTACGGCCCTTTCCTTTTTTGTAAACGGTTTTTAAGGGCGCCTTTTTTTCCCTCTTTTTAAAGAGGTTGCCCATAGAAGTCAAAAACCGGGAGAAACCCGAACCAATATCCCTACCTTGCGCTAACTGTCTGGCATAAATATAACCCAAAAAGGCACCGCCCAAGTGTGCCAACCTACCACCAATGTTACCTCCATAGGATATTTGTACCAAATCTACCAAAATGAAGAATGCCCCAACATACCATAATTTCACGTTGAAGAAAATAATTCGTACTTCTTGATTTGGAATGTAGGCACAAATAAAAATCAATACAGCTGTGACCCCGGCCGAGGCTCCTATCAAAGCGGTATTCGTATTCAAGAGCGTTGGAAAGATATTATAACTCAACAAGAACAATAAGCCTCCAATGATAACCCCCAAAAAATATACATTGATGAACTTTTGATTCTCAAAAAGGTTCAAAAAAATACGTCCCGTAAAATAAAGCATCAACATATTCCAAAAAATATGTCCCAACCCAGCATGAAAAAAGGAATATGTGACGATTGACCAGGGTTGCCCTAAAAATTCTACCAGTGACTTGGGCAAATGGAACCAATCGGAAACCGAACCTCCAATGAGGGCCAGTGCCAAGCCATCCAAAATAAAGATCAGTACGTTGACGGCAATCAGCTTTTCAGCGATGTTCAATCTGGCAAAATTATATTGTAGTCCTCCGTTCGCCATTTTAATCCCAACGGTTTTGATTAAACTGATTTTTCTTCCAATACCACATCATGATAAATCCTATCAAAGCCCCTCCAATATGCGCAAAATGGGCAACTCCCGTATTTATATTTCCAATACCAAAAAACAAATCCGCACCAATTAACAGAGGTACAAAATACTTTGCTTTTATGGGTACAGGCAAAAATATTAACATCAATTTAGCTTCGGAATACATAAAAGCAAAGGCGACCAAAATACCATATATAGCTCCTGAAGCACCAACTGCTGGAGTATTGTAAGCACTCAGAAAATTATCGATGGTGCTTCTCGACCCTAATTTGTACCAATCTGGACTATATTGCCCATTGGAAATGATATCCAAAACCTGACCTTCAGTCATTCCTGCATTGATCAAGGTTTGCATTCCTTCGTTAAACATATAATAATTTACGGCAGAATGCAATAAGGCAGAACCTAAACCAGCTGAAAAATAGAAGAAAAGAAACTTATTTCTCCCCCATACGCGCTCCAATGGAGTTCCAAAAGCCCAAAGCGCATACATATTGAATATAATATGCATGAGACTCCCATGCATGAACATATGGCTTATTACCTGCCACCATCCAAAGTTGGTATTTTTTGGAAACCACAATGACAGCCATTGGTATAGCATATCGCCGTACAACTGGGTAGCAAAAAATAAAATGACATTAACAATTAAGAGGTGCTTTACTGCATCCGTAAGTCTACCCATTATAACAGTCTTTTATCCAAGTCACTTTCATATAGTATTGTGTACGTTTTCTTTAATGTAGGGCTCAAAGTTGGTTCCTTACAAGCAAAAAGGTCATTGACAAGTGCCATTTGCGAATCTTCATCCAAGCTTTCCCCAGTCTTTATGGCCAAATTTTTAGCAAGCTCCTTCGCAAGTATTTCTGCTTGGGAAAATACATCTTCCCTTAATCCCTCTTTGTATCCTGCGATTAAATGGTCCAAGACCATGCCAATCTTGCTTTCTGAAAGAATAGCCGGTACGGCTGTCACTTTTACCGTTTCTTGCTCCAGATTTTCAAAAACAAATCCAACATTTACCAAACTATCATGGATTTCCTTTAAGAGGGTCCTTTCTGAAGGTGTAAAACTGACGTCTAGGGGGAACAATAGTTGTTGCCCCAGTCCTTTTTCAACAGTTATTTCTCCCAAAAACTTTTCGAAAAGCACTCGCTCGTGGGCCCTATTTTGATGAATCACCAATAAACCGGATTTAACAGTGCTTACCAGATACTTTCGTTGTAACTGAAAGGTAAATCCTTTTTCTTGCACCCATTCATTTTCGGAATACAGGGAGGATTGTATTTCGGTATCGGATTCAATTTCATAACTTGAAACTGGTGGGCCTGAATCCAAATTTTCCAGACCTTTATAGAGATTCTCCCAACCTTCTGTACTTTTCTTTCCGGAAAAACGGGGCTCCGCCTTTTTAGATGCTGAGGAGTCGAAGGGATTAAAAGATGCATCAACCGTTATTTTGGGGATGATGGCTTCTTTTCCTTGATACGCATAGGGAGTATCCAAGTTAGAGTCGCGCTCAAAGTCCAAGATAGGGGCCACATTAAATTGACCCAAACTATGTTTTATTGTTGAGCGAAGAATGGCGTATAGAGTATGTTCATCGTCAAACTTTACTTCCGTTTTTGTTGGATGAATATTGATATCTATCGTTTTGGGGTCGACCTGCAGGTGGAGAAAGTACCCTGGTAAGGTATCTGTTTTTATCAAACCTTCAAAGGCAGCTACCACGGCATGGTGCAAATAGGGACTTTTAATGAAACGGTCATTGGCAAAAAAAAACTGCTCACCCCTACTCTTTTTCGCGAATTCGGGTTTTGTCACAAAACCTGAAATACGCACCACATCGGTTTCTTCATCAACCGGAACCAATCGCTCCTCCATTTTACTGCCAAAAACATGTGTGATTCGTTGTCTAGGTCCGGTATGGGAAAGGTTAAAAATCTCTGAGCCATTGTTGAACAAATGGAATGCTATGCTAGGATGAACCAGGGCAACACGATGAAACTCATCCATGATGTGGCGAAGTTCCACCTGGTTCGATTTTAAAAAATTTCGCCGGGCCGGGATATTGAAAAATAAATTCTTTACCGAAATTGAAGTACCCACAGGCGTAGCGACCACTTCCTGGGAGATTACCTTACTACCCTCAATTTTAATATGGGTTCCCAGTTCCTCATTGGATATACGTGTCTGCATATCTACGTGGGCAATTGCCGCAATTGAGGCCAACGCCTCCCCCCGGAACCCTTTGGTCCTAAGATTGAACAAATCACTGGCACTTGAAATCTTGGAAGTGGCATGGCGTTCAAATGTAAGGCGCGCATCCGGTCCGCTCATTCCCTTGCCGTTGTCCACTACTTGTATCAGCGTCTTCCCCCCGTCCTTTACTATGAGTTTTATCAAGGTAGCTTCGGCATCAATGGCATTCTCCAGTAGTTCCTTTACCACTGAAGCAGGGCGTTGTACCACCTCCCCTGCTGCTATTTGATTGGCAACATGGTCCGGTAAAAGTTTAATAACATCGGCCATTAAGAATCTAGAAATATAGATAAATCAAAGTCGATGATAAAGAGGAATATAAAAATCAATATGATCAATATAACCACAAAACGAATCTTTAATTTCTTAACGCCTTCGTTCTTTAAATCATCTAACGCCCACGAAATCTTGTTCTTCAATCCTCGCTGGGTATGGGCCGTACTTCTATATTTATCAAGTTTATGTTCAATCTTAAAAGGACTCCCTTCTCCCTTGTAATATCTTGGAGTATAGTTATAGGTGCGATTCTTTTTTAGTTTCAGAAAATTACGCATTCAAGTCCTTTTCAAAGAGTGATAAAGTTACTTAAAATCAAAATACCGCTTGAATGGCGTATCCCAAAAAATGTTAACAAAGCCCGAGGATTACTGACCTAAAACAGCCATCTTTATGGCAGCTATTGCGGCTTCAGTTCCCTTATTCCCATGTTTGCCCCCACTTCTATCCATGGCCTGTTGCAAGGTATCATCCGTCAGCACACAAAAAATGACCGGGATTTTATAAGCTACGTTTAAATCTTTGATTCCCTGTGCCGCAGCACTGCACACAAAATCAAAATGGCTGGTTTCACCCCGGATGACACTTCCTATGGCAATAACTGCATCCAGGTTCTGGGACTCCAACATCTTTTTTGCACCAAAAGTCAGCTCAAAACTACCGGGTACATTCCATCGTAAAATATTCTCTTTCTGTGCACCACAATCTAAAAGAGCATTAAAAGCACCTAAGTACAGGCCTTCAGTTATTGTCTCGTTCCATTCAGAAACCACGATTCCAAATCGTAAATGGGCCGCATCTGGTATTTCTTCTTTATTATAGTTGGAGAGATTTTTATTTTCTGTGGCCATCCCGTATCAGTTCTTCGACAGACCAATAACAACATCAATATTGTTCGCTTCCTGGGATGTTGAGAATTCCTCCTTTATCCTTTGGAAGTAACCAAGGGCCTTGGTCTTTTGTTGAAGATTTAAAGCAGTTACGCCCGCCTTATATAAAAAACGCGGTGTTGTGTAATCATTCACATTATGGGCAAATGCTTTTTCATAATACTCCAACGCTTCCTCCGGCTGATTTAATTGCGCAAACGCATCTCCAATACCTCCTTTGGCCATAGCACCTAAAATGGCATCGTCTGAAGAAAAATCTTCCAGGTAGGAAATCGCGTCTTGGTACTGCTGCAAATTTAGGTAGGTCATACCGGCAGAGTATTTCGCCAAATTCGCTGCTTTGGTCCCCTTATATTCTTCCATAATATCCAAAAACCCATATTTTCCTTCAGCGCCACTTAAAGCCAAGCCAAACAAGGAATCCCGCTCAGTTTCGTTGGCCAATGCCTGATCAAAATATTGTTGGGGATAAAACAATTCGTTGGCGGCAGAAGCTTCTTTGGGCTTTTGTATAAACTCATTATAGGCCAGATAACCTAGGACTGCCAAAGCAATAATCCCAATAGTCCCTAAAATATAGCTTTGGTTCTTTTGAACCCATGCTTCCGTTTTTGATGCACTTTCATCCAACGTGCTAAAAACCTCGGCGGTCGTGCTGTTTTCTTCATCTGCCCGGACCTCTTCCGCCTTGTTCTTTGGCTTAAAACCACGCTTTTTATATGTAGCCATACTTTGCTTTATTAATCGCGCAAAAATAAAGTTTTTATCTAAAATCGAAAGGCAATTTATTCGTTATTTTTGGAAACTTTAATCCGCCATATTGCCTAAAGCACGTCGTGGGCAGGCATACATAACTATGTTTTTAAAACACTTATCCTTAGTCAATTATAAAAACTTTGATTCGATTACCCTTGATTTCGATGCAGTAATCAATTGTTTAGTAGGAGATAATGGTGTGGGTAAAACCAACATTTTGGATGCCATTTACCATCTTTCTTTCGGGAAAAGTTATTTTAATCCAGTTTCCACCCAGAACATCAAGTATGATGCTGACTTTTTTTTGGTCGAAGGGGAATTTGAGAAGGAAGGTAAAACTGAAAAAATAATCTGCAGTTTTAAAAGGGGACTCAAGAAGGTAATCAAAAGAAATGGAAAGGCATATGAAAAGTTTTCCGAGCATATTGGCTTTCTACCCTTGGTCATTATTTCTCCCGCTGATCGGGATTTGATTATTGAGGGAAGTGAAACCCGGCGCAAATTCATGGACGGTGTTATTTCCCAGTCCGATAAAGTATATCTCCAAACGCTGATCAAGTACAATAAGGTACTGGCCCAGAGAAACTCACTGTTGAAGTATTTTACCGCCAACCATACCTTTGATGTTGACGCCCTGGACATTTATGACCAACAGCTTCATTCGTTGGGAAAGGCCATTTTTGAAAAAAGAATTGCATTTACCCAAGCGTTCACCCCAATTTTTCATGAACAGTATTTGCATATTTCGAATAAGAGCAAAGAAAAAATTGCCCTTACCTATGAAAGTCGATTAGCGGATCAACCTCTGGAACTACTGCTAAAAAACTCCCTCGAAAAAGACAGGGCGCTACAATATACAAGTGTAGGTATCCACAAGGATGATTTAAATTTCACCATTGAGGGGCACCCCATAAAAAAATTTGGAAGCCAAGGGCAACAGAAGTCTTTTTTGATTGCCCTAAAACTGGCACAGTTCCACTTCATAAAAGAACAGGCAGGAACCACACCCATCTTGCTCTTGGATGATATTTTTGATAAGTTGGATGAGACCCGGGTCGGTCAAATCGTAGCTTTGGTCAATAATGATAGCTTTGGGCAATTGTTCATAAGTGACACCCATGCAGATAGGACGGAAAAGGTGGTGAAAAGCATTCGCCAGAGCTATAAAATCTTTACCTTGTAGCATGAAGGGCTTGTGCTGCGTTATCCTATTTTTTTTGTTTCTGGGTTGTGCCGATAAAACGATAGAAGAACGGCAGCTCCCTTTGCTGAATGGGTATTGGGAAATACAAAAAGTTGAGTTTCCCGGTGGAGACTCAAAAGCCTACAAAGCCAGCAACAGTTTGGATTTTATTTTACTGAAAGGCAAGAAAGGGTTTCGCAAAAAAGTACAACCGAGAATAAATGGCACTTATATGGTCTCTGAAAACGATGAATCCTTTCAGCTTTTAAAAAAAGAAGAAACCTACGTTTTTTACTATAAAAACGATCTGAGTGAATGGCAAGAACAACTTGTATCCTTGGACTCTGTTTCCTTCACCACGAAAAATGAGGAAGGTATACTCTATTTTTACAAACGGTATGAACCGATTTCAATCCAACCTTAAATGGCAAAAAGACACAGTTCCTATCTGGTATTAAATGAAGCGCTAAAGGAGTTTATCCAAGAACACAAGCTTCAAAAAGGCATGGATAAGGTCGATGCACGAAAGGCATGGGAAAAACTCATGGGCAACGGGGTAAACAGGTACACTACAGCAGTCGAATTGCGGAACGAAGTGTTATATGTCTCCCTGTCATCCTCAGTACTGCGGGAAGAATTAAGTTTGGGAAAAACTAAGATTATAGCGATGCTGAACGAAGCCTTGGGTCAAAATTTAATTAAAAAGCTGGTTTTGAGATGATTCCGTCATCCCAAGAACGGCTTTCTTTAGCTACGGTCAAAAGGGTATTCAATAAATTTCCCTTCCTGAAAAGTGAAATGCCCCTTCAATAACAGCATTTTCATCACTATCGGAACCATGAACTGCATTTTCCGCAATACTGGAAGCAAATAGTCTTCGGATGGTACCCTCGGCCGCTTCTTCGGGATTAGTGGCACCGATAAGGGCACGAAAGTCCTCAACAGCATTGTCCTTTTCCAAAATTGCGGAAACGATAGGACCACGGGTCATGAATTCGACCAGATCCCCAAAAAACGGGCGTTCTTTATGGATCGCGTAAAATTCCTGGGCATCCCTTTTGCTCAATTGGGTGTATTTCATGGCCACAATTTTAAAACCGGCTCCGGTTATTTTTTCTAAAACTGCCCCAATATGACCATTTTCAACAGCATCGGGCTTTATCATGGTGAACGTTCTGTTTCCAATCATGATTTACTAAATTTTGCGCAAACATACACTTTTTCCTGCAAGGAACAAGGGATAGTATGCTTGTTTCAACACCTGAAAAATCTTACCGCTTTCAACCAACAAAAGGACAACGGGAACGTTCCGAAAAGAATGAAAACCGGATTGTGAATGTTACCGTTGAAATACAAAAATAGAGCACTCTGGGTTACCTCTATAGTATATTATTGTATCTTTGACCGCATGAATTTAGAAGACATATCGACGCTTAGGTCGCTTCTTTCCATACCCCAAAATATTGTCGTTGTACCTCACAAAAACCCAGATGGAGATGCTGTTGGTTCTACCTTGGCACTTTATTTATACCTAACCGGCAAAGGGCAGAAATGTTCAATTATTTCTCCAAATGATTACCCAAAGTTCCTAAAGTGGATGCCAAGTAATGAAGTTATTCTAAATTTTGAAAAGGCACCCGGAAAATGCAAAAGAATATTGGAAGAAGCCACCTTGGTCTTTACCTTGGATTTTAATGATTTTTCCAGAACGGGCGCATTGGAAGGGCCACTCCGGGAGAGCAATGCTGATTTTATCATGATAGACCACCACCAGCAGCCCAGTGACTACGCCAAGGTCACCTATTCTGATGTGGAAATGAGCTCTACCTGCGAAATGGTCTACAATTTCATCGAATATTTGGGAGATGCAAAAACCCTCACCAAATCTATGGCAACTAATTTATACACCGGTATTATGACCGATACAGGTTCGTTCAAATACCGCTCCACATCAAGTAAAACCCATCGTATTGTGGCCGATTTGATAGACCGAGGGGCAGAAAACATGGAGATTCATCGTCGGGTTTTTGACACAAATTCACCATCACGCTTGCATCTTTTGGGGGTGGCCTTGAAAAATATGGTGATTCTAAAGGAATATCGGACCGCGTTTATCACCCTGACCCAAAGCGAACTGGACGCCAATCACTTCAAAAAAGGAGATACCGAAGGTTTTGTCAATTACGGACTTACTTTGGAGGGAATCGTGTTTGCGGTCATTTTTATTGAAAACCGTGAAGAAGGCATTATCAAAATCTCTTTCCGATCGGTTGGAAGTTTTTCGGTCAACGAATTCGCAAGAAAACATTTTAACGGAGGTGGACATACCAATGCTGCAGGAGGAAGAAGCGATACCTCAATGAAGGAAACCTTGACAGCATTTCAATCAGCACTAACCCTGTATAAAAATCAATTAGCTGTATGAGAATTGGATGTATTTTGTGCTTTATCTTCCTTTTGTCCGGATGCAAGGGACCTGAACCCCGTAAACCGGTCAAGGTAAAATCCGGTAGTTTTTTTAAGCAATCTGTAGCGCGAAATAAGCTTCTATTGGCCGAAGAAGAGAAAGTAATAAAAGATATCATTGCCAAGGATACCCTTCATGAGTATGTTAGCGATCCAAACGGATTTTGGTACTACTACGAGCTCAAAAATGATACCGCCCAATATACCCCAAAAACAAACGACCAAATCCTATTCTCGTACAATGTCAGAACCTTGGAAGATAAAATACTGTACAACAAACAAGATATAGGTCCCATTTCATATACCGTAGATAAGGAACAACTGTTTCCGGGACTTCAGAACGCAGTTAAATTGCTCAAAATAAACGAAAGGATAAACTTTATCTTTCCTTCTCTGCAGGCCTATGGATATTTGGGCGACGGAAACGCATTAGGTCCCAAAACACCTATTCAAGCCAGTGTGGAATTAT
>NZ_CAKZYF010000160.1 GCF_937884665.1 uncultured Allomuricauda sp. | reverse complement strand
TTCTCCAGGTAAGTTGAAAAGTACACTACTTAAAATCTCTTATTATCCTTGCTGGGTATTTACCCACTTCTTAAAACTCAAAGAAGACCGTTCCACAAAAGGAATTTCAGTTGGTGTTAAAATTTTTAGCTTTGGAAAGGGGCGTACTTTTAAATAAGCGCAACCATTCACTATTAAACCGAACGTATGATTCTCTTTTTTGGAACCCGACCTGGCAAAGCACGATCAAGGACCCTACCTCAAATACCATGCTCCCATTGCCAACAGACCGGGACGCTGACCGCGGTTTCCCAACCTAACTATTTCCATCTGTTCTGGATTCCTTTGTTCACCATCAACACATCGCGTTATGTAACCTGCTCCCACTGTAAACGGGTGTATTCCAAAAATGAGTTTTCCAAGGACATGGCATACGCGTTTCAACAAGATTAGTCCATTTTAATACCATTCTGTATCCAAAGAGCTACTGAAGACTAGGTACAAATTTCGAGATATGACTTGTTTTATAAATCGAACCGAAGGCCCAGCGATATATTGTTTTGTTCCACGATTGCATCTTTGAAAATGGGGTTCAAGTCGTACTTTGCATACAGCAGTATACCATCAAAACCAAAGTAAGCACTAAGTCCGTAAATCAAATCACTGGTGTTGTAGTCCCGCTTTAGTTTTTCTTTTATAGGGTCGCCATTCGCCTCATACTTTAACTTTTGGCGAGTTCCCAGATTAAATCCTCCATATCCGCCCAAACCAATCCTAAATTGATTCTTCAAGGAATACCGAATACTGTTCTCAGTTTCTCGTATTCGAGAGGGACCAAACTCAAAGTGGACCGGAAAAACCAAATTATCCATTCGTAGCTTGGCTTTATCCAGCTCAAATCCGAATTCCTCGAGGATGGTTTGATCGCCATCTTGTACAAAAAATTGATTGTCATCCGGTTTTAGTCCGTTGAACTGAAATGAAAATCCATAGTGGAACCTCATAAAATTGGTATTTCGAAATACTCGGGTGCGCCATTGCCATCCCATCTCAAAAAATCGACTTCCCCCAATCCTGTAGGGTGAATCATTTAAAGATTGCCCCTCGATGATAGCGTTGTTCAATCCAACCGCAATTACAAGATCGGAGTAGGTCCTTCTATCATATTTAATTTTTCGCCGCCAGTTTTTACCCCCGAACAAAAAAGCGGGCTTTCCATCAATATCCACCCCAAACCGAACTCCCTTATCAGAAATACTATCGATATCGCTCAGTACCAAAGTTTCGTCTTGATTACGTTCTAAAAGCAAAATTTGATTATCAATGATGGCTAAACGGTTTTCTATGTTCAACGCTCTTTTCTTGGCCGCTTTTTCCTTGAGTTGTTTCGCTTCTTCCAAAGTCAAGAACCCTCTTTCCAATCTTCTGTTGATATCCTTCACTTCTTGTTTTAGGGCGTCTTTTTCCTGTTCCGTTATTTTTTCTTTCTGCGCCTTCAGAACCTCAATTTTACGCTCATACCTTTTTTGAGCTGCGAGGCTTTGACAAAGCAGGAGTAAAATCAGGAATAGTATATGGCTTTTTACGTGTCTCATTTTGTTTGATTTTAGCACCTCCAATTCCGTCCTCCCTGAATAACAGGGAGGAGAAACCAAAGGCTTTCTGATTGATGATTTAATTGTTTCTGTCGGCTACGGCAGTTCGAAGTTTTAGGTAGCTACCTTTCAATGCTTCAAAAATTTGGCCCCTAAATGATGCATCCAGTTCATCTTCCACTTCGGTAAGCAAGGCCATGGCATCCACCTTTCCATCCAAGGTGAACCGTTTTTCGTTTAAAATCTCTTCCTGGGCCTTTCTCAGTAGGGAATCCACCTCGGCATCGGTAATTTCTATTTCGTTCTTTTGTTCCAAGAAGGTGACCTGTTCCAACACTTCATTTGCTTTTAGGGCAATGAGATGAACGGAATCTTCCAGTTCAGAATTTTTGGAAGGGGTATCGAATTGTTCAGATTTTTCTGCTTCCGCAACTTTTGAGAACGAATCTTCTACAACATACTCCTCGGAATCAACGATAATTGCTTGTCTTTGCTGACCATCATGCAAGGCTCTTTTTTCATCGCCCAACACTTTATCCACCACATTTAGAGATTTCTTGGATCCATCCTCCCCTACTACAACTTCAATTTCCACGGGAGTATCCTTCTGATGGAACCATATCAGCAAAAAACCTGATATCAGCAGTATACCGATAAAACTCGCAGCAACCGCATATCCAAACCTTTTTCTGAGTTTTGGACTACCTTCAGTGGAAAGTTGTTCTGCAATTCTTTCCCATGAACCCGGCGATGGTCCTATCGTTCTTTGGTCCAATTTTTCCCTTATGCGCTTCTCCAACTTCTCCATATCCTTATATTAATTTCCACCAGTACTTTTTGTCATCCATTTTAAATTAGCCTGAAGCATTTTACGGGCCTTGAAAAGTTGTGATTTTGAAGTGCCTTCAGAAATCCGCAACATTTCCGCAATTTCATGATGTTTGTAACCTTCTACGGCAAACAACAGGAAAACCATTTTATATCCTTCGGGAAGTTTATCAATTTGTTGTTGGATATATTCCGTATCAAAAGTGTCAAAATCTGCATGCACCTGACCTTTTTGATTTTCCAATACGTCATTATCATAGACAACAAATTGTTTTTTACGCAAATACGAGATGCTTTCCCGAACCATAATTTTACGTATCCAACCCTCAAAACTACCTCTGTTTTCAAAAGAACCCAGATTTTGGAACACCTTTACAAAACCGTTCACCATAATATCCTCGGCAAACTGCATATCGCGGACGTACTGCCTGCAGACGCTTAGCATCTTAGCTGCATATTTTTCATACAACCATTGCTGCGCTTTGGAATCCTGCGTCTTAGCTTTTTTTATCCAGGCTTTTTCACCTTGGTTCAGTGTAATGATTTTCAATGGTGGTCTCAAGTTTGTGCTCTATTACTAAAGACGTTGTACACGCAAAAAACGTTGCCCAAAATACGGGTTTTCGAGAGGAAAAAATTTAATTATTTGATTTTCAATAGTTTAATTTGCTATTTTTTACGATCAACCACATAGTTGACCATCAAAATCAAAGCATCTTTATACTGGGAATCGGGATAAATATCCAACAACGCCAGGGCCTCATCTTTAAAGGCCATCATCTTGGTAACCGCATAATCCAAGCCTCCTTTTTCCTTTACATAGCTGATTACTTGTCTTACCCGTTTTTTATTTTTGTTGTGGTTTTTGATGGAATTTATCAACCATCTTTTTTTGTCGGGACTACTATGGTTCAAAGCATGGATGAGCGGAAGGGTCATCTTTTGCTCTTTAATGTCGATTCCTGTTGGTTTTCCAATTTTCTCGGCGCCATAATCGAAAAGATCATCTTTTATTTGAAACGCCATACCGCAGAGTTCACCAAACTTTCTGAAAGTCTCTACATGTTCTGTACCTGGTTTCACAGAACAGGCTCCCATACTACAACAAGCTGCGACCAAGGTGGCCGTTTTTTGCCGGATAATGTCGTAATAGACCTCTTCAGTAATATCCAAGAGCCGGGCTTTTTCAATTTGTAGCAGCTCTCCTTCGCTCATATCCCGCACGGCGTTGGAAATGATGTGCAGGAGGTCGTAGTTTTTATCGTCCAAAGCCACCAATACCCCACGGGAAAATAGAAAATCTCCTACCAGGACGGCAATTTTATTTTTCCATAGTGCATTTATGGAGAAAAAACCACGGCGTTTATGACTCTCATCCACCACATCGTCATGGACCAAACTCGCCGTGTGTATCAACTCGATGATGGATGCCCCACAGTAGGTCCTCTCATTCACTGCCCCTTCGTTCAGAAGTTTGGCGGTAAGGAAAACGAACATGGGTCGCATCTGTTTTCCTTTACGATTCACAATGTAATAGGTAATCCGATTGAAAAGTGCAACATTGGAAGACATGGATTGATGAAACTTCTCTTCAAAAAGTTCCATTTCTTCATCAATCGGTTCCTTGATCTGTGAGACAATTTTCATCCAGCTTCAAAGATACTCATCAGGAACCTTTTAAACTACAAATATCGGAGCATCGGTAAAAAACGGACAGGAAACCTTATTCTCTTTTTCTTTTTCTTACGACTTGTTGGCCAATTGCCCACAAGCTGCATCAATATCCTTGCCCCGGGACCTTCTTACCGTTACGGTTATGCCATTGTCTTGGAGGGTGTTCCGGTACATTTGAAGGGCAATATCCGAAGCCTGTTGAAACTCCCCATCATCAATTGGATTGTACTCTATCAAATTGACTTTTGAAGGGGCAAATCTGCAGAATTTCACTAAAGCGTCCACATCCGCTTGGGTATCATTAATGCCCTTCCAAACTACATATTCGTAGGTAATTCTGTTCCTGGTTTTTGCATACCAGTATTCCAAAGCGTTCCTCAGGTCGTTTAACGGAAAAGTCGAATTAAATGGCATAATCGAGGTACGTATCTCATCAATTGCTGAATGTAAAGAAACCGCCAACTGAAACTTTACACTTTCATCAGCCATCTTTTTAATCATTCTCGGCACCCCGGAAGTGGATACGGTAATTCTTTTAGGGGACATGCCCAAACCTTCCGGGGATGTGATTTTGTCTATCGCTTTAAGTACATTTTTGTAATTCATCAGGGGTTCGCCCATCCCCATAAAAACAATGTTGCTCAGTGGCCTCTGGAAATAGAGGCGACTTTGATTATCTATGGCCACCACTTGGTCATAGATTTCATCAGGATTTAGATTTCGCATTCTTTTTAATCGTGCCGTGGCACAAAATCTACAATCCAAACTGCAACCTACCTGACTGGAAACACAAGCTGTCGTGCGTGTTTCTGTGGGAATCAAAACGGATTCCACTATCAAATCATCATGCAACTTTACCGCATTTTTCACGGTCCCATCGGTACTGCGTTGCATCTGGTCCACCTTAATATGATTGATCACAAAATGATCTTGGAGCCTGGCCCGCATTTCCTTGGAAATGTTGGTCATAACATCGAAAGAGTGTGCAGATTTTTGCCAGAGCCATTCATACACTTGATTGCCCCGGAAAGCTTTGTCTCCTTGAACCACAAAAAAGTCCCGCAACTGGTCCTTCGTCAACGCCCTGATGTCCTTTTTCCTGACTTCCACTACCATAAAGATAAGTACAAAAAATCCCGCCGTAAGGATATCTTGATACAGCGGGATTATACTTTTCTGCTACATGAATTAAATAATCAACATCGCATCGCCGTACGAATAAAAGCGATATTGCTCCAAAATTGCCTGCTTGTATGCTTTTTTCATCAAATCGTGCCCAATAAATGCAGAAATCATCATCAGTAACGTGGACTTGGGCAAATGGAAGTTGGTCACCATACAGTTGGCAATACTAAAATCATAAGGTGGAAATATGAACTTATTGGTCCATCCCTCAAATGTATTCAGCGTATGTTCGGAGGAAACCGCACTTTCTAAGCCCCGCATCACCGTGGTTCCCACAGCACAAACCTTTTTCTTGTTCTGTTTGGCCCGATTTACGATTTCTGTGGCCTTTTCATCGATAACCAATTCTTCGCTATCCATTTTATGCTTCGACAAATCTTCCACTTCCACGGGATTAAAGGTCCCCAAACCAACATGGAGTGTCACCTCTGCAAAATCAACACCTTTGATTTCCAATCGTTTCAACAGATGTTTGGAAAAATGCAGACCTGCGGTCGGAGCGGCAACCGCGCCTTCGTGTTTGGCATAAATGGTTTGGTAACGTTCTTCGTCTTCGGGTTCTACCGCTCTTTTTATGTATTTGGGAAGGGGTGTTTCACCTAATTCACGGAGCTTTCTTCGAAAATCAGTGTATGACCCGTCATATAAAAAACGTAATGTCCTTCCCCGTGAAGTGGTATTGTCGATGACCTCGGCCACCAAACTTTCATCATCTCCAAAATACAGTTTGTTCCCTATCCGAATTTTTCTGGCGGGGTCTACCAACACATCCCACAAGCGTTGCTCTTGGTTGAGTTCGCGTAGCAAAAAAACTTCAATTCGCGCTCCGGTCTTTTCCTTGTTGCCATATAACCTGGCAGGAAATACCTTGGTGTTGTTGAGCACCATGACATCTCCCTCATCATAGTAATCAATCAGGTCTTTGAACATTTTGTGTTCAATTTTTCCAGTTTCCCTGTGAATGACCATTAAACGGGACTCATCCCTATTTTCGGCTGGATACTCTGCCAACAAATCCTTGGGCAGTTCAAAATTGAAGTTTGATAATTTCATCTGGGCTTTTTTGATTTTTTACTGAAAGAGCGCAAATATACAATGCTGGGATAGGGGATGTCAAGTAAATTGGGGATTAAATGTATATCAGCATTTTTCAATATTGACCCCTGTAGTTTGCAAATCCTTCCAAAAGTCCGGATAGGATTTTGATACCACCTCAGCGTCATTGATACACAAGGAAGTTCGAAAGGCCAGAGGCGCAAAAGCCATGGCCATTCTGTGGTCATGATAGGTATCAATCGCTACATTTTGATGGATAACCTCCGAGGCTTTCATGGTCAGACTTTCCGAATCCGTTTCAATTTGCGCTCCGAGTTTGGTCAGTTCCGTTTGTAATGCGGCCAAGCGGTCGGTTTCCTTTATGGGCAGGGTATGGAGTCCGGTCAAATGACATCCTATTTTTAGCCCAAAACAGGTAACGGAAATAGTTTGTGCCAAATCCGGGGCGTTGGAAAGGTCATATTCAAAATACGCCGCGCTGTGGTCCTGTATTTTTCGTAAAGTAACAATGTTTTCCGAAAAACTGGTTTCCACTCCAAAACTGGCATAGATTTTCTGTAAAATGCTATCGCCCTGCAAGGAATCGCTTTTGTAGGAGGAAATCTGCATCCGGGAACCGATTTCGCTCAGCGCCATAACACTGTAAAAATAGCTGGCCGAACTCCAATCCGACTCAACTGTCATTGAAATGGGAGGTACACTTTGTTTTGGCCAGACCCGTATAGAATGGTCTTCAAAAGAGGTCTGTATGCCAACTTGTTCCAATAGGGACAAGGTCATTTTGATGTAGGGCACAGAGGTGATCTTTCCCATCAGTTCCAGTTCTAAACCATGCTGAAGTCGGGGGGCGATAAGCAACAGTGCAGAAATATATTGGCTGCTGACATTCGCCGGGAGGGCTACCTTGTTTTTAAGCAATTTTTTACCAGAAATCCGCAAAGGAGGATATCCCGCTTTTTGGACGTATTCAATATCCGCTCCAATGGATTTTAGGGCATTCACCAAAACTTGGATAGGCCTCTCCTTCATACGCGACGAACCGGTCAAAACCACTTTTTTTCCTTCTTGAGAGGCAAAAAAGGCAGTGAGAAAGCGCATCGCGGTTCCGGCGTGGTGAATATCCACTTCTCCCGAACCGGTTTGCAAGCCATTCTGCATCACGTGTCCGTCATCGGAATTCGAAAGGTTATGAATCCGGATACTGGGATAGAGCGCTTGCAACAACAAAAGCCGATTGGTCTCACTTTTGGAACCTGTTATCCGTATAGAGGCATTGACTTTTAAGTCTCTAGTTTGGTTGAGCTTTAATTTCAAAAGTTACTTTTTAAGAAAGAACCAAAGCTAGAAAAAACCTGTTGAATGCCTTGTACCAAAGCGACTTATTTCAACTTTTCATTGTTGTGATGGCGATTGTGGTCCCGTTTTGTTTTGATATCAAGTTTACGATCAAAGGCTTGCTGTAAGTCTATACCCGTCTGATTCGCCAAGCAGAAGACCACGAAAAGTACATCGGCCAATTCTTCACCCAAATCTTTGGCCTTATCGGACTCTTTTTCGCTCTGTTCGCCATAACGTCGGGCAATGATTCGAGCTACTTCTCCCACCTCTTCAGTAAGTTGGGCCATATTGGTGAGTTCATTAAAATAGCGCACCCCATGGTTCTTGATCCAGTCATCAACGGCTTTTTGCGCATTTTGGACGTCCATTCTTTAGATTTTATGTAAAACTACTTGTTCCGTCTCTTTCTCAACAATTTGTCTATAAAATTCTTTTAAGGAATCATAGTATTGGGCAGGAATAATCGCTGAGTTTGTACTTAGCGAACACATTAATTTTACAACTCCGGTATTTGCGGAAACCAAGTATTTAAAGGTACCCATATTGTCCGGTAAAGACAAGGAAATGGATTGGGGTACCGACTCCACCTCATATCCTTCCGGAATTTTAATGGTGATTATGTATTTATCCTCCCAAGGAAATCCGTAATCTACTGGATATTCCCTTTTTTCTGATTTAAATGGGCTGTCCATGGAGCATAAATGCAGCATCGGTGAAAAATAGAGCTTGTTGGAAATGGTCTCAATGGCATCTTCCTTAAAAAGGCTGTACTCCTGTACAATCGGTTTATCCAACTCAACATTGTTCTTGAGTTGGTACCCGGATATTTCAATATCGCCCAACTCCTTTTCCATTTCTTGTAAAAATGACTCTTCGGTTCCTTTGTTGTATAGGTTACGGAACAAATAGGCATTATTGTCCGTATACTGTTGCCGAATCTTCGCCTCAATGGAACCGTCATCCCCGATATCCACGTTCATCATCACCATATCCATTGATTTTCCCCTTGGCATTAAATCGATTACTTCCGAATTGCCATTTTCTGAAACCATTCGGCCCATCCAATTTAAGGACCGCGTGGGTAGTACGTCCAAAGTGCTATATTCGTTCGTTGCGTCCAGAAGATGGTACTCCCCTCCTATTTTGGCAGCGGCAATAACATAGTTGTAGCCCTCAAGCGTTGGGAACAGGGGTATTCCATGGTCTCTGGTACTTACCAATACTGGACGTGCATCAATCCGGGCATGCTTTAGCATTGCAACAAGCATTAGGTTGATATCGGCACTATTACCGGTCCCTTCGGCATAGGCCTTTTTGGTACCTACATCCACACCATACCCTCTAAACTTGTTCCATTTTACTTTTTGCTTTGCAAATTGGAGGACTTTGCTGACTTTTTCTTTTTCTCCAACAACTCCATCCAGTGCCTGGTCCAAATCTTCCTGAAAGTATTTGTTTCGTTCCAGTTCACCCCCAAAGGAATTGCTTTTGTAAATGGTTTTAACGACATCATCCCAGGTTTTGGAGTATGAATTATAGGTGCTACCGGGTATTTCCAACGAGACAATTTCAAATTTTACACCAGAACGGAAGTTTCGGATATCCGAAACATATTTTTCTTCTTTCATTGCCGGAACGTCCGCTAAATCATAACTAATTTTGGTAACGTCCATATCCAAAGAGGCATCTCGGGATGACTCCACTTTGGGAACAAGTTCCATGTAACCCTTTTGGCGTTGTCTGTATTTGAAATATTCAAAAATGCGCATGGTGGCCTGCACTTTTTTCATGGGAATGTTATCCTGAAAGATAAATTCATCAATGGTTTGGATAAAAGGTGAATTAATTCTGTACGTATATTCAACCACATCGCCCAACTTTACATTGGGCATGGTAAACTTAACCTGGGTTCTGTTCTTTGATTGTTTGGTTTTAAAAATGCCATCCTTTGCCAATTTCGTCTCCACGATTTCATCACCTTCCAAGGAATACGTATATCCTTTGATTCCTACAATCTCCTCTGCACTGCCGCCACTTTCATACAAGCTGACGGTTTCTGTGGCAAAGTCGAAACCTTCCGTATTATATATCTTTATTCTTTTGTGTATTTCCGTTACCAGTATCAATCCTTCCCCGTTGGTATAACGGTAATAGGAATTACGATGGTTGTATAGATACGCAGCAGATGCCGAAGAATCCTTTGCGTATATCTTTTCGGTCAATTCGTCTTTGGACACTTTTCTAAACTTGTAGTTTTGCGCGCTCAGTGGGTAAGCGACAATTAGCGTAAGTACGAGGATTATTTTTTTAGTCATTCGTTTGGTTTGTTAGAATTAGTTTTAGGTTATCGTTTTTGGCTACGAACCTTCTAAAGGTTCTGTATTCGTTATATTCTTCCTTAGAATAATCTCCCTTTAAAATGAGGAGTTTTCTTTTATAGATGAGACTATTGTCATCTTTGGGAACCAGGGCCATTTCATAGGTTCCAAATTTGGTCTCCTTGACCACTTTGGAGGGCAGTTCTTCAACTTGATACCCCACAGGTAATTGAATCGCGCATTCATCTTCGTCCAAGAAGCCCCTTTGTATCCGTAGGGGCAATTTTCTGCTTCTATAGCGGTTGGGGACAAATCCATTGTTGTTGAATGCATTCACTGAAAGGATAATATCATTTCCATTTTTGGCGGTATAGTTAGGTGCCTCAATCTTGACACGCTCCCAAAAAGCAACCGTATCCCTATCATTTTGGAATCCGTATTCTTTGATGTTCAACCCATTGATATTGGACCAAAAACTCCGATAATGCGCGATGATATCTTCTTTGGATTTCCCTTGGAGATGGAATCGATTGTCATACTGAATACCCTTTGTCTCTATCAGGGCCTCCCCCAAAATTGAACCATTCTCGGTAATTTGATAGCTGGACCTTATTTTTTGCAGGTTTTCCTCATTTGTGTAAGACGTTGTCCGAACAATTTCGCCTCCTTCTGGCTTTACTACCAAAACCTTCCTGTCATCCGTAAAATCCCCAATAAAACCGAAGGGATGAACCTGCGATGTACAATCCACCCAATAGTATTTTCCATCGTACGGAATCGCTAAAATGGCATGGTTTCCTTGTAATAGATCGGCAAAATCATCATCAAAGTCCACTTTTACGGCACCTGCTTGAACGACCACATAATGTGATTTCACCCCAACCGCTTCCAGAAGGGCCTTGGTATAATTGGAGAGTCCTTTACAGTCACCGTACTTTACATTATCCACCTCAATGGCGCTTATTGGCTGTAATCCGCCTATGCCAATTTGGACACTGATATATCTTGTGTTATCCTGAACATATTGATATACGATCTTAGCTTTTTCCAAATCATCATCTACCCCGTTCACCAGTGCCTTGATTTTTTCCTTGGTCCCCGCTTTTAACTCAGTTCTACCAGATAGCAGATTTTTATCAATCCATAACCCCATATCTTTCCAATTGTCCACCTCGGCATTGTACCCTTTGTAATGAAATTTGGGAAGACGAACGGACAATCTCGCGCAAAAGGTATTGAAAGGCGGACTTAAACTTTCAAATTTTAAGGCTGGGATATTTTTTGAAGCATACACAATCTGATTTCCATTTTCTTTCTTTTCAAAAGTGATTCGGGATATATTTTTCTCCAGGATAACAGGCTTCAATTCGGGAGAAGGATAGGATATGGAATAATTACTTTGCTCTACGGACATATTATATCCTGAACTAAAGTACCATTGGGGCAACGCCCCGGTATCTGATGTTTCAAAATCGCAAACGAATTCCACGGTATAGGGATACTGAAGCGGAACATATTCATAGAACAACAGTCTATTATCCAAATACAGCGAAAAACCATCAACGGCCGCGATATCCTTAAACTCCTTGCGCTTGATGTGTTCTATCTCGTTTCCTTCCGCATCATAGATATGGGCTTCTATTTTTTTGATTTTCTTCGTCTTGTCATAAGCTGCCCTTGTCCTGACCCATTTATCCCCATCTTTATTGAGCACTGTAATGGCAAGTCGTACCGAATATTTCATCTTGTTGATTGCTTCAATATCAATATCAATGGCGTCCAATCGGGCAACGGCATTTGCATTTTTAAGAAGTTCTGGCGGTATATCAGAAAACTTATAGTTCTGCGAAAAACAAAAAGTGCTGTAAAGGATAAACAGGAAAATTAAAAGCATTCGCATACTTGGTCTGGGTATTAGGTTGTTTGATTTGTAATTCATAACTATTTAAAAACCGTTAAACTTATCTATGGTTAAGGCAAAGGCGTTGTATATTCATTTGAATCATAGGCTGCTCAAGATTGTTCGCGTAGAAACCATCTAGGTTTTTTCGAAAACCACTACGGACTGGTTTTGTATATCAACCGCTTTTCCAAAAAGCGTTTTTACATAATCGTACACTTCACTGGAAAACTGTATCCCTTTAATCTTAAATTGAAAAAACACATTGACCCTTCCCAACTCCTCTTTACAATTAAAAAGAAGTTGCCCTGAATCCTGGGGTAGTTTTAAGCCAATCTTTGTGGGCAAACTCTTTACTCGATGCCCTTCTGGAACACTGATCGACAAGAAGAAGCTAAATTCCCAGGGATATCCAAAATCGATGGGATAGTTTCGTTTTTCCGCCATAAAAGGATTGGAGCGCATAAACTTTCTTAAAAAAGGATCGAGATATATCACATTTTCCTGAACAACATCCTCAATTTCAAACTGAAATTGCTGGGTCAGTTTAAAATCATTCGTTAGTTTTTCGTTGACTTTATAATCTGTGATGTAAAAATCAGGACCGAAAGCCTCTTCAATATCCGTGATCAACTCTTCTTTATCTGAAGAAGACAATTTCTCTTTTTGACTGATACTGAGATATCCGGTACTCACATCGACCAAGCTTCCCTGGGCCACTTGGTCTTCCAGATTAAACTTGAGCTCCCCACGGATAGATAGCTTGTTATCTTTGGTAGGTGCTACCGTATACCAATAGCTTTCCTTATCAAAGTCCATTACCCTTCCATAATAATTTAGGCAGCGAAAGGGTAAAATTCCAAAAGGTGTCAGATCATCCGAAGCGTCCAAAAGATAATCCTCTCCCGCTATGGTGGTCTTTGCAATGATATAGTTGAAATCCGACATGACGGGATGGTTTTTTTTCGGCAACCCGTGGTCACGTGTACTCAGAAGCATTAAATCCGTCTTAAATCCCGCTGTATTCAAGAGATTTATCAAGGTAATATTGATTTCGGCAACACTTCCCTTTTTTTCTTCAAAGGCTTTCTTGACGCGGTTATTGCGCCATAATCCAAACTTCTTGTTCCAGGTAAAGTGATTTTGAACAAACTTGAAAATCTTCTTTGCTCTTTGTAAGGGTTCTTCTTCGGTAAACAAGGTATCTGGGACCTTTTTCTCAAAAAAGTTTTTCTTCTTTAGCTGCCTACCAATATCTTGGTCAATTCGAAATTCTTTATCGACGTCAGTCCATGTTTTTGTGTAATTTATCGTTCCCCCCTTGTAACTGTGATATTGGGAAAGTTCGAATTCCAAATTGGACCGATAATTTTTACTGGATAGCATAAAATCTTCCGAATCCTCGAAAGCTGGGACATCTTTCATCGCATACTTCAAAACCTCGCAATCAGCCGGGTCTGGGACTACAGGGATTTGAAAGCAGCGTTTTTTAATGGTAGCTTCATTCACATCAAGTGACAATGTACCGATCAACGTTCTGTTATAGACCCAATTTCCAGGTATCTTGGCATTGTATTCCGTGTAGACCTTGGGTATATCCGATTGAAACTCCCATCCGCTCAGATTGTAGTAAAATGGAGAAGCAATTTCATAGGAATATTCCAATATAGAACCAATTTGAACATTGGGAAAAGTAAAACGTTTCTCTGACCTATTTTGGGATTTGTCAATCTTAAAAATCGCTTCCTTTCCCAAAAACCGCTTCGTACTTTTATTGTGCGTTACGGCCTGAATCAAACCTACTCTTTCTGTATCATTGGTATTATGAAAGTAAGGGATGCTGATCGTGGATTGATTAAACCCTTCTTGCGTGAGAATTTTAATTTTGGCGTGATACTTTGTTATAAGCAGGATTTGGTTGTTTCTTACTTCAAAAAAATTCTCCCCTTTTTCGTAAAGATAGACTGCGTTGGCGGTGGTGTCTTTCTCGTATTTCACAAAGTCCAGCTCTTTCGGAGTGAGCTGTCCAAATTCTGGCTTTACCTGAGATATAAGGGTGAACGAAATGCAAAAAACTGCGAGGAACGTTTTTTTGTGCATAACTGGTTAGGTTAGTAGGAATCTTTATAGCGTTTACCGGGTTTTTAAGATTTAACAGCGTCTTAAAACCTTTCCAAAAAAAGCGAAAAAGATTCCGTAAAGCTTGGTTATTTTTTGTGTTGCAATCTTAGGGAAAAGGTCTTAATATTTTCTTAAAAAAGAAAGATTTATTCGACAAAAAGCTGAGTTATTCTTTGTTTTTCGTATCCATCCAGATAGTTACCGGACCGTCGTTCAAAAGCTCAACTTTCATATCTGCTCCAAAAACTCCAGTACCCACTCGTTTTCCCAAATCGTTTTCCAGTTGGGCTATAAATTTTTCATACAAGGGGACGGCCACCTCTGGTTTGGATGCTTTGATATAGGAAGGTCGATTGCCTTTTTTGATTTGGGCATGAAGTGTAAATTGACTCACGACCAAAGCCGCCCCATCTTCCTGTACCAGGGATCGGTTCATAACTCCATCAACATCATTGAAAATTCGAAGGTTCACAATTTTTTTGGACAACCATTGAATGTCCTCTTCTTCATCCCCGTCTTCAATGCCCAACAATACCAATAGGCCATGTCCAATTTTGGACTTTACTTTGCCTTCAACCCTAACGCTTGCATGTAACACCCTTTGAATAACTGCCCGCATAGCTAGACTTTATATATGTCCATACGATAGTTCTCTTCTTCTCCTGTTACCATTTGCACATAACTTCGATACCGGCTCCATGAGATCTTGTTCTCCTCCAGTGCTCTTTTTATGGCACATTTGGGTTCATCCAAGTGGAGGCAGTTGTTAAACTTGCATTCCGACTTTAGTTTGAAAAACTCGGGAAAATAGTCTCCAATTTCATCTTTTTCCATATCAACGATCCCGAAGCCTTTGATACCCGGTGTATCTATGATTCTTGCATCAAAACTGAGATCGTACATTTCTGCAAAAGTGGTCGTGTGCTGTCCTTGAAGATGTTGTTCGGAAATATCTGCCGTTTTTAATTCCAATCCAGGTTCGAGTGCGTTGATAAGGGTAGACTTACCTACCCCGGAATGCCCGGAAAACATACTGGTTTTTCCGCGCATCAATTCTTTTACCTCGTCAATATTACGGCCTTCTTTCGCTACAATTTGAATGCAGGGATATCCTATCTCGTTGTAGAGCTGTTTCAAATAATCCACTTCCACCATTTCGTCCGAATCATAAACATCCACTTTATTGAAGAGGAGTACCACTGGGATATCATACGCCTCACTGGTCACCAAAAACCGGTCAATGAAACTGGTATATGTGGTAGGATTGTTCAAGGTTACAAGAAGAAAGACCTGGTCTAGATTAGCGGCTATAATATGGGTTTGTTTGGAGAGATTTACCGATTTTCGAATGATATAGTTCTTTCGCTCCTCTATTTGGGATATAACACCGACCGTTTCGTCACCAATTTCCTCCAGATGGAATTGTACTTTGTCCCCTACAGCGATGGGATTGGTACTCTTTATTCCCTGGATTCGAAACTTTCCCTTAATACGACATTTATAAAACACACCTAGTTCCGTCTTGACGGAATACCAACTCCCTGTGGATTTATAAACAGTTCCCTGCACTAATTGTTAAAATTTTATTTACAAAGAAACAATAATACTAAATCCCGTACGCATATCTTTGCTTAAGTATTAATAATCAATCATATCTATTTAATTATGAGAAAAATTTTATTCGTTGCGGCCATCGCGCTTGTAATGACATTTTCGGCCAACGCACAACAGTTTAAGGTTGTAACCAGTGTGGAATCCATCGTACCTAATGGACTGGGTAGATCTCGTATTGTAAATGCATTGGAAGACAAGGATTATCGGGAATACACCAGTGTACAAACTGATGAGGACAATTCACGAAACAAATCGAAACGAGGAGAAATCCGTGTAAAGAACTTTGAGGAAACCAAACTTTTGAACTTCTATAACATTGGAGGTATCCGTTTCCAGAATATTGCAGCCAATGATGCCCTTTTGACTTCCATGATCAATGATATGGTAGCGAACGGATGGGAATTGGCCTTTGTTACAAGTGCGGTTGAAAGCGAAGGCGGAAAGGGAGATGGAAAGGGAATTTTTATTACCCGGTATATCTTCAAAAAATAAGGAAATCCCTTTTTAAGAATGAGGCCCCATAAAATTTATGGGGCTTTTTTAATCTACCATACGGACCCTACCACCCACGAAAGTATTCTTGTTTACCTTCTTGGGCTGACCGTAGACATCCACGTCCCCACCTGCTTTGATATTAATATCAATTTCTTCCATAGCAAATACTTCTGCTTCGCCCCCTGCCGAAATTTTCACTTTAGAAGACGAGGTGCGTAAATTTTTTCCTTCAAAAATACCTCCCGTGTTCAGCACGATGCTCTGACTTCTGGCAAGTCCAGAGGCTTCTACAATTCCTCCGGTAACCGCTCTAACATCAGCGTGGCCCACGTCCATTCCTATATGGATTTTAGCTCCTTCTTGTGCGCGCAGTTCAATAGTATTTTGGTCCACCATTTCGTTGCAAGTAATTCTGGCCCCCTCGTTGCCATCGATTACGTTCAAATCGGTGTAATACACTTCGATAAAGGTATCCTCCCCGCTAAACTTTTTATCCAGTTGCATACGAAGTTTCAAAACACCATCGCGGTTCATCCAAACAATATCATCCACATTTCTACCTTTTATCATAATGCGGTTCTCCTCTGACTGGATAAGGTTTACTTCAATCAAATCGAATACTTTGATTTTATCAAAATCTCCTACTTCAGTGTCTATGGTGCGTTGTGAAAAGCCTGTAAAACCAAACGCGAGTATTAAAAACGTACTTAGAATTTTCATGATAGTATTTTCCCTAAAGATAAGGCCAAGACCGCTTTGTTACACTTCGCGCAAAAAAAACCGCTCAAAATATAATTTTCTGAACGGAGTTTCATCTTAGTACAAGGGTTATGCGTTGATAATCTTCTCTTGATGGTTAATCGATTCCTGATGGATGGCCTTGAACATCCGAAGAACAAATTCTTCGCTCAGTCCTCTTTCCTCGCCTTCCAAAATCATATTCCCTAAAATCGCGTTCCAGCGGTTAGATTGAAGGACCGCGACATTCCTCTTCTTTTTGAGTTCCCCAATTTCATCGGAAACTCTCATTCGCTTGCCCAGCGTATCGATCAACTGATTGTCAATGACATCAATCTGTGCCCTGAGATTACTAAGTTTATTGTTGTATTCGGCTTCTTCGTCTGTTTCTTTCCTCATCTTAAGGTCTATGAACATTTGTTTGAGCGTATCTGGTGTTACCTGTTGTGCTGCATCGCTCCAGGCATTGTCCGGATCAAAATGGGTTTCGATCATTAACCCGTCAAAGTTGAGATCTAGAGCGGTCTGGGAAACGTCGAATACCATATCTCGTTTCCCTGTTATGTGACTTGGGTCATTGATAAGGGGCAAATCAGGAAACCGGGTCTGTAACTCAATCGCCAATTGCCATTCCGGGATGTTTCGGTACTTTGTTTTTTCATAGGTGGAAAATCCACGGTGAATCACTCCCAATTTTTTAATGTTCGCCGAATGCAGACGCTCAACGGCACCCAGCCAAAGGGACAAATCGGGATTTACCGGATTTTTCACGAGCACCACCTTATCCGTACCTTCCAGGGCATCTGCTATCTCCTGCACAATAAAGGGGCTAACAGTAGACCGTGCACCGATCCAGAGCATATCAATATCATGCTCCAAGGCAAGGTCCACATGGGTACGGTTGGCGACCTCTGTGGCCGTTTTCAATCCGGTTTCTTCTTTTACCTTTTGCAACCACTTCAATCCAATGGCGCCTACGCCCTCAAAATTTCCCGGACGTGTCCTGGGCTTCCAAATACCCGCTCGGTAATAGTTGACATCCGAATCCTTGAGCTGGTTTGCGATTTTCAACACTTGCTGCTCTGTCTCGGCGCTGCATGGCCCTGCGATGACCAAGGGATGTGGCAATGCCATATCATCCAACCATTTTCGCATTTCTTTACTATTCTCCATGGTATGATTTACTGTTTTGTAAGTGGTATTCCTTTTAAAATTTGTTCAATTCGATTTGTGTTGTTCATTTCCTCGTACACTTTTTCGAAGTCTCCATCCAATAACAACTGCTTGAATTGTTCTAAATTTTGGATGTACTCTTCTAAAGTCTCGATGACATTTTCTTTGTTCTGTTCAAAAATGGGGGTCCACATATCCGGGGAACTTTTGGCCAATCGTACAGTACTTTCAAAACCACTGCCCGCCATGTCAAAAATATCCCGTTCGTTTTTCTCTTTCTCAATTACTGTTTTTCCCAACATAAAAGAACTGATATGTGATAGGTGGGAAACATACGCAATGTGCTTATCGTGCGCTACGGGATTCATATAGCGGATGCGCATGCCCAATCCCTGAAATAGCTCCAACGCTCTTTCTTGGAGTTTAAAAGCTGTTTTCTCCACTTCACAGATAATGTTGGTTTTGCCGAAGTACAATCCTTCTATTGCTGATGAAGGGCCGGAGAATTCAGTACCGGCAATAGGATGGCAGGCCAGAAAATTTCTTCGCTTCGGATGGTCCGCCAGAATCCTGCACAGTAAACTTTTTGTAGATCCCGCATCAATGACCACAGTTTCTTCACCCACAGAATCCAGGATTTTGGGCAATTCTTTGGCCAGTGCATTTACAGGAATGGTTACCAAAACCACGTCAACCCCAGATAGTACTTTATAATCGGCTTTTTCATCAATTATCTCCAGGTCCAGGGCCTCTTGCAGATGGGACCCGTTGCTATCCAATCCATATATTTTGGCATTGGGCCATAACTTTTTGATGTCCTTGGCAAAAGACCCCCCAATTAAACCGATTCCAATTACTGCTATCTTCATTTTCTAGAATCTATGTAGTGCTTCTTCTATCTTTTCCTTTTTTACGCATAGTGAAAACCGAATATAGCCCTCACCATTGGAACCAAATATAGTTCCAGGTGCTATGAAGACATTTTTTCCATAGAGCACCTCATTGATAAACTCCTCTGCAGGCAAAGCACCTTTGGGCAGCTTGGCCCAAACGAACATTCCAGCGGAATTGCTGTCATAGGTACAACCTAATTTGTCGATAAGCTGAAACAACACATTTCTACGATTTGCATAGGTTTCATCCAAGGTATCAAACCATTTTTTTCCACTTTTGAGTGCGGCGATGGCCCCCTTTTGAATGCCAAAAAACATCCCTGAGTCCATATTGCTCTTTACCTTCAGAACTGCCTCCACATGTTCCGCATTTCCCATTACCATTCCCACGCGCCAACCGGCCATGTTGAACGTCTTGCTCAGTGAATTCAGCTCTAGGGCAACTTCTTTCGATCCCGCTACCTGAAGTATACTAGTTGGATTTTGATTGAGCACAAAGCTATACGGATTATCATTTACCAATAGAATTTCATGTTTTTTGGCAAAAGCGACCAATGCTTTCATAGCCGTGGCAGTGATGGTAGCGCCCGTGGGCATGTTCGGGTAGCTTATCCACATCAGTTTTACTTTGGACAAATCTTTTTTCTCCAACTCAGCTAGGTTGGGAAGCCAATGATTTTCTTCCAAAAGATCATATAGCATAGCCTCCGCACCGACCAATTTCGTTACAGCGGTGTAGGTAGGATAACCGGGATTCGGAATTAAAACCGCATCGCCAACATTTAAGAAGGCCATACTTATATGCATAATGCCTTCTTTTGAACCAATTAAAGGGAGAATCTCAGTTTTCGAATCCAATTGTACCCCAAATCGTTCCCGATAAAATGAGGTCATCGCCTCGCGGAGTTCAGGTAGTCCCTGATAACTCTGGTATTGATGGGCACTTGGTTCAAACAGTACGCTTTTCAATTCTGCAACGGCATCCAATGGGGGCGCTAAATCCGGACTGCCGATACCCATATTGATAATGGGCCTTCCTTCCGAAATCAGCTGTCGCACCTCCCTCAATTTTTTCGAGAAATAGTATTCCTGAACTGTATTGAGTCTATCTGCTCCTTTCATCCCAGCAATGCATTTTTATATTCGCCCAAGACCCTGAAATCCTCGGACATGATTTCCAGCAGTGATTTAGCTTTAGCAAAATGTTCATATTCTTCGAAGGTTACGTCCACAAAAAATGCATATTTCCACGGGGTTTCAATAACAGGCAAGGATTGTATTTTGGTCAAGTTCATGTTACAATCGCTCATAACATAGAGAACCGTTGCCAAGATTCCCCGTTAATGATCGTTGATGAACCGCAACGAAGCCTTGTTGATTTCTTCTTTGGGCAACAGTGTATTCTTCTTTTTAAGGATGATGAATCGGGTCGCATTGTTTTTGATGGTCTGGATATCTTCGGCAATAATTTCGAGATCATAGAGTCCTGCAGCAACCTTAGGAGCGATTGCGGCAACATGATGCAACTTTTTTTCTTGGATTCGTTTGGCGGTTTCCGCGGTGTCCACATCTTCCACCAACTTTATATGGACGTGCGGTTTGAAGAAATCCTTGCACTGCAACAAAGCCATGGGATGCGAATGGACCTCTTTTATCTGATGGATATTTTGTCCCTTTAACACCATTAAATGATGATGAATACTTAAATAGTGCTCCCCTGTGATATGGATATTGTTGTGGTAGACCAAATTATAGTTTGGGATGATAGAACCTGCTATGGAGTTCTCAATGGCCATGACACCCTGGTCCGCAGTACCATGTATAAGATGGTCTATCATGGCATCAAAAGATAAACATTCCACCATATCAATAGCTTCCCCAAAAAAATCCTGAGCAACCTGGTGATGGTTACTTCCTTGAATTCCTTGTATTGCCACTTTAAGTTTCATATAATAAAAAAGCCCCGATTTTAGGTCGGGACTTGATGTACACTTTATACGTATCGTATTTTAGAACAGTCCCGTACTTCTTTTAAAAAAGAAGTAGAAATAAAAACCGTTCCAGAAATACGTGTTTATCATCTTATATTATTCTGTGGCTAAGATTGGTTTTTCCAGTTAAAAATCAAAACAATGCCTTATTTTTTTTCCAGTTGTACCCTATTTCTTCAATTTGGCTACTAATTTTTTTGATTCGGCGGGCAGATTTTACGAATTCCCAAATGTTTTATCGTTCAAGTGATATCGGTTTTATCATTTTATGGAGGGTCATTTAAAGATTGTAAGTGTTATTTTTGAGCGCAATTGATAGTGCTTATGTCCATTACTGTAAATAACATCACGAAAACTTTTGGAAAGCAGACTGCGTTGAGCGAAGTCTCTTTTCAAGTAAAAAAAGGAGAAATCGTCGGTTTTTTAGGTCCAAATGGAGCAGGAAAATCCACTATGATGCGCATACTGACGACGTACTATCGTGCCGATAAGGGAGAGGCCTTGGTAAACGGCCATAATGTACTGACCGCCAAGCGAAATGTACAAAAGAGTATTGGATACTTACCAGAACATAACCCTTTGTATTTGGAGATGTATGTTCGGGAATACCTTGAATATAACCGCAACGTGTACAAAGTGCCCAAGTCGCGAATCAATGAGGTGATTTCCCAAACGGGTTTAAGTCTGGAAGCAAACAAAAAAATAGGCCAGTTATCCAAAGGATATCGACAACGGGTGGGTTTGGCCACCGCCTTGTTGCACGATCCCGAGGTTCTTATTCTAGATGAACCTACTACTGGGCTTGATCCCAACCAGCTTATTGAAATTCGAAAATTGATCCGAGAGATTGGAAAGGAAAAAACCATTTTACTATCCACTCATGTGATGAAGGAAGTGGAAGCCGTATGCGACCGGGTCATTATCATCAACAAAGGGAAATTGGTAGCAGACAAAGCCCTGGAAGAATTGCGGGAGGCGGAAGAACAAATTATTGAGGTGGAATTTGACTATCGTGTGGAAGAGGCGCTTCTCAAAAAAATGCCCTATGTCTCCAAGGTTAAAAACGTAGGTGGATTTTTATATGAAATCAGTTTTGATACCGAGACGGATATGCGCCCAGCGGTATTCGATTTTGCCCATGACCATCAGCTCAAAACGCTCCAATTGAGCCGGAAGAACAAAAATTTGGAAAGCTTGTTTACCGAACTGACCAGCTAAAATCTCAGGGCCAACCCTAATCCATCTCCATCCAGTACAGGTGCCACCTTGAAACTGGTCTGATTATCGTCAAATTGTTTGTTGTAGGTCAGTATGGCCTTCTTTGAGTTTTTATTGGCCCCTTCAAAGAAAATAGCCGAAATCAATGTTCCCCCAAGAGTTACCAAGGAAGGGGCCAGCAAGTCCCGATTATCCCTATTATCCCGCCCCAGTTCAACACCTAACCAGACCGCACCACCCAAACTGATGACATTGGTAACTCCAAAAAGGGCTTCATTGGTTGCTTTCTTTTTCCAAAACTCAGCGGAATTTTCGTGACCCAACAACAATGCTTTAGCTTCCTTACGAGATATTTATTTATCCTCCAGATAGTACACCGTGCCCAAAAATCCCGAAAAAACTGAAATCTCCTGGGCGGATGAATGGGTAACACAGAACAGACCAAGTACTAAAACGACAAACAAATGATTTCGGGCCATACGTAAGATTTTGAATGTTTGATTTAAAAATAATCAAAAGCATAAGCGAATTCTAATTATTCAGGAACAAATCAATTGATTCGGTCAATGTTTTCATCCACATCCTTGTTCTTGAACCTGTTTTTCTTTTGGCTTCCCATCATATACTTTACGGATAGGGCCACTTCCCGGCCATCGCCAAAAAACTCCCCCCGCGACCGCACACCATCTATGGTATAACTTTCTTCAAAATTCAAGCCTCTAAAGATATCATTGAACCGTATCGCGCACTGCAATTTTTCTCCAAAAGTCTTCACAAGCGATGCATCCGCAACTAGCATGGCATTGCGTTCAAAAATTCCTTCCTTACGTCGGGTCAAAGCCCATCCCCCCAAACTGAGTGTGGTATCTTTGGCTATTCGAAACTGATGATTGGTATACGCATAGAGATACGGCCGAACAGCACCCAATGCTGCCATTCGGTCCTCAATTTTGTTGTAGTTAAGGCTAATCGTGGTATTCGATGTCCACAACCCTTTTGAAAATGGCAGGGCCAAAGAGGCGTAAAACCCAGATTCCTGTTCCAAATTGACTTGAGAGAGGATTGCAGTAGCTTCCGCTTCCTCAAACCGAATGGTAAAATTGATGGGATTAGTAGTTCGAAAGTACCCAAAAGTAATGGATTTGTCCTTGTACTGAAATACACTTGAAATCTCGTCGGTAACCTCAGGTTGAAGGTTGATATTTCCTGCACCCTCCAAAACATGATTAATAAACACGGATATTGTACTGGTTCGTGAAAAGTTGGGCCGCTCTATACTTTTTGCGTAATTCACCTTTAGTGTTTTGGTGGAATCCAAAGTGGCGGTCAGAGAAGCTCTTGGAAAAACCCGGGTGTTTTCTCGTGCAATCAGCGGAGAGCTATCCATCGCCAGTTCGCTGCGTACGCTGTTGTACTCCAAGCGTACCCCGGAAGTAAAATCAATTTTTTTTGTCAATTTTCCCTGAAATGATGCATAGCTAGCATAGAGGTCTTCCCTGTAAGAAAAGTCCAAAATCGCTACGTTATCCGTCCCTAAAAAATCAATTTCTGAAAAGGCGTCTGCCCTTGCTTCATTCCAGTTGGCACCATATTCAAGCTTTAGGTCTCCAGTTAGTTGATGTTCCAAATCGATACGTAGCGCTATTGAACCCAAATCATATTTTTGTTCGCGAAGCTGTTCTAATTGCAGACCCAAACCATTCCTGTTGTTTGAAATTTCGGTATCCAAGGCTGTGGTAAAAAGTGAATATTGTAGTCCTGTGAACAGCGAGAGTTTTTTAGAAGGTGTTTTGTTATAATTGAGGTTGCCCGTAAAATAATCCCGTGTATTGTCGTTTTTGGTGTCGGTTATGACTGTACTGATATCATCTTCAATTCTCAATAATGAATTTGTTAGGATGGGAAAATCATCGGTTCGCGATCGTAAGATGGTATTAAAGGAAACATAATCTTCTCCCTATAGTGGTAGGTATATCCCTAAACCAGAATTGATTTGTGTTCTTTTGTTTTTTGGAATTAGCACAAAATAATCCGAAAAAATATCCGCTTCGGGGATATCGAATTGAAAGGTATTGCTCTCCCAAAAACCTCAATTATTCAATCCGATATTGCCCCGTATTTCAAGTTTTTTACCTGCATAATTCCCGTTCAAGGCCAGAAAGTTATTGTAATTCCTTTTCCACGATGCGGTCTCTTGAAAACTTAGTTTTGCACCCAAATTACTGTCCCGCTTAGTAGTTATAAGAAGAACCGCCCTACCATTAGCTTCATATTTTGCGGATGGGTTCTGGATAAGTTCAATACTCTCAATGCCATCAACCGATAATCCATCCAAGACCTCAAAATCCGCCCGTTGTTTATTCAAGTAAATCAGTGGGCTGCCTTTACCGATGACTGAAATGGATTGCCGGTCCGAACTGAGTTGAAGTCCCGGAAGTTTGGTAAGCAGGTCCAAGGGGTCTGGAATTGTGGCAAAAACAGGATGCTGTACATTGATTTTTGGGTTGCCGTTCGTGATGGTCACGGGATTTTTCAATGCCCGAACTTCTACTTCTTCCAACGCCTCGGGGCTTTCTTCCAATAGGATAGAAAGTTCAACATCCCCATCCATAAATATAGATTTCGAATACGTTTTGAAACCCAAAGCAGAGACCTCCAAGGAATACGTTGTGTTTCGCGCTACGTTGAAAGCAAAACGTCCTTGGTACAAGGTAGTATAGTCCACCAAGTTTTCACGGGATGCGTCGTACAAAAGTACATCCGCGATAGCAATAGGTGTGTTGGATTCATCTCTGACCGACCCACTTAGTCGATACGTTTCCTGCGCTTCAATCTCAAAAAATGTAAAAACTATAACAAAAAAAAGATAGTGCTTCAAAATTGGATTTTGAAACCAAAATAACCGGGTAAGTTACCTTTATGGAAAAAGTTAAGGTCTGATTTAGGTACTAGTCCCCGTGCTTTTTTGAAAAAGCTCTTGCCTATTGGCTACATTGAGTTTGTGATAAATATGTGTGATATGGGTTTTTACCGTGCTCAAACTAATGTAGAGTTCATTGGCTATTTCCTTGTTCGTCTTCCCTTGTAAAATAAGATTGCGCACCGTAATCTCTTGTTTGCTCAGCAAAGGCAAATCAGCATGTTGGGCCCTTTTCTTGAACCAGAAAAAGAAAATCAACAGCGCCAAGGTCATGACCGCCATTCCTATATTCAACCTTTGACTTTGTGCCAGTTGTTTCTCTAATTCCTTTTGACTGATAAATACCATTTTTTCTTCTAAAAAGAGATATTCGGAGGGTGGAATGGTGCTTTCCTTGAGTTTATTCAGAACAGCAATGTAATATGCTTTGTTTTCGTTGATATCCCGATCCAATAGTCGTTTTTCATCAAGTAGTTTTATGGCCATTAGCTTGACGCCTAAGATTTGAATGGAATCTTTCGCGTAGGAACGAAGTTTTAGAGATTCATCATGGGAAGGGGATTCGGAAAGCTTGAGCTTGCTTTCAAGACGTTTGAACTTTTTCCATTCCGACAGCGACAACTCGTCATATTTTTGGTTTCGTTCAGCTAGTTGGATAGTGCCACCGCCTTCAACCTGGCCAAACGAAACATAGGATAAAACCATAAAAAACGATACGATTGATTTTTTGAACACTGCCATACGAACTGTTTTTGATAAAGTTCCACAAAATCCGGTTTTCCTCCAAACACAAGGCTAAAATCCCTGACAGGCTAGGGTAAGGTGGGCAACAAAACTTGAATGGCATAATCCAAATCTTCCTGAACCTTGGGATCGGTACAATTTATTAAAATGGATACCACCCATTTTTCTTTTGGGTACACGAAGAAATTGGTGTACGCCCCAACGCTATTTCCCACGTGGCCTATAAAATCTCTTCCTTTTCTGTCTTGGCTCACTTGAAATCCAAGGCCATAATACACGGAACCGCCCTTAACTTTTTGTGGTGCCAAAAGCTGCTTGTAGGTTTCCGATTTAAGAAGCTTACCCTCCAAAATAGCTTGGCCCATTCCCGCAACATCGGCACTAGTAGATAAATAGCCTCCGCCTCCCAGTTTATATTGGTTGTTCACCGCTATGGCCTTTTTGAAACTCAAGCCTGCCCTGGTATAAAAATCAGAAGTTGAAATTCCTCGTTCTCCCAAAACCGAAGCGGAAACCGCCTGAGGTGCAAAAGTATTCCGCATCTCCAAGGGTAAAAGCACATTTTCACGCACGTAGTCTTCAAATGGAATACCACTGGCCTCTTGAATCGCCAATGACAACAGTACGAAATCAAAACTGTTGTAAAGATACCCTTGGCCCGGTTCAAAAACTAAATGGTCGTCTTTGAAAATGGCAATACTGTCTTGGATACCCCAAGGTTGATTTAGGGCAAATTCCTTTCCTTGATATCCACGAATTCCAGCAGTATGGGAAGCCAGCTGTCTCAAAGTCATATCGAAGGATTTCTTGGGATAGTAGGGAACATGGTCGTACAGAGAATCGTCCCAAGACATCAAACCTTCCTCAACCATTTTTCCCAAAGCAAGTCCCGTGATACATTTGGAGATACTGGCAACTCGAAAAAGTGTTGTTTTCGGTTCAATGGGTTTTTTATCCTCCAAACTGGCCATACCGTAGCCCTTTTGGAGTAGCTGAACTCCATTTTTCAAAAGAGTAACCGAAAGGCCCGGAACTTTTTTTTCATCTACAAGACTTTGAAATGTCGCGTCCAATTTGACCATGCCAGTGGCCTCTTCCATAGATTTACGCAAAGATGACTTTGGAAAAGAATGCTTGAAAAATGATATCCAACGGTTCATGCCCACTTAGTCCCTAAAAATCAAGCGACCATTGAAAATTTCTTCGACCGACACCAGTGGGGGTCTATTATTGCTGATAACGTCGCCTGTTCCGCGAATTACACCCATCACACTTTCTTGAGGATTGATAAAGATATCATTTGTTCCTCGGTGGTCCAATTCCACCTGCTGCGCAATCAGGTTTTGTGCTTCTACCCTAGAATCTCCAGCAGCGATGGAAACATCAAGTGTTTCAGCAAATCCTTCCAACTGAAAAAAAGCGATACCGTTCACCACAATTGAGATTTGTTCCACGTCTAAGGTCAAATCAAATGAACCATCGGTTGTTTCCGTTTCGGGATTCGCAAAGCTTTCTGATAAAAGTGTCAAATTTGGATAGCTCAATACCCCATCACTGGAAATCAATAAGCCCGTACTGCTCCGTATTTCGGTAATATTAGGCGAAGTGACGTAAATAGTGGATAAACCAAAGTCACGCACAAAATTACAGCCATTTTCATTCCTGACCACAAGTCTGTCGTTTTCCACTTGGGCGGAAATCTCATTGAGCAAAAATTCACCAGATTCAATTTCAACTTTTTGTTCTTCCCCTTGCCGCAGGACCAAATTGAGCCTTTCGAATACGGTAATTTTGGAAAAATCGGCCACATCGACATCCATACGGACCAAATCTCCAGAATTTTGAAAACAGTCGGGTACGTTTTCCCCGTTGCAGGAAATCAAAATCACAATTATATATAATACTTTCCAGTGTTTCATAGCCGCATCCCTATTCCAAATTCCAACGCTTCCGCCGCTGCCCCGTGGGACTTTAATGTCACGGCACCAAAAAATCTATCCCCAAAATAGCGCTTGAGCCCAATGCGATTGTACACCCTTCCTTCGAAATCAAAAGGATAATAGACATAATATCCCAATTGGGTCTCCAAACTCATTTTATTGATAAACAACTCATGCCCGACGAAAAGTCCAATTCTCTTAAAATCTGTATCGGCATCAACTTCCATTTCGGGAAAGGATATGGACTGAAACCGAATCAATTCTTTTAGAAAATTGGAGAAAAAGAAATCCGCTCCCAGTTGAATGGCACTTTTTCGGCCCAAGCGTTTATCGACGTATCCTGAAAAAATCCAAAAACCGTACTGTCCGGAATCAATGACATCACTTTCATTGATTCCTCCACGCAAAACAAGGTTATATCGGAGAGGTTCTAACATTTTTTCCTTCTTTTCCGGTTTTTTGAGCGAATAGGTTTCCCCTCCATCCAAATCATAGGTCAAACCAAAATTAAAGGCGAACGTATTTGTAGAGGTATTGGGCGCCTTGAAGTTGGCGTTGGAATAGTGCAAGAGGGCAATACCCGCTTTAAAGCCCAAGCCCGCAATAAGATTTTCTCTATGGTAATTTAGGAGCACCATGGTGGAGCTTAGCAAATGACTACCGTAGGCGTTGTTCCTAAAATTTTGATTTTTATCGTATGGATTGGTATTGTAGGCTATACCTTGACCCACCCGTAATTGAAGATTCCTTTTGAAAAAATAAAAATTATAATGTGCATACAATCCGAAATGTTCCCCCAGGGTGGAGTTGTTCATATTTTGATAAACGAAGGAAAAACCGGTATCAGGATATCCGTAATCCGCCTCCCAGGCTTTATCACCATACCGCTTTCGATTGAAACCAAGAATCAGACCGCCAGGATGTTCTGTGATGAGATGGGAAATATCCGTATTGTGAAGAAGTATGGAGCCATAGAACTGACTGGCATCCAAGACGTACTTTCTAGGTGACTCCTTGTTTTGAGAAATCCCTGGTACTTGGGCAAGAATAGAACATAGAAGAAGTAGGCGCCTCATAAAGCGCTAAAGTAGAAAATTAAAATACCTCTTTGGTAATTGCCTTGATGTTATCTGATTTTCCCATGGAATAGTAATGTAAAACGGGCACTCCCGCCTCTTTAAGTTCTCTGGATTGCTGAATGCACCATTCCACGCCTACCTGACGAACATCTTTATTTGTTTTACAATTTTCCACCGCATCGATCAAATCCTCTGGAATATCTACCCGGAATACCTGCGGCAGTAACTGTAGATGGCGTTTTACCGCTATGGGTTTTATACCTGGAATAATAGGCACTTCAATTCCCGCTTCCCTTGCTGCATCCACAAACTCAAAATACTTTTGATTGTTAAAGAACATTTGGGTAACTACGTAATCGGCTCCCAGTGCGATTTTTTCCTTCAATCTTTTCAAATCTGATTTTAGGGAAGGTGCCTCCATGTGTTTCTCGGGATATCCCGCCACACCAATACAGAAATTGGGACAATTATCCGTTTCAATCACCTCATGCAGGTAGTTGCCACAGTTCAGCTCTTTTACCTGCTTTACCAAATCAGCGGCATGTTGATGCCCCCCTTTTGTCGGTTCGAAATATTTTTCCTCTTTCATGGCATCACCCCGCAAGGCCATTATGTTGTCTATGCCCAAGTAATGACAATCCACCAAAAGATATTCGGTTTCCTCTTTCGTGAATCCACCACAGAGTACATGGGGGACCGTGTCAAAATTATATTTATGGGTAATGGAGGCGCAGATACCTAAAGTTCCGGGACGCATTCTGGTCAATTTTTTATCCAAAAGCCCATCTCGATCTATGTAGACATATTCTTCCCTTGACGTAGTGACATCAATAAAGGGTGGATTGAATTCCATCAAGGGGTCGATATTATCGTACAATTCCTTGATACTCCTCCCCTTGACCGGTGGAATGATCTCAAAACTAAAAAGCGTTTCTCCTTTGGCCTTCTTTATATGTTCTGTAACTTTCATAAACTAATCTTCAGCTATATTTGGTGCAAGCCACTTTTGGGCTTTGTCCAATGAAATTTGTTTTCTATCAGCAAAATCCCCTACTTGGTCCTGTTTTATCTTTCCGAGACCCACTTACACTTGCGGCGGGCCACATTGCCAAACTTTCCGTCAATTTTACCCCAATTTTTTCCTCCACGCCCAAAAGCTCCCAAATCGTGAGTTTTTCCAGGTGGTCCGGACAAGCCGGATATCCAGGGGCGGGACGGATTCCAAGATATTTTTCATTAATCAAATCCTCGTTGGAAAGGTTCTCCGCTTTGGCGTATCCCCAATACTTTAGTCTTACTTCCCTGTGTAAATACTCCGCAAACGCCTCTGCCAAACGATCGGCAAGGGCCTTGATCATAATTGAACTATAATCGTCATGGTCTTTTTCAAACCCTTGCGCCAATTCCTTGGTTCCAAACCCGGCAGATACACAAAAGCACCCCACATAATCTTGAATACCGGTCTCTTTGGGGGCAACGAAGTCCGCCAGCGCTATATTGGCCCTCCCTTCACGTTTCTTGGTTTGCTGGCGAAGGGTCCTAAAAATGTATCCATTTGATCTGTCTTGAACTTTACTAGGGCTTATTGAGATGTCGTCGTCGTCAATTTGATTGGCAGGGAACAGACCAAACACGGCCTTTCCCCGCAATAGTTTCTCATCCAACACTTTTTTGAGCATGAGCTGCGCGTCTTTGAACAGTTCCGTGGCTTGTTCTCCGACTACGTTATCGTTTAAAATGCCCGGATATCTCCCATGAAGGTCCCAGCTCCTAAAGAAAGGGGTCCAGTCGATGAATTCCCTCAATTTTTCCAAATCGAAATCGTCCAAAACTTGAATGCCCAACTCTTCCGGTTTCTTTATCTCAGAAGGTTTCCAGTCAATTTGAAATTTGTTTTTTCTGGCTTCCTCCAAAGTGATAAACTCTTTTTCTTTCCTTCGATTCAAGAATCTTTCCCGAAAACTCTCATAATCCAGCTTAATCGATTTTTTATAGGTTTGGGAAGTTTCTTTTTGTAGCAAATCACCGACGACGGTAACCGCCCTTGAGGCGTCATTCACATGAACTACAGAATGGCTGTACACCGGGTCTATTTTAACGGCAGTATGGGCTTTGCTGGTTGTGGCGCCACCGATCAATAAGGGAACTTTAAATTCTTGACGTTCCATTTCTTTGGCCAAGAAGACCATTTCGTCCAATGAAGGTGTGATCAATCCACTCAGTCCAATAATATCAACATCCTCCTCTTTGGCCCTTTGGATAATTATCTCAGGAGGCACCATTACCCCTAAGTCCACAATCTCGTAGTTGTTGCAGGCCAGTACCACGCTAACTATGTTTTTTCCTATATCATGGACATCCCCCTTTACCGTTGCCATTAATATTTTTCCTGCTGCGTTGGAGGTGGAATCCTTGAAGGCTTCAATAAATGGGGTCAGGTGTGCCACCGCTTTTTTCATGACCCGGGCCGATTTAACTACCTGGGGAAGAAACATCTTTCCACTACCAAATAAGTCTCCTACCACGTTCATTCCGGTCATCAGGTTCCCTTCTATCACCTCCAAAGGTTTGGAAGCCTGTAGTCTTGCTTCCTCAACATCTTCAACAATAAACTGGTCAATACCCTTCACCAACGCCCGGGTTATACGGTTCTGAAGGGGCTCTTCCCTCCAGGATAAATCCACTTTACTTTCTTTGGATTTACCCACTACGGTCTCAGCAAATTCCAACAAACGTTCCGTGGCGTCTTCTCTTCTATTGAGCAAAACGTCTTCCACGTGTTCCAATAAGTCTTTGGGAATATCATCATATACCTCCAGAAGGGCCGGGTTAACTATGCCCATGTTCATGCCCGCCTGGATAGCATGGAAAAGAAATGCGGAGTGCATGGCTTCTCGAACGGCATTATTTCCGCGAAACGAAAATGAGACATTGCTTACACCGCCGCTAACACTGCAATAGGGTAGGTTCTTACGTACCCACCGGGTACCTTCGATAAAGTCAACCGCATTTAATCGGTGTTCGTCCATTCCGGTGGCCACAGGAAAAATATTAAGATCGAAGATAATATCCTCAGGGGGAAACTTTACCTCATCCACCAGAATCCGATAGGAGCGCTCAGCGATTTCTTTCCGACGTTCAAGGTTGTCTGCCTGCCCCACTTCGTCAAACGCCATAACGATAACTGCCGCGCCATATCGTTTTATCAACTTCGCTTGTCGGACAAATTCGGTTTTACCTTCCTTTAGACTGATGGAGTTGACAACACATTTTCCTTGGACCACTTGGAGTCCCGCCTCGATAATTTCCCATTTGGAGCTATCGATCATAATGGGAACTCGGGCAATATCCGGTTCGGCAACAATGAGGTTCAGAAACTTTACCATGGCTTCTTTACCATCGATAAGGCCGTCATCCATGTTCACATCAATGATCTGTGCCCCCCCTTCCACTTGATGGCGAGCCACCTCTAAAGCCTCTTCAAACTTGGCTTCTTTGACAAGTCTAAGAAACTTCTTTGATCCCGCAACATTGGTTCGTTCCCCGACATTGACAAAATTGGTGTCTGGAGTGATGACCAAAGGTTCGAGACCGGACAACCGCAAATAGCGCTGTTGGTGGTTTACTTGGTGATCTTGGTTGGTTCTACTTCTCATGCTTAAGACTTAGCAAACGCCAACTCGCGAGGTTTATATTGTTTCGCCAAATTGGCCATTTCCTTAATGTATTCTGGTGTGGTACCACAGCAACCTCCAACGATGTTTACCAAGCTTTTGTCAAAATATTCTTTAATCTGGTCACGCATTTCTTGGGGAGTTTCATCATATTCGCCAAAAGCGTTGGGCAATCCAGCATTTGGATAGGCCGATATTGCAAAACCTGATTTAGCCGCAGCGACTTCTAAATGCGGCACTAACTTTTCAGCGCCCAAGGCACAATTGAATCCGACCGAAAGAATGGGAATATGTGAAATTGAAATTAGAAATGCCTCAGCCGTTTGTCCCGATAATGTTCTTCCGGACGCATCAGTGATCGTGCCACTGACCATTATGGGTATGTCCAGTTCCCTTTCTTCTTTTACCTCCTCAATGGCAAATAGTGCCGCTTTCGCATTTAACGTATCAAAAATGGTTTCCACCAATAAGATATCGGTACCGCCATCAATAAGGGCTTCTGCTTGCTGTTTGTAAGCGATACGAAGTTCATCAAAGGATATGGCCCGGAATCCCGGGTCGTTTACGTCAGGTGACATACTTGCTGTTTTATTGGTAGGTCCCATGCTACCTGCAACAAATCTGGGTTTATCCGGTTCTTTTTCAGCGAACCCGAGCGCTACTTCCTTCGCAATACGAGCTGACTCGTAGTTCAATTCGTAAACTAGTTGTTCCATGTGATAATCGGCCATGGCCACTGTGGTGCTGGAGAAGCTATTTGTTTGAACTATGTCAGCACCTGCCTCAAAGTATTTTCGGTGTATCTCGGCAATCGCTTTGGGCTGGGTAATGGATAACAAATCATTGTTTCCCTTTAAAGGATGTTCCCAGTCCTTGAAACGGTCCCCTCTAAAATCCTCTTCTTCAAATTGATACTGTTGCAGCATGGTGCCCATAGCACCGTCCAATATCAAAATTCTTTCTTGTAGAATTGCTTCGATGTTTTTCATATTGCTATACCCTTAGTTGGGCTAATGATCGTGTATCAAGTTAACGATGGGAAATATGGGAAAGTATGCAATACGTTATCCCTCCTAAACCATGAGTTTAGGTAGAATGTAGCACCTTCTTTATATTAAAAGGGTTGCTAAGGTTTCCCTGGGTCCATTCCCTCCACCTTTCTTGATAACAATTCAATTTATTGATGAACTTTTTGACAAAGTAAAGACACAGAATTCTCAAAAACAAATGAATGCTGTCTTAAATGAAAATGTCTTCCTCTGATCAAAAGATATTTTACCAGAAAAAAGAAGTTGATCTGGCTTAATCAGTGTATCAATTAGCGATTTTCTTGAATGGGTTTACGAATACCATCCTTTTGGACGCGGCAAGGCATGATCCGTTGTATTACATTTCAACTTTAACAATCCAACCTCAAAAACCAGAATTAGTTCCTTATCGCCTGCCTCAAAAAATTGGTCTATCTATTTGTACCGTGCAATTTCCTTTTCCGCGAATACCGGTTCTTGTAAAGTGTATTTTTCTTTAATTTCAATCATACTTTGACGATGTTCCACCACTTTTCCAATGACTATAATCGCAGGATTGGATAGCTGCTGCTCTCTTGCTTTTTTCTCTATGGAAGCAACGGTACCAATTCCTATTTTTTCGTTTTCCATGGTTCCATTTTGGATAATAGCCACTGGAAGGTCCTGCTTATTCTCATTTTTGAACAATAGCATAATCTCACCCAACTTGGACATGCCCATCAAAATCACCACAGTGGCGTTTGACCGGGCCGCTAAAACCACATCCCTACTGAGCTTATGCTCCTTGGTGGTGCCCGTTATTACCCAAAAACTCTCGGCCATACCTCTTTTGGTAATGGGAATGTTCTGGGAAGCTGGTACCGAAAGGGAAGAAGATATCCCCGGAACCACAGCGGCTTCTATACCATGTTCTGCGGCATATTCCATTTCTTCGGCTCCCCTTCCAAAAACGAAAGGATCTCCTCCTTTTAAGCGCACTACATGCAGACCTAATAAAGCTCTATGTACAATAAGCGAGTTAATCTGAATTTGCTGATACCGATAGCAACCCTTTCTTTATCCTACGTAGATGTGTTCGGCCTTGTGTGCATATTTCAGTAATTCCGTATCGATTAGGGCGTCATAAAGGACTACATCTGCAGTTTCCAGGGCTTTGATTCCCTTTAAGGTTATCAGTTCTGCATCACCAGGACCTGCTCCAACTACTGTTAGTTTCCCTAATTTTCCCAGGACTGGCTGGGCTGAATCGTCTTTGTTTTTGGATATCATGTCAAACTTCCAACAATTCCAGTTCACGATATGCCTCGAACTTCTGTAATATTTGTTTGGCTGATTCCAAATAAAGTGTTGCAAAACTTCCCGTCGGAGCGGTTTTGTTCATCTGCAATACCAGGCTTTCAAAACTATCTGGGAGTACAATCCGATCCGTCTCGACAAAAAGCTTATCAAAATCTTTAATTATGCCAGCGTGGGTATTGGTTTTGGTTTTTTCCGCTGTGAGCAGTGCTTTTGCTGAATTGACCATGGATTGGTAGGCGTAATAGATACTGCCCGCCCATTGCCCTTGTTGCAATGCCTCCTCGGCCTTCACGATTTTTTCTTGACTTTCAAAGAAAAGCGTTGCCACCAAATCAACGATAACCCCTGCGCACTCCCCTATTCCAATTTCCTTTTTATATTTTTCAGCATTTCCCCAGTCAATGAAATCCTCTGCTATAAGGTTTTCCACATTGGATAGTGGTTTTAAAAAATCATAGAAGTACCGTTCTCCCTTTTCAGCATAATATGCGGCAAAGCTTTCTCCCTTACCATTGGCGATAAAATCATCCAAAATCAATCGTAGGGCTTGAGGTCCGCGCTTACTTGGTATTTTCACCACTTTATCCGCAAATTTTCCATTTCCATCACCAAAATTTCCACCACCCAATAACACTTGCAATGCGGGTGCTACCAACTTGTCTTTGGTCCGGATGGACATCCCTTGAAAACCAATGTTCGCCATGGAGTGTTGACCACAGGAATTCATACAACCGCTAATTTTTATCACGACGTCTGGATTGGAAATAAATTGGGGATACTCGACCTTAATCATCCGTTCCAATTCCTTGGCGATGCCTGTACTGCTGGCTATTCCCAGGTTGCAAGTGTCCGTACCTGGACAGGCTGTAATGTCGGATGCCCTGTTATAGCCTACTTGAACAAAATCCAGCTTTTTCAGCTGGATATAGAAGAATGGTAAAAGTTCCTTTTTTACGTAGGGAATAAGGATATTCTGTCTTAAGGATAGACGTATCTCCCCCGCTGCATGTTCACGGACGAGTTTAGCCAGTTCTCTTGCCTTATCGGTATAAAAATCTCCTAAAAGAACCTTAATCCCAATAGCTACATAGCCCTCTTGCTTTTGCTGAACAACATTGGTCAATTTCCAGGATTCATAGTTTTCATCTTTGATGGTCTTGATAAAAACATTTGAAAAGTTGGCCAATTTCGGGTTGGGATAGCTTTTGAAATCAATAGGATAACTTTGATGGGGAATCGCCAATTGCTCTGCATCCAATAGTGCCCTAAAATCTTCAAGACCAATTTTTTTCAACAAGAACTTTAAGCGTGCTTTGGCCCGACCTTTTCGTTCTCCATATCTATCAAAAATACGAATGACCGATTCCATCAAAGGGATAATTTTATCAGCATGCAAAAAACTGTAGAGTTCGTCCGCATGTCGGGGTTGGGAACCCAATCCGCCCGCAAGCATCACTTTAAAACCTCTTTCTCCATTTTGTATTTTAGCTATAAAACCCAAATCGTGCATGTAGGAAAGTCCAGTATCTGCATCGGTCGCTGAGAAAGACACTTTAAATTTCCTTCCCATTTCCTGTCCGATTGGATTTCGTAAAAAATATTTAAAAACGGCATCCGCATAGGGAGAAACGTCAAACGGCTCATTTTTATCTATACCCGCTGTTTCGCTAGCTGTCACATTCCTGACAGTATTACCACAGGCCTCTCTCAGAGTGACATTATCACGCTCTAGTTGTGCCCACAATTCCGGGGTGCGTTCCAAATCCACGTAATGAATCTGGATATCTTGTCGGGTCGTAATATGCAATCTTCCCGTAGAATACTCGTCGGCAACATCGCAGATACGTTCCAACTGGTTGGAGGTCACTTTCCCATAAGGAAGTTTTATCCGTACCATTTGTACACCAGGCTGCCTTTGGCCATAAACACCGCGTGCGAGGCGAAGACTTCTAAACTTTTCCCCATCTATTTTTCCTTTTTGGTACTGATGGATTTTTTTCTCTAGCTCAATAATATCCTTTTCTACGATAGGGTTCTCTATTTCTGTTCTGAAACTCTGCATTATTTCTACTATCCTTCGGTTTTATAGATTTAAATCTGTATGGTTTATCCTAGTTCCTATTTCTTCGTAATGGATTTAATCTATAAATCCGACACCTGCTGTATTATTGGTGCTGCTATCCAAAATAATGAAGGAGCCGTTCGTCCGGTGTTCCTTGAATCGATCATAAAAAATGGGCTTGTTGAATCGCAAACGAACTTTAGCGATATCATTCATTTGTAGGGCTGACACATTCTCTTCAATACCAGAATAATCCGGATGTATTTTATGGATTATAGCATCTACTTTGGCCCATACCTTATGGACCCCATGCTGTACCTTGTATTTTTTACCGGTCACAAGGGAATGGGCATCCATCCAGGAAACTGTGGCCGTTACTTCTTTATCCATAGCAGGTAGGTCTCCCGCGCGGACCAACATATCGCCTCTACTCAGATTTAGCTCGTCACTGAGCGTTAGGGTCACCGAAGATCGCCTAGGTGCAGTACTGTACTTTTTATTGTGAAAATAAATAGCCTTGATACGGCTCTTGGTCATGGATGGCAGTACCACAACCTCATCCCCAACATGAAGTTCACCGCCGTACACTTTTCCCGCAAATCCTCGGAAATCATGAAAATCCTGCGTTTTAGGACGGATTACATATTGTACGGGAAAGCGGGGCGTACCTGAATTGGATACGGCAGCCAAATCCAAATGTTCCAAATGCTCCAAAATGGTAACCCCCGCATACCAGGGTATATTTTTGGATTTAGTGACCACATTATCTCCATTTAGAGCACTAATCGGAATAAAGGTGATTTTTTGTTCGGCGTAATCCCTTTTGGCCATCAATGCCTGAAAGTCCGCTTTTATCGCATTGAATCTTTCTTGTGAAAAACCCACCAGGTCCATTTTATTGATGGCGATTATCACCTCTTTTATCCGCAAGAGATTATTGATGAAAAAATGGCGATTTGTCTGTTCTACGACTCCCTTTCTTGCATCTATCAAAATAATGGCTGCCTGCGAAGTGGATGCACCGGTGACCATGTTCCGGGTATATTCCACATGCCCGGGTGTGTCTGCAATAATATAGCTCTTTTTAGGTGTGGAAAAATAGATATGCGCTACATCAATCGTTATGCCTTGCTCTCTTTCGGCCACAAGGCCATCAGTAGCAAGAGAGAAATCAAGATAGTCGTATCCCTTTTGTCTACTGGTCTTTTCAATCGCCTCTAATTTGTCTTCGGTCAAAGATTTGGTATCGTACAACAATCTTCCGATAAGGGTACTTTTACCGTCATCGACACTCCCCGCAGTTGCTATTTTTAAAACTTCCATATTTAAGTTTGTCGCCGTTTTTAGAAATATCCTTGTTGTTTCCGTCTTTCCATAGCTGCTTCTGAACGTTTGTCATCAATTCTGGCACCACGCTCTGAGATTTTGGATTCCCTTATTTCAGACACTACTTTTTCAATGGTATCGGCGTGGGATTCCACTGCTGCGGTACAGGACATATCCCCAACGGTGCGAAACCGTACGCGTCGCTCGCTTACTGTTTCATCCTCTGTCCTGAACACGATATCATCTGCTGCCGACCAAATCAATCCATCCCTTAAAAAGGTTTTTCGGGGATGCGAGAAGTAGATGGATGGGATTTCAATATTTTCTTTTTCTATGTAAGTCCAAACATCGAGCTCTGTCCAGTTACTTATCGGAAAAACTCTAACATTTTGGCCTATTTCAATTTCGCCGTTCAGCATATCGAACAATTCGGGACGTTGGTTTTTTTCGTCCCACTGTCCAAAGTCATCGCGGACTGAAAAAATGCGTTCCTTGGCCCGTGCTTTTTCCTCGTCCCGTCTAGCTCCTCCAATACAAGCATCAAATTTGAATTCCTCAATTGCGTCAAGAAGCGTTGTTGTCTGCAACGTATTTCTGCTGGCATATTTGCCACTTTCCTCAATTACCTTTCCTTGATCTATGGAGTCTTGAACAGACCTTACGATTAATTCGACCCCCATTTCGGCAATGAGTTTATCTCGAAAAGCAAGGGTCTCCGGGAAATTGTGACCTGTATCGATATGCATCAATGGGAATGGAATCTTTGCTGGCCAAAACGCCTTCTGCGCTAAACGAACCAAGGTAATGGAGTCCTTACCGCCTGAAAACAATAGTACGGGGCGTTCAAATTGCGCGGCCACTTCCCGAATGATATAAATAGCCTCATGCTCCAAGGCGTTTGCCTTAGGCCTATCCATAGCATCAATTGTTTCAGTTTTCTGAATTTCCTCAATAATTGTATTCATGATGTATTGATTTAGGTGTGCAGTCCACATTCCCGGTTTTCAAGAACCTTTGTGGGGTCAAAGTAATTGTGTTCATTGGGCAATTCTTTATGAAGCAAATAGTCGTCTAATTGAGAATCACTCCAGTAGTAAAAAGGACTTACTTTTAAGAGGCCCTCTTTTCCCAAACTGAATATGTCCAGCGAATCCCTATGCGACGTTTGCCCTTGACGGAGGTTGGTAAACCATACATCGGGCAAATGTTCTTCCATTGCACGTTGGAAAGGTTCCAATTTCACCTGTTCGGTAAACAAGGAATGTTTTGGGTCATCTACGGCTGGTATTCCCATGATAACATCGCGATACGCTGAACTTTGTTTGGGTACGTATAGTTTTAAGTTCAAATTGAAACGGGCAATTAATTCGGAAGCATGCCTGTAGGTGTGGGATGTATTGTATCCCGTATCACACCAGATGACCGGTATTTCCTTAAATTCTTGAGTAACCGCTTCGAGAATAGCCACTTCGTAGGGTCTAAAATTCGTGGTTACCACAGGTTTTTTCGCAAAGGATATGGCCCATTGGACGATTGCCGCCGGAGGCGATTCCTTGAATTGTTCATTTAAAGTCCGAATTTCTCTTTCTGTAAGTGCCATTATAATTCTCGCTTATTTACCCCAACCAATGCTGTTCCAAATCCTTTCGTGAAAGAAGTAAAGCACCATTTTGGTCACCAATTCAATCAAACCGATGGAAAAGGCCAGGGACAAGGTCCCTGTAACCGCCCAGGAGATAAGTACGGTATCTAAGGTGCCCACGATACGCCAACTAATAGACTTTAAAATGCTACGCTTTGGTTTTTCAGAGGTTTTATCCTTGTGATAGGTGATTTTGTTTTGCTTACCGCCTAGTAGAATTTGTTCCGTAACCATATTTATAATTACCCTATAGATTTAGTAGGGTAATCAAAAATAGAAGTATTTATCAATCCAGTTCGTTAAAACATCGATAAATTTTGAATCACGGCCATCTTTTGGCGATTCGCTAAAAAAACATTGAAATATTTATTGATTTCTATAAAAAGTACGCTGTATTCTTTGGCCGTTTTTACGAAATAAGATCGGCTAACGTATTGTTCCGATATACTTCCAGAGCACTATCCCTGACCTGCAACATGAGTCTGTTCACGGAGCAAGCGTTTTCGTCAGGACAATCGTCGCATTTTTCATAAAAGTTGAGACTAACGCAAGGAACCATGGCAATAGGACCTTCCAAAACCCGCATCACCGCGGTCATGGGAATATCTTTGGGGTCCTTTATTAGATAATACCCACCTCCCTTTCCTTTTTTTGAACCCAGAAATCCGTTGCGCCTAAGGGTCAATAAAATACTTTCCAAAAACTTTAAGGATATGTTTTCATGCTCAGCTATCTCGGCTATCTGTACGGGAAGTTTACTATCCACTGAGGCTAGGTATGACAGGGCTTTAAGGCCATATTTTGTCTTCTTGGAGAGCATCCAACGAATATAGGGAAAATTGGTAATTCCCCTTTTTATGGCCAGGGTTCAGAGGTTTTCCAACGCTTGTGAAATATCTTGGACAATATCGTCCAAATGTTCCAATCCTACCGAAATTCGCACCATACCTTCGGTTATCCCAACGGCATCCAATTCCGCTGCTGTTAGTTTGCTGTGCGTTGTGGACGCGGGATGGGTCACTATACTTCTGGAATCCCCCAAGTTGGCCGATAAGGACAAAAGTTGAATGGCATCAAAAAACTTTTTGCCCGCCTCCAATCCACCCTTCACTTCGAAGGCCACAACGCATCCTCCTGCCTTCATTTGTTTTTTTGCAATTGCGTATTGCGGGTGTGAGGCCAGAAAAGGATACTTGACCCAGTTCACATTAGGATGTTCTTCCAAGAATGTGGCCAATTGCAATGCGTTTGCGCAATGTCTATCTACGCGCAATCCCAAAGTTTCCAAACTTTTGGAAAGCACCCATGCATTAAATGGGGAAAGTGCGGGCCCACTGATACGGGAAAAACGATAGATTTTGTCCATTAACTCGGATTTGCCCACGGTGATTCCGGCCAGGACCCTTCCTTGGCCATCCATCAATTTTGTCCCGGAATGTATCACCAAATCGGCACCAAATCGAATAGGCTGTTGCAGGTAAGGGGAAGCAATACAGTTGTCAATAATCATTATCAGTTGGTTTCTTTTGGCAATATCTCCCAAAGCTTTCAAGTCCAAAACATCCACACCTGGATTTGTTGGCGATTCAGCATAAATGACCTTAGAATTGGATTGCACCATAGTTTCGATACTTGCCAAATCATTGGTATCAAAATAGCTGGTGCTAATGTCCCATTTCGGAAAGAATTGAGTAAACAGACCATGGGTGGAGCCAAAGATACTTTTTGCTGAAATAATATGGTCACCACTGTTCAAAAGTGCCGCAAATGTTGAAAATACCGCAGCCATGCCCGAGGCAAATGCAAAACCATCTTCCGCGCCCTCCATTTTGCAAATTTTGTGTATCAACTCGGATGAATTCGGGTTGGAGTACCTCGAATAAATATTCCGTTCTTTTTCTTCGGCAAAAGAAGCTCTCATATCCTCAGCATCTTCGAATACAAAACTGGAGGTTAAATAAAGCGGTACGGAATGTTCCAAAAATTGGGTGCGTTCCAGTTGGGTGCGCACCGCCTCGGTTTCAAATTTCTTTTTACCCATATCTAAGCTTTTTCAGCGATTCTAAGGATATCTCCAAAAACTCCTCGTGCGGTTACCGCTGCTCCCGCTCCGGCACCTTGGATAACCAATGGATTTTCCCCGTAGGATTCGGTATAGATTTCAATAATTGAGTCGGAGCCCTTTACTTGTCCCAGGGCACTTTCTTTGGGAACTGAGACCAGTTTTGCTTCCAATATGCCTTTATCTTTCTGTAGGTCTCCATGTAAGTCCCCGATATAGCGAAGTACAAATCCGTCTTTCTGATTTTTCTTGATTTCCGCAAACTTTGTGTCCATGGTCTTTATGGCTTTCAGAAATTCTTCAAATCCTATGGCCCGCAACTCCGATGGAATCAAATTGTCTATCGCAATATCCTCAAATTCATTTTGCAAGTCCAGTTCCCGGGCTAAAATCAGTAGTTTTCTTCCAACATCGTTCCCAGACAGATCTTCGCGGGGATCAGGTTCGGTATATCCCTTTTCCATCGCTTCCTGTACAATGGATGAAAAGACGCTTTCCTTCTCAGAAAATGTATTGAAAATATAGCTCAAAGAACCTGAAAACACCCCTTTGATTCGGGTAATATTCTCTCCTGAAAGATGCAAGAGCTTTATTGTATCTATCAAAGGTAGGCCCGCTCCCACATTGGTTTCGTACAGATATTGTTTTTGATTGGCAGCCAGCTCCTGCCTTATAGACCTATAAAAATCGAAACTCAGCGTATTTGCAATTTTGTTGGATGAGACCAAATCAAATCCATGAAGAATCAACTTTTCATAGTGTGAAACAAAATCCGCACTCGCGGTATTGTCCACTGCGATCAAATTCTCCAAATGATGGTCCTGTGCAAAATCAATTATATCTTTTATGCCATAGTCATTTCCATTTAAACCCAACTCTTCGGACCAATCTTCGCGAATACCTTTTGCCCGAAATAGTACTTTTTTAGAATTGGCAACGGCAAAAATGCGAAGGTCAATTCCTTTTCTCTTTTCAATACTTTCGTGGGAATCCAATATCTGATTTATCAAAGTGCCCCCCACGTTGCCATGACCAAAAATGGCAAGATTGATTTTTTTGGAAACACCAAAAATCTGACCATGGATAACATTTAACGCCTTGTTCAAATCCGTTTTCTCCACTACCAAACTCACATTTTTACCACTGACTGTATTATTAAAGAGAAGTGGGGTAATTTGGTTTTTCACCAGGGCGTTGAAGGGTTTATGGAAGGTCGCCAAATCCATTCCCACAATGGAAATTACCGAGACCTCCTGGTTCACCGAAATTTGGTTGATATCTTGAAAACTGTAATCTGTTTCAAACTCAAGGTCCAAAACCTGTTTTGCTTTTTTGGCTTTTGTGGCATTGACAATAAGGCCGATCCCTCTTTCAGAAGACCCTTGGGAAATGATGCCCACATTGATTTGATTTTGGCCCAATACCCGGAATATTCGCGCATCTATTCCCACTTTGCCCAAAAGCCCCCTACCTTCCAAATAAATAAGGGCCGCATCTTCCTGTACGGATAACGATTTGATACCCCCGTTACCGGGATTTACTTCGATACGTGTGCCCGGACTTTTCGGATTAAAGGTATTGCGAATACGTAAAGGAATATTCTTTTCGATGAGGGGAACGATGGTTTTGGCATGTAGGATATGGGCTCCAAAATTGGCTAATTCATTGGCTTCCTCATACGAAATGGAATCGATTCGCTTTGCTTCGGGAACCAAATTGGGATCGGCGGTAAAAATACCATCCACGTGTGTGTAGTTCACCAATTCCCGTGCATCCAAAAAATTGGCCAAAAGTGCAGCGGTATAGTTGGTTCCATTCCTACCGAGCGTAGTAGTTGCCCCTTTACTGTTGGAAGCGATAAATCCGGTTACCACAGGAACCACCTCAGGGTCCAGATTTTTAAAGTTTCGCATCACATTTTCCTTGGATTGGGATTCATCCACTTTGGCATTGTTGAACGCATCATCGGTTTTTATAAGCGCTCGGGAATCCAATAATTGGGCCTTGGTTCCAAAAGAATTCAGCAAGGAGCACACCATCTTTCCTGAAATAAGTTCACCATAGGACAATAGTTCGTCCTTAATTTTGGCGCTGAAATCCCGTGTTAGGGAAACTCCTTCTAAAATCCGTAATATCCCCTCAAAGTCCTGTAAAAGGTCCACTTGGTCAAAGTCAGCCTGCTGATATAGCTTAAAACGATTGAAATCTGCTTCAAAATCCGCTCCTTCTGAAGCGCTTTTCAACATTTTCTCAAGTTCATCGGTCGCTTTGCCCCTTGCGGAGAGGACTACCACAATATTTTCCTTTGCCTTGGATCTCTCCCGTATCAGGTCCAGAACATGCTCAAGTCCTTTTCCATTGGCCAAGGACTTACCTCCAAATTTTAGAATTTTAGGTTGTTCCCCTTTTTTGGTCCTATTAAAGACGGGTTCCAAAAGTTTTTCCAACTGCTGAAACTCCATTAGGAATGCGTCATGTCCGTGTAGGGACTGTACTTCGCCATAGGTAACGTTGGTATGGGCCAATGCTAATTTCCGATAGGTTTCTTTATTCTCCTCAGCGGTAAAAAACAAATCTGAATTGACCCCGACAATATGAATCTTTGTATCACTTTGTTGTAGTTGTTCAAAGGCAGTCTCCCCATTTCTGGTGATGTCTATGGTCTTCAACAATTGGTTCATCAATTTGTATGCGGACAGCTGGAAGCGTTCCTGGAGCTTCTTGCCATGGTGCATTAACCAGCTCTCCACATTGAACACTTGAAGTTCGTCATTCGTGGTCCTTTTAAATCGTTCCTTGAAGGAAGCTGGGGTGCGATAACACAGCATGGCATGCATCCGGGCATCATGGACCGGTTGTTTGGAATTCACCAAAATCTGTTCCTGAATCTGACAGTTGGCAATCAACCAATCGGTAGACTTCCAGTCCGAAGCAACCGGAATCAGGTGTTCCGTGATTTTTGGATTCAAAGTGGCCATTTCCCAAGCCAGCCCTCCTCCCAAAGAACCCCCGATAATAGCATAAAGTTTATGGATATTTAACTGTTCCAGTCCCAATAAAAAGATTTGGGCCACATCTCCTGCAACAAAATCTTTATAGTTGTCAATCACAAATCCATCGTAGCCGTTTCCGGGAATGTTAAAGGCCAAGACGGTATATTTTTCTGTATCGATACACTTTTGTTGACCGATCAAATCCGACCACCAACCCGTTTCGCCACTAACGTTGGAATTACCCGTTAACGCGTGGTTTACCAAGACAACTGGGGCAGTATGCAATGGTAAACCAAAGACTTCATACGAAAGTTTTACTTCCTGCTCGCTTCCACTAAAAGTGGTAAACGATTCTATTTTTAAGTGCTTTAGCATCTAATTGCAGCGTACAAGAAGGGTCTGGAACAGTTCAATAGATCATATTGCCCAGACCCTTGGGTTTTTCAAAAGGATTAAGCCAAAACTGATTTATCTATTTTGGCAAAAGCTTGTTCTAGGTCGGCTTTTAAATCGGCAGTATCCTCCAATCCTACAGAAAGCCGAATCAAATCTGAAGTAACCCCGGCAGACTGCTGTTCATCTTCATTAAGCTGCTGATGTGTGGTACTTGCCGGATGGATGATCAAGGATTTGGTGTCCCCAATATTTGCCAACAACGAGAAAATTTGGGTTTCATCCGCAATTTTTTTGGCGGATTCGAAGCCCCCTTTAACCCCAAAAGTTATAATACTGCTTTGTCCCTTGGGCAGATATTGGTCCGCAAGTTCTTTGTATTGGCTGGAATCCAATCCTGGGTAGTTCACCCAAGTAACTTCATCTCTATCTTGTAACCATTGTGCGAGTTCCAGTGCATTTTCACTGTGTTTTTTCATTCGTACTTCCAAGGTCTCGAGCCCTTGGATTATCTGAAATGCATTAAATGGACTCAAGCAGGCGCCATGATCTCGGAGACCTTCTATTCTCACCTTTGCAATAAAAGCAGCTGGACCCAAGGCTTCGTGATACACCAGTCCGTGATAGCCTGGAGAAGGTTCTGTAAATTCTGGAAACTTTCCGTTGGCCCAATCAAAAGTTCCTGCATCTATAATGGCTCCCCCCAATGCCGTTCCGTTGCCGTTGATATATTTGGTGAGTGAATGAATTACAATATTGGCCCCATGTTCAATTGGGTTCAACAGTGCAGGCGAAGCAACCGTATTGTCAACGATAAATGGCACTTTTGCCTTTTTGGATTCCTCCGAAATTGCTTTTAAATCCAATACATCCAATTTGGGATTTCCCAACGATTCCACAAAAAACGCTCTCGTATTCTCTTGAACTGCTTTGCCAAAATTGGAGGGATCGGAAGGGTCAACAAAGGTGGTCTTTATGCCAAGTCGGGGAAGGGTTACATTAAAGAGGTTGTAGGTTCCTCCATAAAGACTGTTCGAGGAAACGATATGGTCCCCCGCTTTCAGGAGAACCAATAGGGCGGTATTGATGGCCCCTGTTCCCGAAGAGCAAACCACGGAGGCTATCCCCCCTTCCAACGCGGCCAACCGCTGCTCTAGTATATCATTGGTCGGGTTGTTGATACGAGTATAAATATTTCCAAATTCTTGAAGAGAAAATAGGTTTGCCGCATGATCGGCATCATTAAAGACATAGGCCGTACTTTGATAGATGGGTACTGCCCGTGTTCCTCCATTGGTTGATACATCATGCCCAGCATGTAAGGCATTGGTAGAAAACTTCTGATCACTCATGACTTTACTTTTTAATTGTTGAAAATCTAATTTTACGAATTCAAACCACTACCGATCAAAGGGTTGTGCGAATCAAGAAGTTAGTAAGAAAGGAAATTGAAATACTCAATAGGTTATCTATTCCCAAAACAGGATAGAATTTAGCACCTTCTTGCTGGGTAGCAAGGGTTGCTAAGGCTTCACAGGGTCTAGTCCCTCCGCCTTTCTTGATAACTAATCAATACATGTTTGAACTTATAGAACAAATATATTGTTAGATTTTTTTAAAAACCTAATCTTTAACGAAAAAATCACAAATTACTGGGTCAAGGTTCCAAAACTGAGAATTCAATACTGGAATCCGTAAAGACGGTGTGGGTCTGTGTTTTGAAGTCCTCTTCTTCCGCTTTAAAAATGTTGTCCACGTAAGTTTGTGGATTCATATCAATCAAAGGAAACCACGTACTCTGCACTTGAACCTGAAGTTTGTGTCCTTTTTTTATCGTATGGAAAACATCCTGTAGCTTGAGGTTTATAACTGTTTTTTTGTTGGGTTCAAAAGGCTCCGGGTCCGAAAAACTATTTCTGAAACGCCCCCGCATTACCTCGCTTCGTACCATTAAATGGTAATTGGCCAATTTCAGGTGGTCCTGCATTTCTTCATTGGTCTCGGCATCATCAGGATGTACATCAATTACTTTGACGATCCAATCCGCAGCAGTTCCTGTAGTTGCCACATTCAATTTTGCCATGATATCGCCTGCCAGGGTAAGGTCTTCCTCCATAACATCTGTTTCAAAAACCAACACATCTGACCTTCGGGCAGCAAAGCGTTGGTCGTCTGTCATATATTTCCGTGGGGTAAAAACCGTTTTGATATCCTCAGAATAGGGAACAGGTTTTTTGATATCACTTACAAACTGAATTTTGGAAATGTCCTTTTGGGTTTTTGTCAACTTTTGGTCAGCAGATAGGAAAAATGTTTTTTTCACACTCGCTTTAGGTGGCCAGGCATCATGGGTTGCCCATTTTTTCGTGCCGGAATCAAAGACATACGCTTCCGGTAACCCGGTCTCACCATTACCATCACCTTTTAAAAAGTGATTGAAAAACTTAGTTTCTATCTTCTCCTGGAAAAATTCCGAAATCGAATCCCCAAAATAGTAATTGCCCACCGCATTTCTGCCTTTTCTTCTTGCCCAAGCTCCGTGATCCCAGGGACCAAAGACCATGGTATTATAATTTCCTTGATTGTATTTTTCGATGTTCTTATACGTCTCCAAGGGTCCGTACAGGTCTTCCGCATCAAACCACCCTCCAACTATCATGGTGGCAACGTGGCTCTTTACATCCTTTAAATGTTGGATAATCCCCTTGCTTTGCCATAACTCGTCATAATTGGGATGCTCTTTTAGTTCATTCCAAAAGTAATCATCCGTTACCCCTTCTGGCCTGATTTTCGGTGTATCTGCAGTTTCATATTCAAAAAACGCGTTTAAGTTCTGCAATGGACCTGAGTCCAAAAAAAACTGATACTGGTCTTCTGTACCTATATCTGGCAGAGTATACCATGCAGTGTCTATTGGACTCTCGTTATTGGGTCTTGGTGTTCCAAAAAGGGAAGTGGCCCTAAAATAACTCAACAGATAGGCACCATTGTGATGGAAATCGTCAAAGAAAAAATCTCCAATGCACGCCTGTGGAGAAGCCGCTTTTAAAGCCGGATGCGCATCTACTGTAGCATAAGTGGCATAAAAACCAGGGTAAGAGATGCCCCAAACCCCAACTTTACCGTTGTTGTTGTCCACATTGTTAACTAGCCATTCAATCGTGTCGTAGGTATCAGAGCTTTCATCAACCTCATCTTTGGTGGTTTTATTTGGAATAAAGGCGCGCATATTGTCATAACGTCCTTCACTCATCCATCTACCCCGGACATCTTGATATACAATAATGTTGCCCTCTTGCATCAAATGCACATTTGGTCCAATCTGCTCTCTAAACTGGTCTTCCCCGTAAGGTCTTGAACTATAAGGGGTACGTTGCATTAGAATTGGATATTCTCGGGAGGTATCCTTGGGAGAATAGATGGTCGTATGCAGTTTTACCCCATCCCGCATTTCAATATCGACTTCTTGTTTTGTGTAATTCCGGGCGACATAGTTTTCTTGGACCTCATCGGTTTGTACATTTTCATTGCACGATAAAACACAAATTGTCGTAAGCGCCAAAATCAGGAAATACGGTGGGATATGTTTCATAACGGGAGAATGGTTTTGATAAAACTACGAAGAATTTACAATCCGAATTTTGATTTAACCTCGTCCAACATATCCAATTTCTCCCAGGTGAACAGTTCGATTTCCTTTTCAACTTTACCGTTGTAGGGAGACTCAAATACCTTGGTCACCGTTTTGGGAGTTTTTCCCATGTGGCCATATGCGGCTGTTTCCAAATACATGGGATTTCGCAATTTCAATCGTTCTTCTATGGCAAATGGGCGCATATCGAAAAGTTCTGAGGCTTTTTCAGCGATTTCCCCATCGTTTAAATCAACATTGGCCGTTCCGTAGGTATCCACAAAAATAGAGGTAGGTTCCACTACGCCTATGGCATAACTTACCTGCACCAATATTTCATCTGCTACACCCGCGGCCACCAAGTTTTTTGCAATATGACGGGCGGCGTAAGCTGCACTTCGGTCCACTTTGCTGGGATCTTTTCCACTGAACGCCCCTCCTCCATGGGCCCCTTTACCACCATAGGTATCCACAATAATCTTTCTTCCTGTCAATCCAGAATCTCCATGCGGACCACCAATTACGAATTTTCCTGTTGGGTTGATATGATAGGTTATGCTATCGGTAAAAAGCTGTTGAATGTTTGAAGGGAGGAGCGCTTTAACTTTTGGAATCACCAGGTTGACTATGTCTTCCTTGATCTTATCCAGCATTTTTTCATCAGAATCAAATTCATCGTGTTGCGTAGATACCACGATAGTATCAATACGTTGTGGTACATTTTCATCTGAATATTCAATGGTCACCTGGGCTTTGGCATCGGGACGTAAATACCCAATTTCATTTCCTTCCTTCCTTATCTCAGCAAGAACTTCCAATATTTTATGGGAAATATCCAGGGCCAGAGGCATGTAATTTTCTGTTTCTTTTGTAGCATAGCCGAACATCATCCCCTGGTCTCCAGCTCCTTGTTCCTCCTTTTTTCCACGATCTACACCTTGATTAATATCTTGGGATTGCTCATGAATCAAAGAGATGACCCCGCAAGAATCTCCACTGAATTGGTATTCGCCCTTGGTATACCCAATTTGATTTATCACATCACGGGCGATATGTTGTACGTCCAAATAAGTATTGCTCTTAACCTCTCCGGCCAGTACAACTTGTCCTGTTGTCACGAGCGTTTCACAGGCGACCTTACTTTCTGGGTCAAAGGCTAAAAAATTGTCTAAGAGGGAATCACTGATTTGGTCGGCTATTTTGTCTGGGTGTCCTTCACTTACAGACTCTGAAGTAAATAAATATGGCATTTAACGTTTGTTTTATAAAAGATTTGACAAATGCCGGAAGAAATTATACTTCGCTTTTTAGCATTTTTTTCCGAGGTTGCAATCAGTCAAATCTTTCCTCATTTTGCGTGGCAAAAATATGCTAAAAGCCAAAACCAGCAAAAAAACTATTCTAAATTTACGAGCACTATAAATCGTACTTTATTTTAAACAGGATATATCTGGGTTGTACCGCGTATTCTGTGGTCCTGAAAAATAAATCGTTGAAAGTATCCTGGTTCAAATCCTGATTGTTGGTCAAATTTGTTCCATGAATACTAAATTCCCACTTGCTTTCTGGTTTTTGGTATGAGAGGGAAGCATTCAAAAAACCATATTTGTTTTCAATAGTTTGGGCCCTGTCACGGTAGAAATAATAATCGTAGTCGGCCAATAAGATAAAACCATTGAAAAATGCCATATCGAGTTTAGCAAAGGGTCTATCGGTAAAAAAAGTGGTTTCGATGTCTCCTGTATTGTAGCGATTTACCGTATATCGATATCCCAACTCCAAATTCGGGGCCTTCTGAAAACTACTTCCCAAGGATACCGCATAATCTTGGGTAAACGATTTTGAATTTTGCGGTACATCATTTACGATGTTAAACGTGTTGGTATAGGCCAAAGTACTTTGGCCGCTCACCTTTATCCTGCCAAACGTTCTTTGATAATCCCCTGTTCCACTCAAAGTTTCATCCTCCAAATTTGAGTTTATCGTTGTATTTACTTGGTTGATGCCAACAATGCCCGTATTGGTCTTAAACGCATCAATTCGTTTGGAATACATAAGGTTGGCAAAAATACTCTGCTGATTGAACATGCTAAAACTGAAAAAATTCAGCTGCGCCCTATGAAACAAGGCGCTTTCCAAATTCCTATTGCCTCGATACAAAGCGTTATAATCAGTAAAAACATATCCGCCCGCGAAACGATTGATATCCGAAAACTCGCGTTGAACGGTATAGTTGAATCGAAGGCTCTCCGATTGCTTCAATTGGAGGTTTATAAATACATCTGGTACAATATTGAACATGGTATCCACTGTTTGCGCACCCAGTTGCTCGTTCGAAGCACGGTAGTCGTGTACATGAAAACCCGGATTAAAGGTGAACTTACCCGAAATGAGCTTGTAATGGAGACCCAAATAGTAATCTGAAAAGTTAAATCTTACCGTATTCCCCAAATCCTCATCTACAAAAGTATTTTGATCACCTGAATCCAGAACCTGAAAAATGGAGGAATTGAAGCGTTGACTGCTTTGAATGGTTCCCAAGGTAAAATTAAGGTTGCTTTTTGTTCCTAACACCCAGAAATAGTCAAGTCGGGCATCCAGTCGATTGGTTCGGTTGAATTGCCGTTGACCAATGTTGAAATCATCCTGTTCTGTATTCACGGGAACTATTCCAACAAATGGCCGTTCTTCTCTAACGACATTATAAAAAGGGTCTTCATCAGAATACTCATATTGCACTTCCAAGGCAAAAATATTCTTCTCGTTCAAAGTATAGTATAAATTTGAATTTTGAGTAAGGGTAAGTGGTTTTTGCTCTTGATGTTCAAGAATGGTATCCGTGATATCGGCTACTGAAAGTGTGCCAATCTCTTCTTCCTCTGCTGAACTGCGCAAAAGAATCTCATAATCCCATTGTAAGTTTTTGGAGGGTTTATAGTTGGAAGTAAGCTTGGCCAACCCCAGACTTGTATTCTGATCGACCAAGGTTTGGGTATTTTCAATTTCATTGGTCGTTATAAAGGTTCGTGTTGCGCTTGTTTCCAACAATGTATTGGCGTTGGAGAATATCCCGTAACCAGACACCCGCCATGAGTTTGACGGTTTGTAGCTAAAATTGACCGCGCCAAATCTACTATAAATGGAATTGGCCCTATTATTTTGGGTCGTGCTCAGACCAAGCCCTGACGTATTTGTGTTAAAGGACGTGCCGGTATTGGGGCGTACATTGCCCCTGGTTCCTCCTGTAAAGTTCCAGTAGTCACGTAGTGAAAAATGGACCTACTCAACATTGTTCAATTCAGTTAGGACGTTTTAACTGAACTCAGGACTGTATTAGATCAATTTAGGATGGGCCACATAGCGCTCATCAGGTCCCAATCCACCTGTGATTTCCCCGAACCAGAACTTTTTCTTGCCCTCTTTAAGTTTAATATTGAGAGCCACGTTATCTTGATTGTTGGTCAGACCGCTCAACTGGGAAACCTCATTGTAATTGCGGAGCACTTCCACCTTATCCAAAGCATTGGCCGATATGTTTTTGGAAGCCAATTTGGAATCCCCATCAAAAAAATCGTCCCCCTCCACCATGACCTTGGTTACGGCTTTGCCCTCTACCTCAATTTCCCCGTCATCATTTACTTCAATGCCTGGGAGTTTTTTTAGGACATCGGCCAGTTTTTTTTCAGTCCCTGACACAAAAGAATCAGTATTGTAGACTATGGTATCGCCTTGTATGGTGATAGGTATTTCATAGACCAATTCCACCTCATCCAAATTTTCGGGTTGGGGCGTTAATAGTACATCAAAGAAAACATCCTTCTCTTTCGTTTCGATTTGAATTTCCTTGGTCTTGAAACCCAGGTAACTAATTTTAATGGTATACTCGGTATTTCTTTTTACATTGATTTTGAATTCACCTTGGGGGTTTGTTATTCCAAAGCCATCCAAAGTCTGCGTACTTTTATTAACAGCCACCACATTGGCTACGTCCAAAGGGTTCTGCAGGCTATCGGTAACTTTACCGGAAATGGTTATTCCCTGACTAAAAGCAATACTTGACCAGACCAAACCAATTGGCAACAAGATATGTTTCAATTTCATTTGAAATGCTTACCCCCTGATCATGATTCTTGCTCCGTTCCCACGATTACCAGAACGAAATCGCTTAGACATTTCCTCCATTTTTTCGGCAAGTATGGCATTGTACTCTTCTTGGGATACTTCCTTGCCCTTGTTCGGCGCTTTAATATTTAGTTCTTCCTTGGAATTAAGTACCAACTTGGAGCACAAAATCGCCGTTCTTCCGTCATTAACCTCCAAAATAAGACCGGGCAGGCCCCAGTAAGGACCAGGTCCTTGACTAATAGGTATTTCTGGAGTGTACCATGCCGTTACCTCTAGATTCTCTGGTTCCTCTATTCGTGCCAACATAGAGTTTTTAGTACTCGTCTTTTCGGCAATGGAATCTTTTACTTCTTTGTTGCTCTGATTGTTTCTCCCAAATGCATTGCGCATTCTGGTCATGATTTCCTCGTTAACTCGTCTTGTCGCCGTGGCCTTATAACAGACATAGTCCCCAATCTTTTTGGTTTCAGAGCCCAGTTTCCATTCCCAAGTGGCCAAACTGTCCTTTATCAAGAAAATTTTGCCAAACATTTCCGTTTGATTCGCATATTCCTGATTTTGCACATCCTTGTAATACGCTCCTCCGCCCATTCCTGCAAACGCCATGCGAAAACCTCCCTGATTTCCTGGAGCGCCCAGTTTTTCCTCTTGGGTGTAAAGTGACGTAGTTCGGTCAAACAATAATTCAAAACTTTGTTCCAATCGGCTTTTCATACGTTCCCTGATGCGCTGTTTCATGGCCTCGGAGATTTCACGGTCGTCCAGATTTACATCGATTGTGGTCTTTGTTTGATAGTATGCTTTACCTTGAAAATCTTGTCCAAAGACAACGCAGGTCGTACAACCTATAAGGAGTGCGCATACCCAATGCTTTGCGGTTTTCATTGTTTTATTTTTTTCGATTGAACTCTCCACAAAAATGAGGGTCAGTCTCCAAACCCTTGGTTAACTAGTGTTAACGTGTGTTAACCGGTCAAAATCCTCATTTCATATTTATAGATTTGAACGATGGAATCCAAAAAATACACCTATATCGTATACCTGATTTTGTTTACCATTTTGGCAACAATTGCCATTCAAGTGTATTGGAACATAGGGAACTACAACACCAACAAACAGGCCTTGATAAATGAGGTACAACACAGTTTTGATACAAGCGTTGAGGCGTATTATGCCGATTTGGCCAAGGTGGACTTCTTTGCCTTTTTGGACAGTGACACCCTGAATGTTGAAAAAAGGGAAGGTTTTGTAAGTGTTGTTCAAAGTGATAGCATCATCAATATCGATATTCAATCGGAAAAACCTGATTTGACTATTGAACGTATAATTCGAGATACAGATAGTGCAAAAATCAAAATAAGGCGTCGTAGACCCTTGCGCCGTTTTGCTAAAATGCATTTTTTCCGGCAAAAGATGAAAGACAGTTCGGGCCCGTTTCGAAAACTGTTGAACCGATTAATAACCTCTGCAGCAAATGAAAATCTGGATTTTAAAAAATTGGACAGTCTATTAAATCAAGGTTTGAAACGAAAGGAGATTGATTTGAGCTATCAATTAAACTATTTTGAAGACGACTCTTTAATAAACACCATTTCAAGGGGGCAGGCCACTTCGTATCCGCTAACCGTTATTTCAAAATCCAATTATCTAA
>NZ_CAKZYF010000159.1 GCF_937884665.1 uncultured Allomuricauda sp. | reverse complement strand
TTTCAATAGAAACATGCCAATTGTTGTAGGACATAAATCAGGTGCTTTAGGATTTTCTTTTTTTCTCATAAATCGAAGTTCGATTCGATTTGATATGGACCAGGGCGTACCTTAAGGTTTATAAATCCTTCTGTACTTTCTTGGACTTCAATGGTTTTCCATTCTTGAACTTTTTTCCCATTGACCAGTACGGAAGGGGCATCTACGGAAGGAATGGAAATCAGCGCTGAAGTATTGGGTGGTACCAAAACCTCTAAATAAAACGTGTTATTATCGATTTTCCAGGACGATTCAATATTTCCATAAGGGGAATCGTAGGAAGCTGATGCAGAGGTCAGTCCGCCTCCTGGGACCGGTGCAATCCGAATTTTTTTGTACCCAGGTTCAAGGGCCTTTATCCCAGCAATACGCTCATACATCCACTCGCCAATGGCCCCATAGGCATAATGGTTCAGACTATTCATTGACTGCGGATTGTAACCTTCCAATTTGCTATAGCTGTTCCAACGCTCCCACATGGTAGTGGCTCCTTGGTTGATGGAATAAAACCACGATGGATAGGTTTCCTTGAGTAGGATATCATACATCAAATCGATGTTTCCCATATCATCCAAAACCTTGGGCAATAAGGGTGTTCCCAAAAAACCGGTTCTAAGGTGATTGTCGGCCTCCTTGATTTTATCCAACAGCTGTAATTTGGCGAGTTCTTTTTTATTTTCGGACAACAATTCAAAATTCAAGGCCAACAAATAGGCGGTTTGCGTGGCCTTGCTGTTTTTTACGCTTCCATCTTTTTCAAAAAATTCATTTTCAAAGGCCTGCGCCACGGTCTTGTATAACTTTTGGTACATTTCTTTTTCCGCATCCAAACCAAGTATTCCTGCTGCTTTTGAGGTTAAATGTGCAGCATGTGCAAAGAACGCTGTACCAATGAGCGCTTTTGAGGTATCCCCGCGATTTTTGCTTTGTTCCGATTGATACGGTTGCAACCAATCGCCATAGGAGTTCATTTTGGAAATGTAATTTTCTGTAGCTGACTTATGGTGGGCCACCCATCCCTCCATCATTTGAAAGTTTTCTGATAGTACCGATACATCTCCGGTTCGCATATAAATCTCCCAAGGAATTATCACGGCAGCATCGCCCCAACCTGAACTTACGGCCCCATTTTCGAGAACATCAGGAGCAATAAAAGGAATACCACCATTTTCAAATTGGGACTCCCGCAAGGTCTGTAACCAACTGTTCCAAAACGAATGAACGTCAGCATTAAAAATGGAGGTTGGCGCAAAGACCTGTGCATCGCCTGTCCAGCCCAAACGCTCATCTCGTTGCGGACAGTCTGTCGGGATATCAAAAAAGTTGCCCCGTAATCCCCAAACAATATTGCTTTGAAGCTGATTGAGTTTAGTATGTGACGATTGAAAGGTTCCATTTTCATCAAAGTCAGAATACTGTACCATTCCAGTGACCCAATCTTTTTCTGGTGTCTGTGATGTATCAAAACCACTCAGTTCAACGTATTGAAATCCGTGAAAGGTAAAAGTTGGGTGCCAATCGATTACCCCATCTTTTGCTGCGATGTAATGGTCTGTTGATTTTGCTGAGCGGTAATTATCCGTATAAAAACTGCCATCGGGGGCCAACATTTCGGAAAACCGCACTTTAAGAGTATCCCCTTTTTTCATGGGTACCTTAAGCTTTGGTACGCCTACCAAATTCTGTTCAAGGTCAAAAATGACAGCTGACCCTTCTTGTGGGTGGATGATGTTTTGCGTGGGCAACTTGATTTTGGCTTTGACCGTATTATGTCTTTTTGGACGGATTTGTATGCTATCGCTCATTTCCTCGGCTATAACCTGGTCCCAGGTATCGTCTTTAAAATTGGATGTGGTCCAGCCTGGCATTTCATAATTTGCGTCATAGGTCTCACCGTCGTAAATCTCAGCAAAACGAATGGGGCCTTTGGTTGAGCCTTTCCAACTTTCATCGGAAACGATGGTTTGTTTTGTTCCATCAGAATACAGAAGTTCAAGCTGACCCAGTACTTGGGGAGACCCCTTTTTTCCCCAAATCATCTTGTTCCATAACATCCTCCCAAAATGCCAGCCGGAGGCCAACTGAAAAGCAAGGGTATTTTCGCCTTCTCGCACCAAATCGGTAACATCGTAGGTGAGGGATTCAATACGCTTTTGATAGGGGGTCCAGCCCGGGGCCATCACATCACTGGATATTTCTTCTCCATTAAGATATCCTTTAAATACTCCCTTGGCCGAAACATATAACCGAGCTTCAACAATCGTCGTTTTTACTTCAAAACGCTTTCTTAATTGTTGAGGGGTATGCAGAATAATATCATTCTTGCCCTTGATACTGTCCTTTCGCGTGTCCAGGCCCATCCACTTTGCTTTCCAATCCTTATTTTGTAATAGTCCCAATTCCATTTTGGCTATCTCGCTCCATTGCGAAGGATTATCTTTTTCATTCCAGTATCGAACTTGCCAATAAATCTTTTTGCGGGAAGAAAGCGGTTTACCCGCGTAGGGAACGTACAACGATTGGTCTGAGCTGACTTTATCGGTATCCCACAGGTCGGCCTTATCAGGCAATAAGTCTGGAGAAGAAGCCACCACAATATGAAAGCCCCTTTGCTCTATAGTCCCTATCGGTAATTTCCATGAAAAGGAGGGTATGGCGTCGTAGAAACCCAAGGGATTTTTAAACCCTTCATTAAGAGCTAGTTCTGTGGCAGGTGGAAGGCTGTCCTGCATAAAACAACCTTGTAGCATCAGGAACGAGCTCAAAGCCACGAACAGTGATATTTTCATTTCCTTGAAAAAAACAAATGCTCCCTTAACGTTTTTTGAAAGTAAAATCATAGTTAGTTTTATATGCTAGACTTGGTGTTTTTTATGGATTTTGAATAGAACAAAATCATGTTTCCAACACCATTTTCAATACTAGGCAAGATTAAGGTTTCATGCATCCTGTTGTATGTGGTGGTCGACTTACGCACAATTTTTGAAGAATCGCAAAACCTTATAATTGCTGATAATATCATAAAATTCTTTCCCATCCGTACTTAATTTTTAAGAAAAGTATCACATCTATTAAACCATTAATGGT
>NZ_CAKZYF010000158.1 GCF_937884665.1 uncultured Allomuricauda sp. | reverse complement strand
TTCGGAACAAGAATTTTTGGATAAGCTAAACGCGTAAAAAGTAGAGGTCAGCGATATGTGGTGAACCATTGATGCTAAGTGGTGGGTTTTTAGTTGCCATTTCTCATTTTCTATTCTCAGTCTTAAACCTTGGACCTCTCTTATTCGTTACAAATCTCTCAAAACTCTAGCTAAAAAGAGTTTAATTTAAATTTCCGACCTTCCTTCCTTTTAAACCTGAAACTTTTTACTCCATACCAGAAACCAGAAAAAAACAGTCATCAAAAATCCGTCAATTCAAACCGGGCATTCGTCAATCCAAACCGGGCATCTGTAAATATACCACCAGAAAACCTGGGTAATCCCAATACTTTCGCCCCAACCTTTTAAATACACCAAGATGAAATTACAACACTTTTTTTCAAGTTTATGTATTCTTTTTTTATTGGGCGCTTGTAGCAGTGACGATAATGGAGCTGCTCCCGTAACGCCAGAGGAAAGTAATGCTCCCCCTGTAGCCGCCGACCAGACTTTTTCTGTTTTTGAGGATATCACCGATGCGGACAACATAGCACAACTGGTGGCCACGGATGCGGACGGTACGGCTTTGGTCTTTGATATTATCAACGACCCTTCGGAATTGTTTACCGTGACCCCTGGGGGTATTTTGCGCCTGGTAAATGGTGCCTCCCTGGATTTTGAACAGGCACAGGCCCATACCTTGACCATTAATGTAAGCGATGGGGTGGAAAATATCAATTTTACCGTGACCCTCGAGGTGCAGAACATTATCGAAAATCTGTTTGAAGACCCGGGGTCCTTTATTATTACCCTAAATGTGGAAGACGCCGCAAGCAAAGTAACGATTCCCACGGTAGAAGGACTGGATTATAAATACAGCTTGGACTGGGGCGACGGTTCCCCTGAAGTGGATTTTGGGGATGGGACATCGCCCACACATGAATATGCCTCCGCTGCGCAGTACCAAGTGGCCATTAAAGGGGACTTCCCGGCCATTCGCATGGGCGACTTGGGCGAAAAGGATGCGGGCCGCTTGGTTTCTTTAGATCAATGGGGCACCACCGTTTGGGAAACCTTGGAGGAAGCCTTCGCCGGGGCCGAAAACATGGTCTATACCGCGGAAGATATCCCAAATTTGGAGGAGGTCAGTAGCATGCAGAAAACCTTTTATAATGCCAGAGCTTTTAACGGGGACCTGAATGCTTGGGATGTTTCCCAGGTAAAGGATATGACCGCCACGTTTCAAAATGCAGAAGTCTTTAATGGCAATCTTAGCGAATGGAACGTCGGCAATGTGGTCTCCATGAAAGACATGTTCAACGGTGCCACCGCTTTTGAAGGGGGCGACTTAAGCCAATGGATGGTTGACAATGTCACCGATATGAGCGCCATGTTCAAGGATGCCGTACTTTTTAACAGTGACATAAGCGGTTGGGAAGTGGGCAAGGTCATCGATTTTGAGGGCACCTTCCTAAATGCTGAAGCCTTTGACCAAAGTCTGGCGGAGTGGAACGTTTTTGCTGCGGCCAGTTTTAATCAAATGCTGACCATGCTCAGCGATTCGGGATTATCGACCGAAAGTTATAGCGCTACCCTGGTGGGCTGGTCCCAGTTGGATGCCATTGATTTAGGTGTGGATTTTGCTCCTACCGGTCTGGTCTATTGTGGGGATGAGGCCAAAACAGCCCTGACAGTTCTTGAGGGCAAAGGATGGACCATAATCGGACATAGCGAGTGTAGCAACTGATATTTGCCGTAATCCTAATTTTTTGAGGATTCTGATTATTTTGTTTGGTTGACCACCTGGGGACATCGGTTTTCAGGTGGTTTTTTTGATTTTATTTGGGGTCCATTCACGGCTGGAAAAACAGCTGTATTCAGAATTTTACAATGGAAAAGCTTACACAGTGATGCTCCAGCCCTGGGAGGCCATTTCCCCGGACTCAAAGTAAAAATCAATGCGCCCCAAATTGATTCCGTAACAGCCCACCTGATTGATCAATACTTGGTTCCCCAAAGCATTGGTCCTGATTTCCGGTTTTTCTAAAAAAGTATGGGTATGTCCCCCAATGATGAGGTGGGTGTATTTGGTACGTTGCGCCAAACGTGTATCCGATGGCATTTCAGGGCTTCGATAATCATATCCCAAATGGGACAGACAAACAATGAGATCACATTGCTCTTCTTCGTACAGCGATCGTTCCGTGTCCAAGGCAATCTCGTAGGGGTCTTTGTACACGGTTTCCTTATATAGCTTTTTTAGGACCAAGCCGTCCAATCGGATCCCAATGCCATATACTCCAACCTTGATGCCATCTACCATATAAAGCTTGTACGGTTTTACGTGGGGCTCCATTACGGTGTTCGAAAAGTCGTAATTGGCGGATATCAGGTCGAATTGGGCATGGGGTACCTGGGCCAACAGCCCGTCTATACCATTATCAAAATCGTGGTTTCCAATGGTGGCCGCGTCGTATTGGAGCATGCTCATTAACTTGAACTCCAATTCTCCCCCATAAAAATTAAAGAAAGGGGTACCTTGAAAAATATCGCCGGCATCAAAAAGTAGTGTATTTGGATTTTCTGCCCGGATATTGGCCACTAAATCTGCCCGTCGGGCCACGCCCCCCAAATTGGCCCAAGACGAATGGCTTTTCGGAAAGGGTTCAATATGACTGTGCACGTCGTTGGTGTGCAAAATGGTAATCTGCTTTTTGCCCACACCATTACAGGAATGCATCCCCAGTCCCCCCAAAGTCAAAAAGGAAGAAGTTGCTGCTGTATTTTTAATAAAATCCCTTCGTTTCATAGGTCACTGCAATTGGATGAAACGTTTATCGACCTGGGCCGTCAACGTATCTTTTCGTTTAAAATGGTCAATAATCGCGTTTCGCAACAAATATTCGGTATCGGTGAGGGATTCAAATTCTGGAAAGAACCCAATATCCGAACCACCCGAGACCAGATAATCTGAGGTGGCGACATGATAGTTCTGATTCTCATCAAAAGGCTTGCCTTGAATGTTCACGGATTCCAGCCCGCCCGAGGTATCCAAAACAATTTCAAGACCCGATATGGCATGGGCCCTTTTGGAATTGGCCAGAAAAAGGACCAATTTTCGAACTTGGGTACCGTTCAGTTCAACTACGGAGATGTAGTTTTCAAAGGGCATAATTTCATACGCATTTCGCGCGGTGACCTCCCCTTTGGAAAGTACCGAACGAATGCCCCCTTTGTTCATCACCACAAAGTCCAGGGATTTGCCAATTTTTTTCTCCACCAACGGATTGGTTTCTTCGTAGATCAGGTCGGCCAGGAAATTGCCCATGGAGGTGTTTCGTTGTCCATCGTTCAACAAAAGGGATTTTGGGGCGTAGCACAAGGTACTGTCCAAGATGGCATCCACTCGATTTTTGAAAGGGGCCACAAATTCCTTGATAGAATCCACTTCAACAAGGGTCGAATCTACCCCCAACTGGGCGCCTTGAACGCTTGTGAGGTGTTTTGTTTCTTGCTTGCAAGATAACATAAGTCCAATTGTTATAAATACAACAAAATGTTTTATTTTTGGATTTGTCACTTCAATTATCTTTACAAAGTTATCTTGGCAGAATCTATACCTTTACAAAAATGAAAGAAAAAAATGTTTTTCAAAGGGCTCCAAGATAAATTTAAGGTTAAATCCGGAATTAAATATTTAGAAGAGGAGCTGGAAAAACCCCCGGTTCCCGTAAAAAGGGAAAAGGGAATTACCAGTGTGGCATGTATCGTGGACTTGAACCACTTCGCCAATGCGGAGCAGTTCTATGAGCTTATTGACGAATTTTCGTTGCGGCCCAACGCCATAAAAATCATTGGATACAAAAGGGATTTTGACAACACATCCCCTTACGCGATACAGGTATTTACCGACAAGGATTTAGGCTGGAAAGGAGATATTGAAAACGGTTATGTTCTGGAATTTTTAGGAAGGGAGTACGACTTGCTCATCAATTATTACGATCAGGATAATCTGATGATGAAGTTATTGTCCATACGAACACCGGCCCGATTAAAAGTGGGTTTTGGTGCCTTGGACCCTAAATTCAATGATTTGATATTGAATGTACCCTTGGGAGATTTCAAACTGTTTAAGCGCGAATTGAAAAAGTATTTAACAGTTTTAAACGAATTATAGTGAATCAATTTAAAGGAACAGGGGTGGCTTTGGTTACGCCCTTTAATGCGGATAAGTCTATTGATTTTTTAGCCTTGGAGCGGATTGTGGAGCATTCCATTCAAGGAGGTGTGGATTATTTGGTGGTTTTGGGAACTACTGCGGAGGCGGCAACCTTATCCAAAGCGGAAAAACAACAGGTCGCCCAAAAAGTAGCCCTTACCAACGCTGGCAGAGTACCTCTTGTATTGGGCATAGGGGGTAACAACACCAGCACCGTGGTGGAAGAACTGCAGCATACTGATTTATCCGAATATGATGCCGTACTTTCCGTATCCCCCTGTTACAACAAGCCCACCCAGGAAGGGATTTATCATCATTTTAAGGCTTTGTCAGAAGCTAGTCCCAAACCCATAATAATGTATAACGTCCCTTCCCGAACAGGGAGTAATATGGCCCCAATGACCACGGTACGGTTGGCCCGGGATTTTAAAAACATCATTGCGATTAAGGAAGCGTGTGGAAATTCCATTCAAATCGATACCATTCTAAGTACCAAACCTGATGGTTTTCAGGTGATTTCCGGAGATGATTTTACAGCCTTGTCCACTGTTTTGGCCGGTGGGTCTGGGGTAATTTCTGTATTGGGGCAAGGGCTGCCCCACGAGTTTTCGGAGATGATTCGGCTGGGTCTGGAGAACGATGCAAGACAGGCCTATCAAATCCACCATCAGTTGCTACCATTAATGCATTTGGGTTTTGAAGAGGGCAACCCTGCCGGCATCAAGAGCATATTTGAATCTCTTGGCCTGAGTACGGCCTCAGTGCGCTTACCTCTTGTGGAAGCTTCCAATCCTCTCAAGAAAAAAATCGGTGATTTTCTGGGCACTTTGAGCAGGGTAGGTGCTTAAACCACGTTAAAATGTCGCCAAAATAAGGGAATTTCTCCCCAACTACCCCTATTTTTCGGAAGTCAATCTATTTTTTAAATCCGTGGAGAATAGCTACTTTTGCCCAATGTTTTTGAAAATGAGTTTACGTATTTTACCCTTATCTCTTTTGGTTATTACCCTCTTTACAGGATGTAGCGAGTACCAAAAAGTTTTGAAGGAGGACAATGTAAAGGCGAAATACGAACTTGCCGAGAAGTTTTACAATGAAGGGGATTTTAAACGGGCCCAGCGCTTGTTTGAACAAATAGCGCCCAAATATGTGGGAAAACCCCAAGGGGAACGGGTGATGTTCTTTTTTGCGAGCACCTATTACAACAACAAAGAATTCTACTTAGCAGGATACCAATTTGAACGTTTTGTAAAATCATACCCTAAAAGTGATAAAATCCAAGAAGCCTCCTTTTTAGGGGCAAAAAGCTATTACATGCTTTCGCCAAAATACTCTTTGGACCAAACAGATACGGATAAGGCACTTTCCAAATTGCAGACATTCATCAATACCTATCCAGAGTCGGAATATTTCGATGAAGCCAATACCATTGCCAGGGAGTTGACTTCCAAAAAGGAAAGAAAACAGATTGAAATCGCCAAGCAATTCAATAAGTTGGGGGAATTTAACCTCGTCATCTTGGTGTCCGCCATAAAGGCACTGGACAACTTTGTAGCGGATAATCCCGGCTCTATTTACCGTGAGGAAGCACTGTATTATCGAATTGAGGCCACGACCAATCTGGCAATCAACAGCACGGACGATAAGAAAAAGGAACGTTTGGAGGAAGCCCAGGCTTCGTACAACAACTTGTTAAAGTACTATCCGGAATCACGGTTCAAGAAAAAGGCGGACGATCTCGCCGAGAAAATACAGAAGGGTCTTGGCCAGTTTCAAGAATCCAAATAGAAAGTAAATACAAGAAGCACAATGCAAGATTTAAAAAATACCAAAGCACCGGTATCTACCAAAACGTTGAACCGGAATGAATTTGATGATAAAACCGACAATATCTACGAAGCTATTTCCATAACCGCAAAAAGGGCCATCCAAATCAATTCAGAGATAAAAAAGGAACTCTTGGAAAAATTGGAGGAGTTCGCGACCTACAGTGACAGTTTGGAAGAGGTTTTTGAGAACAAGGAACAAATAGAGGTGTCCAAATTCTATGAAAAATTGCCCAAGCCCCATGCTTTGGCGATAATGGAATGGTTGGAAGACAAAATTTACTATAGAAATACGGAGAAGGACGCCTAAATGTTGAGCGGTAAAAATATTCTTTTGGGCATTACCGGGGGAATTGCCGCATACAAAACCACTTTTCTAACAAGATTATTGATAAAAGCTGGTGCCTCGGTTCAAATTGTATTGACCGAAAGTGCCAGCTCTTTTGTTTCCCCATTGACGCTGTCCACCTTATCCAAAAACCCGGTTTTGATGGATTTCACGAACGAGGAGGACGGAAGTCTTTCCTGGAACAACCATGTGGAATTGGGTCTTTGGGCGGACCTTATGGTAGTGGCGCCCGCCACGGCGAATACCCTTTCAAAAATGGCCCACGGCACCTGTGATAACTTGCTTTTGGCTACCTATCTTTCTGCAAAATGCCCAGTTTATTTCGCTCCTGCCATGGATTTGGACATGTATAAGCATCCCTCCACGAAAGCAACTTTGGATACCTTGGTTTCCTTTGGATATAAATTAATCCCAGCTGAGAGTGGTGAACTGGCCAGTGGCCTTCACGGAGAAGGGCGTATGGCGGAACCGGAGACTATTTGCACTTTTATTAGCGAAGATTTAAAAAGGGGACGACCCCTTTATGGCAAAAAAGTACTGATTACGGCAGGTCCTACCCACGAACCTATAGACCCGGTCCGTTTTTTGGGGAATCGCTCTTCGGGCACAATGGGCTTTGAATTGGCGAAAACTGCGGCAAATCTTGGTGCCGACGTGGTCCTGATTACCGGACCAACAGCACTCTCGTTAAGCGATTCCAACATTGACCTGGTCCGTGTCGAGACGGCCCAAGAAATGTATGAAGCTTGCCTTGCGCACTTTCCTTCCGCTATCGTGGTGATCGCTGCAGCTGCCGTTGCGGATTATCGGCCTAAACAAATCCATAAAGAAAAAATGAAGAAAAAAGAGGGGGATCTACTGTTGGAACTGGAGCGAAATCCTGATATACTTCTTTCAATGGGTCAAAAAAAGAAACATCAGTTTTTAGTAGGTTTTGCTCTTGAGACCGAGAATGAGCTCGAGAACGCCAAGGGAAAGCTAAAGCGAAAGAATCTGGATGCCATTGTTTTGAATTCTTTAAATGAAACTGGTGCAGGTTTTGGACCAGGAACGAACAAAGTGTCGTTCATAGACAAGAATTTGGACATAAAAACGTTTGACTTGAAAACGAAACCCGAAGTTGCCGGGGATATTTGGGAAGAAATCATAGGCAGAATCCATGTATAGACTTTTTTTCTTTTTGCTCTTCACTGGGTTTTCTTGGGCGCAGGAATTGAACTGTGAAGTTGTTGTCAATTCGGACCAGGTCAATCAAACCAATCAGCAGATTTTTAGAACCTTGGAGCGTTCTTTGAATGACTTCGTGAATAAAAATAAGTGGACCAACCGGGTTTTTAAGGAAAATGAGCGTATCAACGCCCGAATGTTCATCACCGTTACCCAATACGAGTCCGACCGTTTTGAAGCCAATATTCAGCTTCAATCTTCCCGTCCTGTGTACAATACCTCTTATGACAGTCCTGTGTTTAATTATAAGGACAATGCGTTTAATTTCATTTACCAGGAGTTTCAGCCCTTGGTCTACAATGAAAATGTATTTGAATCGAATCTCATCGCGGTAATGGCTTACTATATATACGTTATCATTGGGCTGGATGCAGATACATTTTCCTTACAGGGAGGGGATGATTATTACCGAAAGGCCCAAAATATAGTCACCCAGGCCCAAGGAACGGGAGCAGCGGGCTGGAGCCAGGAGACGGGTACCCGTTCTAGATTTGAATTGGTGGACAATCTCTTGAACAATTCGTTTCGTGAGTATCGCATAGCCATGTACAACTACCATCGTAAAGGCTTGGATATTTTGGGAGATAACAACAGCACGGGCAAACAGGTGATCGCCGGAAGTCTGCGTCTTTTTGAGACCCTCATCAAACGTAGGCCCAATGCTTTTTTGATACAGACTTTTTTTGATGCTAAATCTGAGGAAATCCAAAAAATCTTCTCCGATGGTCCTAAGGTGGATATTGTTCGGCTTAAAGAAACCTTGAATTCCGTAGCACCGTTTTATTCTAATGTTTGGAATGATATAAATTACTAGCCCATTTCTTCAAAGACATTTATCTTTATCCGATAAATCTTGAAAAGTGCTGACCCATCTTTCCATTAAAAATTACGCATTGATCAACGACATCAATGTTACGTTTTCTGAAGGTTTTACTACAATTACCGGGGAAACAGGGGCGGGCAAATCCATTCTGTTGGGAGGGCTGGCCCTAGCTTTGGGAAAACGGGCCGATTTGTCCAGTTTGAGAAATACCGAACAAAAATGTATCATAGAAGCTGAATTTGATATTGAAAAATACCATTTGGACCGGTTTTTTATCAAAAATGACCTGGATTATGAAAAAGAAACCATTTTACGGCGGGAAATTCTGCCCAGTGGCAAGTCAAGAGCTTTCATAAATGACTCACCGGTTACCTTGGACGTGTTAAAAAGTTTGGGAGAATCCTTGGTTGACGTACATTCCCAGCATCAAACCTTACAGCTTACTGAAAATGACTTCCAAATTAAGGTTGTGGATGCCTTAGCGGGGAATGCGTCAAAGCTAAAGACCTATTCGGAAAACCTGAAGACGTTTAAAAGTCTGAGCTCCCAGTTAGAGAAACTTCGCGACTTTCAGGCGAATTCAAACAAGGAACAGGATTACAATACGTTTTTATTGAAAGAGCTTGAAAATGCAGCCTTAAAAACAGGAATTCAGGAAGAACTGGAAAGCGAGCATGAAGCGTTGAGCAATGTGGAGCAGATTATGGCCCTGCTTTCCCAAGGGAATCAGTTGCTATCGGATGAACAGATGGGCATAATGACCCATCTGACCGATTTAAAACGAATCTTTCAAAATCTAGCAACTTATGGGAGTAGCTATGAAGTGCTGAATCAGCGTATTCAATCTGTTTTTTTAGAGATGGACGATATTTCCGCAGAAATCGAAAATGTACGGCGTGGGGTGGAAGCGAGTCCAGAAAGGTTGGAAGTTGTCAACGGACAGCTTCAACAATTGTACGATCTCCTAAAGAAACATCAAGTGGGTTCCGTTGAAGCGCTTTTGGGAGTAAAGACTGAGTTGGCCATCAAAGTTGATGCTGTCGAGAATATAGAAAGCAAAATACAAGAAAAGGAGCAGGAGCTGGCTCAGCTTGTCGAAGAATTGGAACAACAGGCGCTGATGATTCGGGATGCAAGAAATGCCGTAATCCCAAAATTAAAAAGTAGGTTGCAGGAAAGTCTATATCCCTTGGGTATGCCATCAGCAACTTTTAAGATAGAAATAAACCCTAGCAACACGTTCAAATCCAACGGTAAAGACGACCTTATCTTTCTTTTTTCTGCCAATAAAGGCTCGAACTATGGCGAGCTGAAAAAAGTGGCATCCGGCGGTGAATTGTCCCGGATAATGCTGACTATCAAATCTATTTTGGCCCAATATGAACATCTGCCCACATTGATGTTCGACGAAATTGATACCGGTGTATCCGGTGAAGTTTCCAATCGTATGGGAGAGATCATGCAAACTATGAGCCATAGCATGCAGGTCTTTTCCATTACCCATTTACCACAGGTGGCTTCAAAAGGGAAGAACCAATTTAAAGTGTACAAAGAAGAAAGAGAAGGAAATACCAGCACCCAGATGCGCTTGTTGTCCGAGGAAGAACGGATAGCTGAATTGGCGGAAATGCTCGGTGGAAAATCCTTGTCCGATTCGGCACTGGCCCATGCCAAGGAGTTGCTGAAACAACCTTAAAGGACTTCCGTACTTTTGAATCGTCAAATCGGAAAGAATAAATATCTTTGCCGCTAAACCAACGAAGTATAAAGTACTATGGCATATAATCTTTTGAAGGGAAAAAAGGGTATTATTTTTGGGGCTTTGGATGAGAATTCCATCGCCTGGAAGACTGCGGAACGCGTCCATGAGGAGGGCGGTACATTTGTGTTGACCAACGCACCCATCGCGATGCGAATGGGACAGATAAAACAATTGGCGGAAAAAACAAACTCAGAAATCATACCCGCCGATGCCACAAATGAAGAGGACCTTCAAAATTTAGTCGAGAAATCCTTGGAAATTCTAGGGGGTAAATTGGATTTTGTCCTACATTCCATAGGAATGTCCGTCAACGTAAGAAAAGGAAGGGCCTATACGGATGAGAAATATGATTTTACCACAAAGGGATGGGATGTTTCCGCACTTTCTTTCCACAAAGTGATGCAGGCACTATATAAGGCCCATGCCATGAATGAATGGGGCAGTATTGTGGCCCTCACCTATATGGCGGCCCAGCGAACTTTTCCCGATTACAATGATATGGCCGATAACAAAGCTTACTTGGAATCAGTGGCCCGAAGTTTTGGATACTTTTTTGGAAAAGAACATAAAGTTAGGGTGAACACCATTTCACAATCCCCTACACCGACCACTGCCGGGCAAGGTGTCAAAGGTTTTGATGGGTTCATTAGCTACGCTGAAAAAATGTCCCCATTGGGCAACGCAACAGCCGCCGATTGTGCGGACTATACGGTTTCCTTGTTTTCTGACCTGACCCGAAAAGTGACCATGCAAAATCTTTTTCATGATGGAGGATTTTCCAATACCGGTGTAAGTCAAGAAGTGGTGGACGCATTTTCAAAGTGAATTAATAAAGATATTGAATAAGCCATCCAGGACAGGATGGCTTTTTTGTTTTTTTGATGGAGATACGACTGTCTTTGATAATACCGGTTTTCAATAGGCCCGATGAAATTCGGGAATTGTTGGAAAGTCTTTTGGAACAGCGTTTTCAAGGGATGTATGAGGTGGTGATTATTGAAGATGGGTCCACTCAAGATTCTGCGGAGGTTGTAAATCAATTTAGTGATGCACTTCAAATAACCTATTTTTCTAAGCCGAACACGGGGCCTGGTGATTCTAGAAATTATGGGATGCATCGGGCGGAAGGTAATTATTACATCGTTCTTGACTCCGATTGCATTTTGCCTCCAAATTATTTAGAAGAAGTAGTGCACGAACTAAATCGGGATTTTGTACACTGTTTTGGTGGTCCTGACGCGGCCGATGTCTCGTTTTCGAAGGTGCAGAAGGCCATAAATTACACAATGACCTCGTTTTGGACCACTGGGGGAATCCGAGGCGGAAAGCATAGTGTCGATAAATTTCAACCAAGGAGTTTTAACATGGGAATTTCTCAGGAGGCCTTTGAGGAAACAGGAGGATTTGGACAGATTCATCCCGGGGAAGATCCTGATTTGACCTTCAGAATTTGGCAAGCAGGCTTTAAAACACGGTTATTCCAGAACGCCTTCGTATACCACAAAAGGCGTATCAATTGGAACACGTTCTACAATCAAGTGCACAAATTTGGTTTGGTAAGACCAATATTGAACAAATGGCATCCAAAAACAGCAAGGCTTACCTATTGGTTTCCTTCTTTGTTTTTAGCAGGTCTTTTGGTGTCCATAGTTCTTTTTTTTAATGGTGTGGCCTTACCGATTGTAGGTTACTTGATCTATTTTTTACTTTTGTTCGTAGACTCCCTAGTTAGGAACAAAGATTTTATTGTTGCCCTTCTTTCTGTTCTTGCCGCACTGGTCCAGTTCTTTGGATATGGTTCCGGTTTTTTAAAATCGACCTTGTTGATATTGAGATACTTGAAAATCGTT
>NZ_CAKZYF010000157.1 GCF_937884665.1 uncultured Allomuricauda sp. | reverse complement strand
ACACCATTTGCAACATCACTTGGTGTGATAATTTCATTCAATAAATTTCTTTTTGCATAAAATGCAGGCAATTCTTCAACAGAAATACCGTTGGCTTTTGCTCTTCCTTCGGCCCAAGCACCTTCCCATATTTTACTTCCTACAATTACGCCATCTGGGTTTACTGTATTCACTCTAACTTTGTCTTTTGCCAATTCAGCAGCTAATAAACGCACCATGTGCTGCTGAGCTGCCTTTGCCGTGCCGTATGCCACATTATTTGGACCAGCAACTAAGCCATTTTTACTTGCAATAGCAATAAAATCTCCTCCTAGCCCTTGTTTACGTATGATTGCGGAAAATTGTTTTGCTAAATCAAATTGACCTTTTACTAAAATATTTTGTAAAATGTTCCAATCTTTATCGGTAGTCTCTAATAAAGGTTTTGAAATTGCCAGTCCTGCACTATGTATAACAATATCTACACCACCAAACTCAAGAATTGCTTTTTTGTAAGCACTCGCAATTGATGCTGTACTTGTCACGTCACAAATGGTATAAGTCGAAACATCTCGCTTGTATGTCGCATGTGCTTCAATTAAACTTTGTTCGTTGATATCCGTCAAAACAACATTTGCACCTTCTGCAGCTAATTTGTCTGCAATAGCCTTACCAATTCCACCACCAGCACCAGTAACTAAAGCTATTTTGCGGGACAATGGCAATTCCTTTGGCATACGTTGTAATTTAGCTTCTTCTAATAACCAATACTCAATATCAAAAGCTTCTTGTCTTGGTAATGATGTGTATGAGGTAATGGCTTCAGCGCCGCGCATTACATTAATCGCATTGATATAAAACTCATTAGCCACACGTGTGGTTTGTTTGTTTTTTGCAAAACTAAACATACCAACACCAGGATAAATAATTATCACAGGATTAGCGTCTCTAATTGCAGGACTATTTTCCTTTTTACAGGTGTTGTAATAATCTACATACTGTTGCCTATACGATTCAAAAGCTGGTTCTAACTTTTTAAAAACAGCATTGGCGTCTGATAGATCTTCGTCCTTATCTAAAGTTAATACCAAGGGTTGGATTTTTGTTCTTAAAAAATGATCTGGACAAGACGTACCCATTGGTGCTAATCTTTCTAAATCATTACTATTAACATATTCCATGACCACATCAGTATCAGAAAAATGACCAATCATTCTGTTTTCAGAAGAACACAAACCTCTTAATAAGGGCATAATTTGTGCTGCTTTCTCGGAACGCTCTTTTTTTGGTAAACTTTTAATTTTCTGCCCGCCAAATACACTGCCTTTTTCTTTTATCTTTTTCTCAATAAATTCGGAAGCCATTTCAATAACTTCTAAACTATTAACATAACAATCATAAGATGTATCTCCCCAAGTAAATAACCCGTGGCTTCCTAAAACAAGACCGCGTATTCCTGGATTGTCTTCCAAACATTTTTCTATTTGAAGACCTAAATCAAAACCTGGACGTTGCCATGGCACCCATCCCATTGTATCGCCCCAAATCTCTTTGGTTACTTTTTCACTGTCTTTAGCAGCTGCAACCGCAATTAAAGCATCTGGATGTAAGTGGTCTATATGCGCAAATGGTAAAAGACCATGCAGAGGCGTATCAATAGAAGGTGCTTTACTATTTAAATCATAAATACAATGATTAAAAAGACCGACCATTCTATCTTCGTCTTCGAGACCACCATAAACATTTTTGAGATTACGTAACCTATCGGTGTATATTCCTGCAATTCCACTTCTGTCTAAAGTACCTATATCTCCACCGGAACCTTTAATCCACATTACTTCAACGTCTTCATTAGTAAGTGGATCTTTTTCTATAGTCCTACAACTCGTATTTCCGCCTCCATAATTGGTGATTCGTAAGTCAGCACCTAGAATATTTGAACGATAAAGAAATAAAGCAACTTGGTCATCACCTAAAGATTTTGCTTTTTTATCATCCCATAAAAAATCTACATAATTGAAATTTGTATTCATCTTTTTTATTGATATGTTTTATAACAAAATTATCAAAATACGGTAGATCAAAGATTATCTCTAACAAACAAAGTCGTGCATTTAGCAAACATTTGAGTAGAGCACTCTTAGTATATTTTGTAGAACTATTAGCCTAAAAACCCTTTAAATCATTGGTTTTAAATAATTTTAGACATAACGAAGTGAATAGAATAAAAAAAGTATCTCTTAAACATTTAAAAAATGTAATCAAATAACATCTAAGAAAACTTTCCTGATTTATACACAGCAGGAGTTGTACCAGTAATCAATTTAAAGACTCTAGAAAAATGATAACGATCAGAAAATCCCATTGTAAAAGCCACTTCTTGAATGGACTTATTTGTATGTAGAAACAATTCACAAGAATGTGCTATTTTTCTTTTCATAATAAACTTGTGAAGCGTTGTATTCATTTTTTGTCTAAATAAGCGGCTGAATGAATTAGTGGCCATGTTAGCTATATCAGCCATATCTGAATTTGTTGGATTTTCTTGTAAATGGTTTTCGATATATCTAATAACATCTAAAATTCGAAAATCCACATTGAGTGTTTCAAATAATTCAGGACCAATATTGGACAAAATATCATTGATTATCGACTGAAGTTTTAGTGTGTAAGTCGCATAAAATTTGGTGTTTTCAAGTTTTAATTTTTCGGTTAAATAATTTAATTTCTTCAACTGATCATCCGACGCTTTTATGGGGAAAACTCCGGGATAAACGTTATCAAAAGGAACCCCCAAATTAAAATGAACAAATAAATGAAGTAATGCACTTTTGGAAATTAAATCTTCATTGTCACTGGCAGTGATACTCCTGCCGTAAACATTAACTCCTTGATCGAAAGAATGGTTTAATGAAAACCTCGTAGAGAACGACGTAAATGGTGAAATTATATAAATGGATTTAGGATCCATAGCGTAGGTATTTTGTCCCTGTTGTAATAGACCGCCCTTATTTTTATTCCAATAAATTCTCCAAAATGGGAAAGCCATATCATGACAGTCCCATAAATCAAGTTTCCAATATCTACAACATAATATCTTTAACTTAACGTCTGTAAAACTCTGCTTGTTGGTGGAAGGATCACCGATCCTTCTATTTACAGTTTCTTTCACTAATGTACATTCAATTGTTTAAATCAGATACAAAAGTACAAATAAGTATTTTGTTAATTTGTGATACACACTTTTTATAAAACATGACAAAGTACTTTGATAAATTACCAAAAAAGGTCAACGGTGAGATCAACAAAATATCTCGAGTTGCAAGCTATTTATGGAATAGAGAATGGGTAGAAAGAAATGGTGGTAATATATCAATGAACCTTACCCCATTTTTTTCTGACCAAAAAGAACCCGATAAAACAACATTTATTGGTCATTCATTTCCTAGCGAAGCAGCAGGTTTGTACATTTTTGTTACAGGCGCAGGATGTTACATCAGAAGTTTGATTGATGACATTGAATCTGTTTCTTGTATTCTTTATATCAATAAAAAGGCTAACGGTTATTCTATAATTTGGGGCGGACATACGGAAGGCTTTAAACCAACATCCGAACTAGCTTCACATCTAGAAATCCATATTTATAATAAAAAGAATAATCCAAATAATTTGGCTGTTTTGCATGCGCATCCTTTAGAACTGATTGTTTTGAGTCATCACTCTATATTTGGAGATGAAGAGAAATTGAATCATTCTATTTGGAAAATGTGTCCTGAAGTTCGTGTGTACGTCCCAAGAGGTATTAATTGTACCCCTTATTCCATTACACAGTCTGATACCTTAGCAAAGGCGACAACTCATGCGTTCTCATATAGAGATATAGCACTATGGGAAAAACATGGGGCTACGACTACCGCAGAAGATGTTGAAAAAGCTTGGGACTTTTTAGACGTAGCAAATAAAGGCGCCAAATTATTACTTACTGCTTGGGCTTCTGGTTTTGAGCCAGAAGGGCTTTCTAAAGAACAATTGATAGGATTAGAACAACTATTTAAACTGTAGTCTTCTAATTTTATATAAATATAAATAAAGAATATTTTAAAAGTGGTCTTAAGACTTTAATGCTTTAATAACCTTGTCTGAAAGGACAATACTTTAGGACGGGTGGTTAAAGTATGTACATCTTATTTTGATAAAAATTGACATTAAAGGAATTAGCATATTTATCAGGTTTTTCAATTTCGACATTATCAAAGGCTTTAAATGACAAGTCTGACATTAATGTTGAAACAAAACGGAAAATTCAACATTTAGCAAAAGAACATAACTATGTTCCAAACAACAATGCCGTTTCATTAAGACGAAAAAAAACCAAAACCATTGGAATTATTTTACCTCAAATAAATTTAGAACCATTTAGTTTTTTCATTTATAATTTTCAATTATCGGCTTTTCAATTTGGCTACAGAATCGTGTTATTTCAAACGCTGAATAATAAGTATCAATTAATAAAATACTTAAACGATATAAATGATGGCAGTGTTGATGGTGTCATTGTTTTATTTAATGAAAGCAAAAACAGTACCTCTTTAGGTCAAATTAATTTATGCCCGATTGAATATGTAGAAGTGACCGAATATCAATCAAACGAACTTTTAATTACAAAGAGTTCAAATTGTCTCATAGAATTATTAAATCGACTTAATAAATCGTTCCAGTAGGCTTAATAAATCAAAACCAACTAACGTAAAATCTAAATAATACTAAACAAAAATGAACAGACTCATAGGTAGATTACCAAAAGTAGGCATTCGCCCAGTAATAGATGGACGTGAAGCTGGTGTAAGAGAATCATTGGAAGATCAATGTATGGATATGGCTAAAGCTGCGGCTAAATTGATAGAAAACAACTTAAGATTTCCTAGTGGTGAAAATGTAGAATGTGTCATAGCCGATACAACGATTGGGGGAGTTGCAGACGCAGCTACGTGTGCCGATAAATTCAAAAGAGAAGGTGTAGAAGTTTCATTGACGGTAACACCGTGTTGGTGCTACGGAACTGAAGTGATGGATACGGACCCGTTAATACCTAAAGCCGTTTGGGGATTCAATGGTACAGAAAGGCCAGGCGCAGTTTATTTAGCCGCTGCTTTAGCAGGTTATACACAAAAAGGTCTACCTGCATTTGGCATTTATGGCAAAGAAGTTCAAGATGCCGGAGACATGACTATTCCCAACGATGTAAAAGAAAAACTATTGCGATTTACAAAAGCGGCTTTGGCGGTCGCGCAGATGAAAGGCAAATCCTATTTATCAATAGGTTATAGCTCAATGGGTATCGCAGGCTCTATGGTAGATGTCAATTTTTTGCAAGATTTTCTCGGGGTAAGGGCAGAATTTGTGGAATCCGTTGAAATTTTGAGACGATTACGTGAAGAAATTTACGATGATGAAGAGTACAAAAAAGCCATAAAATGGACTTTGAAAAACTGTGAAGAAGGAAAAGATTACAACAATCCTGAAAATCAAAAAAGTAAAGAAACCAAAAGGTATGAATGGGAGCGAGTAGTAATGATGACTATGATTTGTCGCGATTTAATGATTGGAAATCCCAAATTAAAGAAATTAGGTTTTGGAGAAGAAGCAAAAGGCCGAAATGCGATTATGGGCGGTTTCCAAGGACAAAGACAATGGACTGACCATCAACCCAATGCTGATTTTACAGAAGCCATTTTAAATTCCTCCTTCGATTGGAACGGAATTCGGCAACCTTTTGTTTTTGCTACTGAGAACGATTGCTTAAACGCTGTTTCTATGTTATTTGGTCACTTACTCACAAACACGGCGCAATTATTCTCGGATGTAAGGACATATTGGAGTCCAGAATCCTTTGAACGGGTTACTGGTAAAAAATTATCAGGAATTGCTGAAAATGGCATAATACACTTAATAAATTCTGGCTCCACAACATTAGATGCCACTGGACAACAGACTGATGAAGACGGCAATCCCACCATGAAACCTTTTTGGGAAATATCCAAAGAAGAAGCTCAAAAATGTTTAGATAACACAAAATGGCCAGCAGCTATTGGAGAATATTTTAGAGGTGGTGGATTTTCTTCACAATTTAAAACAAAAGGACAAATCCCTATGACCATGTGCCGACTCAACCTAGTAAAAGGAATTGGTCCGGTATTGCAAATAGTTGAAGGTTGGAGTGTCGAGTTACCAGATGATATTCATACCATTTTGGACGAAAGGACCAATCCAACATGGCCAACAACTTGGTTTGTGCCCAGATTAACGGGGAAAGGCTTTTATAAGGATGTCTATTCCGTTATGGCCAAATGGGGCGCAAATCATGGCGCGATTTCGGCTGGTCATATTGGTGCTGATTTAATTTCATTGTCATCACTACTAAGAATTCCTGTAAATATGCACAATGTATCAGATGATGATGTATTTAGACCAAGTTCATGGTCAGCTTTTGGCGAAAACTTAGAATCAGCAGATTATAAGGCTTGTTTAACTTATGGTCCGTTGTATGGATTTAAATAAATAATTAACTGCTGCTAACGAAATTTGTAGTCCTTTGAGTTAGTCCTTTTTGGCTACAAACTTCTTTAGTAGAAATGCTGTTAGGGTATTAAGTAGTAGCAGAATCATGAACGACTTAATTAGATTCATATTATTAGTCAGGCTCTTAACTTATTAATGAAAGAGCACCTAGAAGCTTTGTGTCGTCCTCATAAAGAGCGATATCAAGCTTTGTGTAAATAAAGTTTTAATGGTGAATTAAAACGATAAACCTAAAATAAACAATATATCAAAAACAATCGCTGTGAGATATTATAGTTAGAAAGTGAAATTGCATTGTGAAACCAACCAACATAAATTTGAGATCATCTAAAAAACTAAGTGTAATGACATCATTGGTGAAAACAGCATTAAAACTACTGGTTGGACTACTTTTTTTTCTGATTTCCTTTAATAGTTGTATCATTTCTACTGCGAAATCAAAAAGCAAGAAACCAAACTTTTTATTTGTTTTAGTTGACGATCAATCGCCTTTCGATTTAAAAGCCTATGATCCGGAATCTATTTTAGAAACACCAAACATAGATAAATTGGTAGAGCAAGGAATGGTTTTTGAAAGTGCACGCCATATGGGCTCATGGATTGGTGCTGTTTGTACGCCATCTCGACACATGATCATGAGCGGTCGCACACTATGGCAATTGCCTTCTTTTGGTAATCAATTTCAAAACGTTAATGCACCAGATAGTTTAGAAACGCAAACTATGGGTGCTATTTTTAACAGAGCAGGTTATAAGACAATGCGAACCTGTAAAAAAGGAAATTCCTATGCGTCTGCAAATGCACAATTTTCAGAAAGATATGAAGCAACAAAGCGAGGTGGCACCGAAGAAACGGGTAGTGCATGGCATTCAAAACAAGTATTAAACTATCTTAAAAAAAGAAATAAAACAAATGAAACAGCACCCTTCTTAATTTATTTAGGTTTTTCCCATCCTCACGATACACGAGATGGAACACCTAAGCTTCTCAACAAATACGGCGCAACAAATCATAAAGATGAATTGAGCCTGCCACCTGAAAATTATAAACAACCGCCATTACCAGAAAACTATCTATCTGAACATCCTTTTTTTCATGGTCATCCGAAGTTAAGAGACGAAGAAAGAGTAAGTGGAGTCTGGAAAAATAGAGATGAGCAAACCATTCGTAACGAATTGGGGAGAGAGTACGCCTGTGTTGAAAATATAGATATACAACTCGGAAAAGTTTTAGATAAATTGGAAAAAATGAATGAGTTGGATAATACTTATATCATTTATACTTCTGATCATGGCATCGCTATAGGAAGACATGGGTTAATAGGTAAGCAAAATCTATACGAACACACTTGGAGAGTACCGTTGATTGTAAAAGGACCAGGGATAGAATCAAATAAAAGAGTTGAGGGAAATATTTATCTATCCGATATTTTACCCACCTTGTGCGATTTAGCAGAAATTGAAATTCCTGATACTGTTGGGGGTGAAACTTTTAAACCTGTCTTAGAAGGTAAAAAAGAAACGATAAGAGATGTTATGTATGGTGTGTATTGTGGGGGAACTAAACCTGGTATGCGCAGTGTGAAAAAAGGTGATTGGAAATTAATAAAATATGATCTTATGAATGGGTCAATTAGAGAAACACAACTATTTAACCTAGCTAAAAATTCTAAGGAATATCTCCCTGAACATCTTAAATCTGGAAAATTCGAAACGAATTTGGCAAAAAATCCAAAATACAAAGATAAATTAATTGAAATGGAGGCTTTACTCGTAGAACAAATGAAAACGAATAACGATCCTTATCAACTTTGGGATCAAATAAAAAACTGATTTTAATGACTCAAAATAAATGAGCTTAAACTTACGAAAAACAAGAAAAAGGAAGCATAGTAAATTTAAGAATTACGAATTTTTTGGGCACATTAACAGAACCAGAATATTAAGAGCTAACAGCTTATTGGTTATAAAAGGTAAGATAAAAGAAGTAATAGATGAAAAGAGTAATTGTCATTTTTGACATAGGCAAAACAAACAAAAAGATATTATTATTTGATAAAAACTTTAAGGTTGTCTACGAAAATTCCGTTCGATTCAGCGAAATCGAAGATGATGATAGTTACCCTTGCGATGATATAGAAGCCATTGAGGGCTGGATGAAAAGTGAAATTGAAGCTATTCAAAAGAAAAAAACATTCCTAATAAAAGCCATTAACTTCTCTACACACGGTGCCACTATAGTGTATTTAGACAAAGATGCAAGACGAATTACTCCACTTTACAACTACCTAAAGCCATTAAACTTTGATTTTAAACCACTATATGATTCTAACGGAGGAATAGAAGAATTTTCAAGAAAAACAGCATCACCAGCTTATGGTATGTTAAACTCAGGGTTACAAATATATTGGCTTAAACATAGTAAGCCCCATTATTGGTCTAAAGTACAGACCATTTTACATTACCCACAATATTTAAGCTTTTTGTTTTCAAATAAGATAACGTCAGATTTTACATCTGTCGGTGCGCATACGGCTATTTGGGATTTCGATAACATGCAGTATCATGATTGGATAAAAAAAGAGAATATAGAATTGCCTCAACCTAAACCAGGCAAAAATTCCAAAATAACGCGTGTGAACGGACAAAAAGTAGCAATTGGCAAGGGACTTCATGATAGTTCGTCATCTATCATTCCATTACTAGAGACGCATAAGGATTTAAATAGAGAATTTATACTATTATCTACGGGCACATGGATTATTTGTATGAATCCGTTTAGCAAAGAAGCTCTGACATCAGCGCAATTAAACAATGATTGTCTTTGCTTTATGACACCAGATAAAAAGCAAATTAAATCATCAATGCAGTTTTTAGGGCGCGTGCTTGAGGTGAATACTACAGAATTGAGTAAATACTTTAATATTGATGAAAATCATTTTTTAAAACTAAAACTCAATACTAAACTGTGCTCCGATATCCTTCTAAAATCCAAGTTTAAGTTTTTCCCTAATGACATCGCTGAAGATTTTAAGGGCGAACTAAATATACTTGATGGTTTTATGGGTTATAAAGAAGCTTATTATCAGTTAGTTTATGAGATTACCGAACGCGTGTATATAGGAATTACTAGAATTCTGGACTCAAAAAACAATTTAAAAGATATTTATATTTCTGGAGGATTTAAAAAAAATGAAGTGTTTATTGAATTCCTGAGACAGATGATGCCTAAACAAAACATTTTGTTTCCTGAAGGAAAAAACGCCAGTGCATTAGGTGCTGCCATGCTTATGAAAGAGTACTTAGACCTATGAATAAAAAAATAACATTTGGCCAGTTTATTATTGAAAATCAGTCATCATTCCCGTATTCCACGGGTGGATTATCTAAATTATTAAACGGAATTAGACTGTCTGCTAAAGTTGTAAACCATGAGGTTAATAAAGCGGGTTTAATAGATATAACAGAATATAGCACAAGTGATAACGTCCAAGCCGAAAGTGACCAAAGCATGGGTGATTTTGCAAAGGATAAATTAATTCATCCAAATAGAACAACTTTAAAAAAAATAAATTGGTTGTCGTTCTATAAAGAAGCTTATGAGGCTTAGGCCAGAGTTGTCAGAGATAAAACCGCAAAATATGGAAACATCATTCTAAAAGAAGGGGTTACTCCTAGTTTAATTTAAATGGTCTATTTTTCCAAAATGTTAAATCAAAAACAAATATTATTTTCATCTAAACACATGAAAAAGTACAACATAGCAACATTTCTATTTACTGCGGAAATTTTTTTGATTTCGTTGCTTGGTACATTTGTTTCTGATGCTCAAAACTTTGTTAGATTTTCAAATAAAGAAGGGTTTAATCAAAACACTATAAATACAATAGCCCAAGACCGTTACGGTTATTTGTGGTTTGGAACACCCAACGGTTTAATTAAATATGACGGTTATGAATTTAATACCTATACGAGTCAAAATAAAAGTGATAGAAACATAACTAGCAATTATATCAACCATCTTTTTAATGATTCTAATGGAGTGCTTTGGATCGGAACCCATACAGGTGTTAATATATACATTCCTTGGTTGGAAAAATTCTATACAGTTCCGCTTCCTGTAAAATTAGATATTAGCCATGTTCGTTCAGACAACAATAACAACATCTGGTTTTCTGGAGAAAACAAATTATATCAATGTAAATTAATAGATATAGAAAATGGTGTATTCGAATTATCAGAAAATATTCTCAAAAAACACCCTAACATATCACTGATAAATTCGTTTAGCTTTACAAAAGAGCATCAAATGCTTTTGGCAACAACAACCGGTATAGTAAAACTAGATTTAACAAAAGAGGTTACAAATCTGAATCCAAAAATTAAAGCTTTTTTGAATTTTGAAAACTTTAAAGGACTGAATATCAATTTTATAAAAAAATCCAAGAATGTCGTTTGGATTGGAACTACGAATGGTATTTTTAAGACCCGTTTTAGAGAAAGCAGCCTCCACATTACGAAAAAGATTGAAAACTTAAATGATTCAAAAACTAGAAACCTTCCATTAAATGCCCAAACAATTTATGAAGATAAAAATAATGATATTTGGATTGGGTCTAGAAATCAGGGTTTAGTAAAGTATATTGAAAAAAAAAATCAATTTATAACTTTTAATTACGACCCCAAAAACCAACTTGGACTAAGTAGTAATATTGTTAATTCCATTTTTCAAGACAACTACAATGTATTGTGGATTGGCACCGCACAAGGGGGCATTAATAAACTAGATATCTCTCAAAAGCAGTTTATTAATTATTCAAAAAATCCTTATGACAAATATGCTATAACCGATAATCTAATCACATCTATTTTAGAGGATCGGCGAGGTCTATTATGGGTTTCCACTTATAACAGAGATTTGTTTAGAAGTCAAAATAGAATCCAGACCGAAACTGTAAAAAAAATTAAATTCAATAACTTAAATAATACATCTCCACTTTTAAGCAGAAGTATCATTAGATGTATTTATGAAGATAAAAAGGGCTACATATGGTTTGGTTCTGATACTGAAATTATAGTCTATAACCCCTTCAAAGACATCTATAAGAGACTTAGTCTAGAAAAGGATGGAGAAATACTAGCACCTCAGATCTATCGTAAAATTTTACAAGTAGATGATATTAACATATTGTTGGTGGGAAGTCAAGTCACAGTTTTAAATAACCCTTGGTCTAAAAATGAAACTCAAAGTATACCTCAGATAGACATAAAATTCAATTTAGATTTTGGATCTCAGTATTTATTCTACACAGTGTTAAAAGATTACCATAACTCCTTATGGTTTGGAACGAATAAAGGTATATTACAAGGCAAGTTTAATGGCGAAACTATAAATATTCTTACTCGAATTTCAGATGATAATTCTGAAAAACTAAAGCTAAGCTACTCCGAGGTTTTTTCGATCCACGATGATAAAGTTGGAAATATTTGGGCTGGTTTATTTGGAGGAGGTCTTAATAAAATCAAATTAGACTCCTCAGGTAATCCTGAAAAAATTGACTTTTATAGAAAAAACGACGTTTTACCCGATGATGCTATTTATGGTATTTTACAGGAAGATGATACACACTTATGGATGAGTACCGACATGGGATTGGTAAAGTTTAATACCAAAAGTGAGAAGGCTAATGTATTTGATGTAAGGGATGGTTTGGCTCAAAACAATTTTCGACAAGCCGCATACTTCAAAGGAAGTTCAGGTTATTTCTATTTTGGTGGCTTAAATGGTTTAACCATTTTTAAACCAGAAAATATTAGTCTAAATACAACACCTCCAAAAATATTGATCACATCGTTGCTGTTCAACAACAAAGAAGTCGCAAAATGAGAAAAACTAAACATCAAAGTAGTTTTAGAAAAGCCAATATCTGAGACTGAAACAATTTCAATAAGCCAAAGTGAACAAATATTGGCTTTCAAATTAGTTGTAGAGCATACGTCTATACCAAAGAAAAATAAGTTATCCTATAAGCTCGAAGGCTTTAACGATAATTGGATTGAACAACAGACGGGTAAAACAACTGTAACCTACACAAATCTATCAGCTGGCGATTATGTGTTTAAAGTCAAAGCGGCTAATGGAGATGGTATCTGGAGTACGGATATAAAAACATTAGAGGTTAAAATCTTACCGCCGTGGTATCAAACTTGGTGGAGTTACTTATTATTCGTTTTGGTTCTAATATTGGTCATTGCGGGAGTCATTATCTATTTTGTAGAACATGAAAAATTAAAACAGCGTTTAAAATATGAGCAGTTAGACAAAGAGAGAATCGATACTGTAAATCAAGGAAAATTTAGATATTTCACTAACATATCACACGAATTTAGAACACCTCTAACGCTTATAGCTGGGCCTTTGGAACATCTTATTTCCATAAATAACGATGTAGAAAATTCAAAATATCTTGCTATTATTCAAAAAAACACTAAAAGATTATTAAGCCTTATTGATCAATTAATAACATTTAGAAAAGCGGAACAGGGATTTATTAACCTAGATTTAAGTAAAAATACGTTAGGAAATTTCATTTATCCTGCCACAGAAGCATTTGAAAACTATGCAATCGAAAAAAATATAAATTTCTTTTACAAGGTAAACTCCCCTAATGAAGAAATTATAATTGATATAGAAAAAGTAGAACGTATTTTATTTAATCTATTGTCTAACTCTTTCAAGAACACCTCCCCTAATGGCAATATCAGTATAGAAGCAGGAATAGTAAATGACTCTAATAAAAAAATGATTAAAATAGATGTCATCGATAATGGAAAAGGGATTCCTGAAAAAGACTTAGATAATATTTTCGATCGGTTTTATCAACTGGGTAATAAGGACACAAATGTCAGTGGCGGTGGCGTTGGCCTAGCTTTTTGTAAGTCACTTATAAACTTACTAGAAGGTGAGATTTCTGTAAAAAGCCAACCAAATATTGAAACACGGTTTTCTATAACAATCCCCTTTAAAACCGAAATCGATTATCTAGGCAATGAAATTAGCGCATCAGAAAAATCTTTTATTAAAGATTGGGTGCCATTATCAACCGAATACAAAAATAAAAGTTTAAACCTCAAGAGCAACAGCTCGAAAAAACAATATTCGATATTAATTGTTGAAGACGAGGAGGATGTTCAAAATTTTTTGACATCGACATTATCTAAAAAGTACGATATACTAATTGCCAACAACGGGATAGAGGGACTTAACATGATTAAAGCCAAAGAGCCTGATCTTGTTATAAGTGATGTAATGATGCCAGAAATGGATGGTTTTGCCTTTTGTGAACAGATAAAAACAGCACCTGATACATGTCACATCCCTATTTTATTGTTAACAGCTCTAGGAGAAAATGAAGACATGGTCAAAGGCCTGGAATTCGGAGCTGATGAATACTTAAGTAAGCCATTCTCAATAAAAGTATTGGAGCTTCGCATAGAGAAGCTTATCGAAAATAATGTTAAAATAAAAAAATACTTTTCGAAGAATAGTTTTCTTCCCAAAAAAGAAATAGAAATTTCAAAAAGAGATAAAGATTTTTTAAATAAGATAGTTGACGCGATTGAAAAAAACATTTCTGATTCAAACTTTGGCGTTGAGGAATTATCAAAAGAAATCGGATTAAGTACTTCACACTTCTACAGAAGATTAAAACAATTAACAGGTCAAATACCAAATGTCTATTTGAGGAATTATAGATTACAAAGAGCCTCAGAATTGTTCAAAAAAAATGAAGGGTATAATGTTGCAGAGGTTATGTATGAAATCGGAATCGAATCAAACTCTTATTTCTCGACGTCATTTAAAAAACTCTATGGTATACCACCTTCAGAATATCTAAAACAAGAACGTTTCAGGTATACCGACTCAGAATGAACTATTTTAACAAAGACAATTGAACAGAGCAAAATCCTAGTTGAATTCAACAACAGCAATTCGTAATTCAGTAATAGTTTTGATGTAAATCTATATAAGACGTCTAAACTCTGGAAATTATGAAAAAAGTAGCATTAGTCTTAATAATTGTATTCTTTTATATTGCTCATACAAATGCACAAAACCTATGGTATGAAAATGAATCTAAAACAAAGCATATTGCATTTTCAACCGCAACCAAAGGTACCTTTGGAGTAAACAGAGTCAATCCAGGAACTACAAATCTTAATAATAACGCAACCGTTTCAAGGTTTGAAAGAAATGGACAGCAAGCGCCTTTTATCTTTTTTAATTTACCATTGTCAATTACAAATTTAAACTCTTACTCAATATCACTTAAAGCTCGTATATCAATTGCCACAAATGGTTTAACCAATACAAATAAAACAATTAGAGTTTATTTAAGAAACTCAAGTATTGGTGGCAGTAGTGCCATCTACAGGCAAAGAAATTTTGTTAGAGGACGAGATTGGCAAAACTTTACATTTTCATTCAATAACGTGAATATCCCTCAAAATGTTCTTAATGCAGGTGGCTATGATCAAATGATGATTAGCTTCGCAAATGCAGACACAAATGGTCTTACAACTGTTTATCATATAGATACAATTGAAGGTAGTACTTCAATGGAGTTCAATGCAAAATGGATGTCTGGATCTTGGGGTATATGGTATCAATTACCAGGAGGTACTCGTTTAGACCAAAGACCTGTAAACTATGCTACAGAAGCACAATCAATAGTAGCAGATCTTTCCTCAATGGGCCACGTATTATCAACTGCTACTCACCCAGCACATGGCTATTGGTTTACTCTAAGAACAAATCCTTATGTTAACATTGCTAGTGAAATTCATCCAGAAATGGTACCAAGTTTAGCAAACGAACAAAAAATTTTAGATGTAATCGCTGCTTTCAAAAATGCAGGTAAACGCGTAATGCTTTATCTAGCTACTGATGGGCCAAGTGCCAGATCAGGCACACCTGATAATGCAGTATATTTAAATGCATGGAGAAATTATTATAGAAATAATTCGCAGTTTACAGGAAATGACGGACAAAAAGAAGCCCAAGCTTTTCGTTTATTGTGGAGAGGATTTTTTGAACGCTTTAAAACTGCAGGTGTGGACGGTTACTGGTTAGATCATACAAACGGAATACCAGGAACAGTAGGTGATTTTGTTGGAATGATGAGAGAAGTGGACCCTGGTTTAGCAATAGCAACAAATTCTACCTTAGATAATAACAGTAATGATCTGGACCCCAGTTATTTTACAGATTCAAATGGAAACGATTTATTTGTTGACACAGACAATTCATCTGAACAAAAAGGTGTTAATGGCACCGGTACTGATATTAATAGAGATTACAGAATAAAGCGATATGGAGTCACAGACCCTTATATGGATTTCACAGGTGGCCATCCTACTCCTCTTCAACAAGGTGCACCACCTAACTCATGGGCTTATGAAGAATTTACTTTTGCTGAAATTGTTGCAGAACCGACAGGAAGCTATAATGGCAGTAAAACTACCATAAAACATGCATTTGTACCATTACGTAATCGATGGACGCCTTCTTCTGCCGATTTTATGTGGAGTGGTAGGACAAACCAAGCGTATCGATTTGTAAGAACACTAACTGATGCTGGAGCAGCAATTACAATTTCTTCTAAATTAGAGGGTGGTCCAAACACTTACGATGGTACTAATTCTGATGATGAAATGTCGTTGCTA
>NZ_CAKZYF010000156.1 GCF_937884665.1 uncultured Allomuricauda sp. | reverse complement strand
TGGGGACCAATGACAGCGGTACCCAGACCAAGGCCACCCTGATCCAGTATTTGCCTGGGGAGGGAACTGTTCCCACAGCCGATTTTGATTTTGTGGCGGATTTGTTGGAGGTTGATTTTGACGGTAGCGGTTCGAGCGATGATGCGGGCATAACGGGTTATTCCTGGGACTTTGGCGATGGCAACTCGGACAGTGGCGCTACGGTCTCCCACACCTATGGTGCCTCGGGCACCTATACGGTCACCCTGACGGTGACCGACGGGGACGGTCTGACGGACAGTATCTCCAAGGAAGTGGAGGTCGACGATGGTCTTGTCGCCCCGATTGCAGGTTTTGATTTTGTCACGGACGGTCTGGGTGTGGACCTTGATGCCGCATCGAGTATCGACGATGTTGGCATAACAGGTTATTCCTGGGCCTTTGGTGATGGGGCTACGGGCAGCGGAGCCATGACATCGCACACCTATGCCTCACCGGGCCTCTACACGGTTACCTTGACAGTGACCGATGGGGACGGTCTCACGGACAGTGTCTCTAAAATGGTAAGCATAAACGACGGTACATCGGACAATTCCCCTGACGAGGAGACGAACCTTGCACTGTTGCCCGAGGCTGAGCTGAGCGGTACGGTGAGCGGTGGTCGTGGCAGTCTTCAGGAAATCCTGTACGATCCCTCTAAGGACGATTACTTTGTGACTACCCGATGGAACGAATATGGTGTTGGTTTTCAGCAGAACCTGGGCAGGCCTGGTCCCGATGAAGGTTTTGAATGGCGTGTGGACTGGCCGACTTCCAAGGCGATAAACTACATCACTTTTGGTGGGACGTACCCGAACCAGCCCCAACCGAGCACGTTGTGGCGCATCAGTTATCTGAGCGGCGGTTCCTGGGTCACCTTGGACGAGGGCCAGGGCGGCTGGATAGACAGCGGCATCTTTGAATGGGACAACACGGATGGCGTTCCGATTACGGCGGATGCGTTAAGGGTTCAGGTCTTCAGTGATGGGGACAATGATCTGGTGAGCATCCATCTGAGGGGCCGAGGCGGGCGATCGTTGGGGACCAATGACAGCGGTACCCAGACCAAGGCCACCCTGATCCAGTATTTGCCGCCAACCGGAAATGGTTTGCCGAATGCGTTGTCAAATTCTTCGAAATCTGTAAATAATATTAGCCTATCACCCAACCCTGGGAATGATATCGTGACAATTGCTCCGGATGTTCCTACGCCACTTGTTGACATCCAAATTTTCGATATGAGTGGAAGGTTGGTCAAAACTTTCGCTGCACAAACCATAAAAGAAGGGGACTTCTACGTTTTGGACGTGTATCTCTTACAGCAGGGTACTTATTTCTTGAATGCTACAGATGAGAAAGGGGAAAGTTTTAGAAAACAAATGATTATTAGACGATAAATCATTCTTCAATTTATCTTTGAAAAAGCGGCCCAAAATGTTTGGGTCGCTTTTGTTTTATAAAGGAGTGGATATTTGGGAAACAGGTAAGTTCTGATTGATTTACTCTGAACGATAATAAAAGGGAAGAATGTAAAAAAACCTTAACCAACTAAATGTGGATGGATATCCTATTTTTTATCCCACAATTCACGAAATAGCAAATATTAAGAGATTTTATCCAAAAACTCATCGGCATTCTGCAAATGTAGATTCCTTTTTTCGCTACTCATTTTATCAAAAGTGCGCACCAACATCCCCAAACGAGGGTTGCTGAGAAAAAAATCACGGTGTACGTGCATAAACCGCCAAAACAGACCATCCCAAGTAGCTTGCCAATCTCCTTTTTTATAGTTGCTCATCTTCATCAGATAATTGCTTCCACTGATGTAGGGCTTGGTGGACATCAATCCTCCATCAGCAAATTGGCTCATACCATAGACGTTGGGAACCATGACCCAATCGTATGCATCGATATACATTTCCATGAACCAGCGATATACCTCATCTGGATGAAACTCACAGAGCAACATAAAATTACCCAAGACCATCAAACGTTCTATGTGGTGATTGTAGCCTGTTTTCAACAATTTTTTGATTGTAGTGTCCACCGGAGGTATCCCGGTTGTACCGTCGTAAAAGGATTTGGGGATTTTCCTTTCAAAACCCCAGTAATTTTTCGTCCGCTCTTCCGTACCCTTTACCAGATACACACCACGTATAAATTCACGCCATCCGATGATTTGGCGTACGATGCCCTCTGTATTGTTCAAACCGATATCCTTGGCCTTTGCGACATCCAAAATGGCATCAACCACAAACTGGGGCGTTAAAAGTCCTGCGTTTATCAAGGGTGATAATACGCTATGGTTTAGAATATTATGCTCTGCTACTATGGCATCCTCATAATCCCCAAATTCTGCAAAACGATAGGTCAAAAACTGTTCTAACCATGATTTGGCTCCTTTAAAATCAGTAGGATATAGAGGAGAGCTGTCCAAAACCCCATAGTTTTTAGGAAAATGCTTTTCAATATAGGCTACAGCTAAATCCCAAGCGGTACTTGCTTCTGGAAAATGTACTGCAGGAGGTGTCTTTTTTGCTGGATACTTCTTCCGATTGTCCACATCGTAGGTCCATTTTCCTCCCTCAGGTTTACCTTCCTCATCAATTAGAATGTGAAGGTTTTGTCGCTGTTGCTTGTAAAACTCGGTTTGAAAAAACTTTTTTTTCGTGGGTTTGAAAAAGTGGGACAAATCCTCCTTGGTATTTATAAAGGAAGGGGATGGATACAAGTGAAGATTTAACCCACCAGCCGCACAACTTTCACGCAAACGGCGTTCAAGATAGTTGTCCACTGGATCCAAAACATGCACGTTTGTTTCCTTTAAGCTCGCTATAAAGTTCCGAACATCCGATTCGGGGGAGTGACATTCGATATAAGTGACCTGATATTGTTTTTCAGTCAGGTATGCCTCATACTGCTTCATGGACGCACGATGAAACGCGAGTTTTTGTTTATGAAATGGATATTGATTGAAAAATAGATACTCTTCAATTAAGTACACTTTCATTTCAGCCGTCAAAATCGGATTTGACTCAAAGAGTTGATGTGGAAAAATAAGACATGCATCCATAGCGCTTTACTTTTTTTACGTTTTCAAATGCGTTTTACATTGAAAATTTGCTTGCGCTTGTTTTATATTGGAAGGTAGTTGTACTGGTGTTAACCAAAAGAAAAGATTAAATGATGAACCATTCTTTAAGGCGTTCAAAAATAGAAATAGTTTGTTATAGAAGAGAATAAAGTCCAAAAAAATGATACGTCCTTTATCCACGACGGGTATGCAATTTTAAAATACGCTGGCGTTCTTCCTGTACTTTAGGGTTTTTGCGATGCCCCCATATCTTTTGCCGTGCTTTCTTACCACTTTTTACTAAATCCACTATCGGAAGAGGATAATCTGTTCCTAAAGTAACTCCACAGAATTGTTGCTCCATATCCGTCATTTTCCAAGGTTCATGGATGTGCTTTACAGGTACTTCTTGTAATTCGGGCACCCATTTTTTTATGAAAATACCGTCCGTATCATGGTCCTGGGATTGCTTTACCGGGTTATAGATACGAACCGTGTTGATGCCTGTAGTTCCTGCCTGCATTTGAAATTGGGGATAATGTATGCCGGGTTCATAATCCAAGAACTGCTTTGCGAGATGATAGGTTCCCTTACGCCAATCTTGATCCAAATGGTGGCATAAAAAGGAAACAAGCATGGCCCGCATGCGAAAGTTCAACCATCCGGTCTCGGTAACGGCACGCATACAGGCATCCACCATGGGATAACCTGTTTTGCCCAATGCCCAAGCCGTTAGAAAATCTTCCTTGTTATCCCGTTCCAAAAGTTCATATCCGCGGTTCACACAATGGGTTTCATAGGTGCATTCCACCTCAAATTTTTGGATAAAGTGACAATGCCATTTCAAACGCATCAGAAATGCAGCGAACGGCCTTTTGTACATGGGATAATTCGAATGTCCCTTTACGTACTGATATACTTGCTTTACGCTGATGTTCCCCCAAGCTAAATAGGTGGAGATACGAGAACAGGAAGTACGACTTTCCGTAGGTTTGGAAATTAGGAAATGATATTTGTTGCCTCTCCCTTCCATGAAGGATTTAAGGTATTTCCACGCCTGGGTTTCCCCAGCGGGTTGGTACACCTTTGGATAGGATTCCATTTCCTTTATAAATCTTTTTGGTAAAGGAAAAGGATGTTCCAGATGTGGTAATTCTCCCTGTGAAAAGCGATTTTGAATTTGCGATTGGTGCATGGTCGCAAACCATTGCTTGTCCCAACCATCCCTGTTGGTAATGCCCCGAATAATACCATTTGTGGGAAATTCACGCCAACCAATGCCTTTTTCATTAAGAATCACACCAACTTTTTTATCCCGGTCCCAACTTTTTTGTATTCCGGTCTCTTCATGTGAGAAAACCTGGTCTATGTGATATTTATCAATGAGATACGAGAAGATATTTTCGGAAGTACCATAATAGATTTCCACAGTTCGCCGGTAAGACTTAAGCTTGATGTTGATATCTTGAAGCGAATGGAATACGAACTGGAGATGACGCGTGGAAGTATCAGGATATCGAATCAATTCAGTATCAAAGATATAGATGATGCGATAAGGCAAACCCGTCTTTTCAGCGGCGTGCAAAGGAGCGTGATTTTGAAGGCGTAAATCGCGCTTCAACCAAACAATATTGATGGGAGTGTCCATCGTTTCTATTTCTTTTTCGTAGCAAGCAGGGGAAAACCCCTTTCTTAAAGATAAAGGTATGAAAAGATACTTTCAAGATAAAAATCAACTGTTCATTCCTTTTTTTGAAGGGACTGAAGTCTGAATACCTATTTTCGTAGTAAAGAACATTCCATTTGGATTCCTTAACACAAATTGTGCTGGGAGCGGCTGTAGGTGAAGCGGTCCTGGGCAAAAAAGTTGGTAACAAAGCGCTTCTTTATGGAGCTATCGCGGGTACCGTTCCAGATTTGGATGTGGTAGCCAACTATTTTACGGATACCCTTAGCGCTATTGAACTGCATCGCGGATTTAGTCATTCTATTCTCTTTGGTCTCCTCGGGGCCCCAATTTTTGGATGGTTGACCAATGCCATAGAGCGCAAGCACCAATTGGGATGGAAACCTTGGGCAAAGTTGTTTTTTTGGGGTTTATTGACTCATCCTTTGCTCGATGCCTTCACCACATGGGGTACTCGACTTTTCTGGCCTTTCGAACTCCGGTTGGCGTTTAATTCAATTTTTGTAATTGATCCGCTGTACACCCTTCCCTTTTTGGTACTCACTTTTGCGGTGCTCTTCATGAAGAGAGGTTCACAACGTAGGCGGAGGTTCAACCAATTTGGATTGGTGTTTTCAACCTCTTATTTGTTCTTTACCTTATTTTTAAAGTGGGTGGTTCACAGACGCTTTGAAGTGGCGCTGGATACGCAAGATATTTTATACACGAAAATTTCAACCCGCCCAGCACCTTTGAATACGATTGTTTGGAATGCGAACGTGGATACCGGGCAAGCATATCTAATTGGTGACCACTCCTTTTTTGATACCGGTAAAATCACCTTTAAAAGGTTTCCAAAACATCGAGGAGAAGCATCTGAAATCCTAAAATATCCAAACGTACAACGACTGGTAACGATTTCTGAAGGATGGTATATTTTGGAGCAGAAAGATGAAGATTGGTTTTTCTATGATCTTCGTTTTGGCCTAATTCCACAAAAAGATGGAAAAACAGTGTTCGCATTTACGTATCACCTTCAGGAAAACAATGGACAAATTGTTGTTACAGAAGCAAAGAAAACGAGGGATGATGCCCAGTATCTTTTGCGTAACCTATGGCAAAGAATCCAGGGTAAACCTTGACCAAGGACTTTTTGAAGCCTTCGTATTTATATCTGCACCTGTCTGTTTTCAAAACCTGATAAATATCATAAAATGTGTAATCACATAAGGGTAGTTTTGGAGTGTAATCATTTAAAAATCAGAAGAGATGGCACTCTTATCCAATATTCAAAAAGACTTTATCAAAAACAGTAACGGCTATGCTTCTTTGGGCATTGTATTGTCCACTTGTCTCGGAGGTGTTGCGATTTTATATGCCTTTGGGTTGAACGATTTAAGAATTTCCATGTTTTTGGCGATGGTCACCGTAATTGTCTGTAGTATGCACAATGCTGCTATTCTAACCGTTCAAAAACCCTTGATGATATATCGCTTGCTTGTTGCCAGTACTGTAATTAACATACTCATTATAATAGGTAGCGCTTTATTTGGGTGATTTGCAGGATAGGTAGGGTTCAAAGATTTTGACTTTCCAGTACTTTTTTTGAACTCCTAATAAATACTTTTTAAATCGACATTGTTTTCAAAAAGTGAAATGGCGCGTTTTACCTTCCAAGGGGTTTTGTTATTGATTTTTACCTCAATATTGCTAATGGCCACGACGGTATCATAGGTATCCAAATCCGTTGCCAAAACCGGGATTTTATGCGCTTTTAAATAGTCATCATCAAAGTCAGAGGCGGAAGAACTTCCTTTGAATTTATCGTAGCTGGTTATAATGACCCCACTTAAGGGACATCCTTCTAGTTTTTCTGCCTCTGCTTTTCGTTTAATATTCTGGATTTTGGTCTTAAGGTTGTCTATAGTGGCAATCAACACCAAATTATGGAAATGGGTCAATTCATCCACGGCGGCCAAGGACCCAGCGATAATATCCTCCACCTGCTTGTACATTTGTTTTGGATTAAGTAAAACCCTTCCACTTATGGATTTTTTTATGGTGGCCAATAAAGGATATGAAAGTACTTTGTCATAGGGTAGTGCTCCCAGAACAGGAATATCTATTTTTTTCATTGCTTCGGTTACGCAGCGAATGACTTTTTCCGATTTACCGGGGTGTATTTTGTTGATAATGACCCCTTTTACAGGTACATCCAACTCCCTGAACAAGGCCAGGTTCATGTTTAACTGATCAAACGTATTGCCGATACCTCCTTCTGCAACCATGATTACCTCACAATCCAACATTTTGGCAACCTGCGCGTTGGAAAGGTCAACAATGCTGCCTACACCCGCATGTCCTGTTCCTTCATATACCAAAACATCATGGTTTTTCTCCAGATGGGTTTTAGCCCGCTGAATTTTCTCCACAAACTGAAATTGTGAAGGGTCGTCAATAAAAGCTCGTGTTACCCCCGATGAGATGATTACCGGACTATGAATTTTAGGAACAGTTTGAAAATCAAGTATATTTTCAAAAAGCACCACATCTTTATCCACCATGGCATCGTCGATTAGAATATGGTTTTGTCCCACGGGTTTGCAATATCCAACATTATATCCCTTACTCTTTATGGAAGCGGCAATTCCTAAAGTACAGGTTGTCTTTCCCTTGTGTTGCCCGGTAGCGGCTATAAACAGTTTTTTGGTCATAGTGTTACCTCAAAAATAAGAGTAAAATCCAAATATTCGGAACGGGATGCCCACTCTCTTTTGCATTTCGATTTTTAGGGAAAAATAAGGGAAATTTACATAGTGTAGCTTTTTGGATTTCATTTAAGGGATTTACTTATGGAAAATAACAATTCCCAAGGATTTTATGGATTGTATAATTTTTCCATCATGGGGGAACTATTTATCGTTAATGAGTTCTTCCACGATTTTTTTGATGTATTTATCCCGTTCTAAAGAAAACAGAAGATGTTGGGCCAACAAACGAAGAGGGACTATGACCATTGCACCAATTAGGCAAAGAAAAAGGTTGACACCATGCAACAACCACGTCTGGTCCGTCAAAAAAAGAAGAAGCACCAATATCCAAACCGTGATAACATAATGGGCCAATAAATCCAGAAGAACCTTGCTTCTTGGTTTTTTTACGGAAATTTTTTTGGAAATCATGCTTCGCGACTTTCCTAATTTTATCTAAAAGTAAGGATTATTTCGAATTCTTAGGTTGGAAGAAATGACAAAACGTTTCATTACCAAACCATTAGAAAGTACTTTTCAAAAAAATTGAACTATGGGCTAATTTGTCCTTTTCCTCAATACTTGCTTTCCTGCAGCTACTTTCTAAGGTAACATTTGGATGATTCTGGGTCTCGCCAAAAGGAACACACAAAATGAAATACTTCTTAAAAGAGGCGAGGTATTCATATATCCATAAATTCATTCAAAACAAGACCGACCAACGCTCAAAATATCCATTGATTTTGTATCTCATAAGCAAAGGATTGAGAATACTTTCTTAACAAGCACTAATTGATTGAAAATAGTTTACACCAAAAATGGACATTACTTTTCACCAGGATAGGTTTTTTAAACCTGTAATGAGACGTTTCAAGTTCAACTTTGGATACTTCACTTCAAAAATTTTATGAAGCGCTATCCGAGGAAATACTTTTGTTCCAAATCATGTAAAAAGTTAAAAGATGAAAGCACGAACATCAGTGGTGATCACGGGTATTTTGGGAATGTTTTTCCTCGCTGAAAACCTTAATGCCCAAAACGTAGTGGTACGAACACCGAGAATCGTGGTACGAACAGCACCAAGGGTGGTTTATTCACGCCCCGTCCCCAATGTAACCGTAGTAAGAACAGTGCCCACAAGGGCAGTTGTGGTCAACTATGGGGGGTTGCGGTATCACTATTACGGCGGATTGTACTATCGGTATTACAATGGATCATACCTTGTGGTCAACCCACCTGTTGGGATTATAATTGAATCCTTGCCCCAAGGTCACACCAGGGTTGTAGTTGGAACCTCTGTTTATTACTATTACGTTGGAAATTTCTATGTTGAAGATGGTACAAAATATAAAATCGTTGAACCCCCGTTGAACGCTATAGTTTATGAATTACCTAATGAAGCGGAGAAACTAAAAATAGACGATGAAACATACTTCCAATACAATGAAACGCTTTATAAGAAAGTCAAGACCGTCGGTGGCAAAGGGTATAAAGTTGTAGGAGAAATTAAAGAATAAGGAACAGAAATAAAGTAGCAATGAAATCAATAAAGCACATTTTAATTTTAGCAGTACTCGTACTACTAGGTAACTCGATAATGGCACAACAAAGTGAATTGACCGAAGAGCAAAGGGCTCGAATGCAGACTCAACTTACCGAGTATTCCCTAAAGTTGGATTTATCCGAGGCGCAAAAACCAAAATTTGAAGATATTACCCGTAAGTATGGAAAACAAATGATGAGTCTAAAGGAAAGTAACAAAGGAAGACTTGCCAAATACAAAGAATTTAAAACTATCCGTAAAAATAAGGATGCAGAAATGAAAGCCATACTTTCAGAAGAACAGTTTGAAGCATACTTGGAAACCCAGGAGGAAATGCAACAAAAAATGAAAGAAAACAATAAGGGCAAAAGTTAGAATTCTTAAGTTTAAAGGCTTGTACTGCAAGCCTTTTTATTAGAAATGAATACCAACAGACTCATATTGATCGTAGCAGTGAGCTTCTCACTTTTGGTGAACATACCAAGAATTGTTTTTTTGTTTGGAAGCGAAGAACAAGGATTGATGAGTTTGATGGAAGTCTCTTGGACAGATACATTTTTTAGAGCTTTTATGCTTTTTAGTTTTTGTTATGTGGTCCTAAAATTCAATTTGAACTGGGTAAAACGTTTTAATACCAAGTTCCAAGTTCCTGTGTTTATTGTTCTTAACCTGGCCATTCTCGTGGTTTGGATATTGTGTTTTGAACTGGTTGATCATTTGATTTACAGTTTTAACGAATATTCCTTGAATCCCAGACTAAATCGATTCATTTACCTCTTTGTACTGATAATGCTTTTGATCATTAGTCGAGCGATTGGGCTGAACAATCAGTCGAAACAGGATGCCATAGAAAAAGAACAGTTAAAGCAACAAAGCCTGCAGAACGAATTGGCCGCTTTAAAGAACCAGGTAAATCCGCATTTTTTGTTCAATTCCCTCAATTCGTTGAGTTTGTTGGTCAGGGAGGACCAAAAAGCAGCGGGAAAATTCATCAATAAACTATCTTTTCTTTACCGATACATATTGCAAAGCAAAGACCAAGATTTGTTGACCGTAAAAGAAGAGCTAAAGTTTTTGGAAAGCTACATTCATCTCATAAAGGAGCGGTATCGCGACAATTTCATGGTACATGTCAACATAGGTGAAAAGCTGCTCTCCAGAAAAATTCCTACCCTGGCATTGCAGTTGCTGATGGAAAACGCGGTAAAGCACAATGAAATCTCAACCGATAGACCATTGCGTGTCGATGTGTTTGAGGAGAACAACCATTTGGTAGTGAAGAATCGGTTGCAGAACAGGACGGGTCACATTGAAAGTACCAACACCGGTTTGAGCAACTTGAACAAAAGATTCAAATTGCACACAAAAAAAGAAATTGAAATTTTAAAAGACGGAACGTACTTTATCGTAAAAATACCGATAGTATGAAAGTAGTGATAATCGAGGATGAAAAAGCTGCGGCAGAAAACTTAAAGTTTCTCTTGAGAACAGTGGATTCAACCATTGAAGTTGATCGTATTATCGACACCGTTTCCGGTGCAGTGGATTATTTCTCACAACAAAACGATATCGAACTGGCATTTTTTGATATTCATTTGGCAGATGGCATCTCCTTTAAAATCTTCGATAAGGTACAAATTGAGACCCCTATAATTTTTACTACGGCCTACGATGAGTATGCCTTGAAAGCCTTCAAAGTCAACAGCATCGATTACCTGCTCAAACCCATTGATGAGGATGAACTAAAGGAAGCTATGGATAAGTATCGATTTACGAAGAAAAAGGTTCCAATGGATAGCCAACTCCAACAGGTTTTACAGATACTCACTACGGATAGAAAGATGTACAAATCAACCTATTTGGTACAACAGCGGGATACTTTGATCCCATTGAGCGTTGATGACGTCGCATATTTCACAATTGATGCCGGAATCGTTAAAGCCATTTCCTTCGATAGCAAGGGGTACATTATGGATGAAAATTTGGAAAATATCGAAATGGAGTTGAATCCAAATCAATTCTTTAGGGTAAATAGACAGTTTATCATACAGCGGAGGGCGATTGAAAATATCCAACTGTACTACAATGGGAAGTTGATTTTGAACGTAAGTCCGAAAACTTCAGATCAAATCATAGTCAGCAAAGCGAAGGCACCCCAATTAAAAAAATGGATAAACTAAGATTTTAGAACGTATGAAAAAACCAGTAATAACTATTTTTCTTAACCTGTTTCTATTTACAGTTCACTCACAAAGTATAGCCGAACTCTACAAACGAGTGAATCCCTCAGTGGTCACCATTCTTACAGAATCGAAAGTGCTAAAAGAAGACCACGAAATGGCAACGGATGAAGGTATAGGTTCTGGAGTTATAATTTCGGGCGACGGGGAGATTCTTACTGCGGCACATGTTGTGAACGATGCCGAAAAAATTACCGTGCGCTTTTTCAATGGCGAGGAGATTCCGGCCAAGGTCATTCGTTCGGCGCCTATGGCAGACTTAGCCCTTATTGTTCTTTCTTGGATGCCCAAGAAGTATACTGTAGCTCAGCTGGGAGATTCTGACAAAGTTTCTGTAGGGGAACAAATAATCATTGTTGGTGCGCCCTATGGATTGGAGCACTCGCTATCCGTTGGGCATATCAGTGGAAGAAAAGAACAAAAGACAAGGACCTCTGGATTTACGCTCAACGAATTTTTTCAAACAGATGCCTCCATTAACCAGGGAAATTCAGGAGGGCCTATGTTTAATTTAAAAGGCGAAGTTATCGGTATTTCCAGCTACATTATTACAGAATCTGGTGGATTTCAAGGTTTGGGATTCGCGGCCACTACCAACTTGGCGAAAAAAGTGGTTGTGGATGGTAACAGACGCTGGACCGGGATCAATGGATTTTTTTTAGATGATAAAACCGCCTGGATACTCAATGTCCCTATAAGGGGAGGTCTGCTGGTAGAATCCGTTGTTCGCTTTTCGCCAGCCTACTACGCAGGATTAAAAGGAGGTTTTGAAAAAACGATCCTGGATAGACAGGATATCATTCTAGGAGGTGATGTCATTGTATCGGTTAACGGACTTCCTCTTACCCGAAAAGCTTTTGAGCAACTTAACCAAGTAATATCCCAAACTACCGAGGAAGCGCATGGCCGTTTTTTGAATCAAAAGTCTTTTAAGCTCAAAATATTGCGCGGAGGAAAAATTGAGGAGCTTACGCTGGAGTTTAAGGAATAAATTCAAACCATTTTCATTGCTAAATACATCGCTTGTAGCGGATTACGTCCGATTCTTATATTAAATCGTGAGTACTTTCTTAATTTCAGCAACACGTAAACTGCGGTGTATTCAATCCTTTATGTCCGATACGTACAAAGGTAGCTTGACCTATATCCAAGCAATTGACAACTTCAAGTTTATTGGCTCCAACAGGAGCCTTTTCCGTTGATACCGATAGAGGTACACTTCACTTTCATATTTGGTCGGTTCACCTTCTTTTAAAGATTTCAACTGGTAACCTGCGCTACTTTTAAACCAACAAAAACGGATGACCAGCGCATGAAACAGTTTAAAATTAAGGTATTGGTCGTATTGGGAGTATTGGTTTTCCTTGCCGGTTGCTCATCGGATGAGGAGATTACCGAACCCTTTGTTTATCGAATTCCCGTAGTGGTCCATGTAGTACATAATGGACAGGATGTGGGCGAAGGACCCAATATTTCACAAGCACAGGTACAATCTCAAATTGATGTACTCAATGAGGATTTTAGGCGAATATCGGGCACGAACGGTTTTGATTCCAATGGTGTGGATACGGAGATTGAATTTTACATGGCCATGACAGACCCGGATGGGAATATGCTCCCGGAACCTGGTATAGACCGTTACAATGGGGGCCGGTTTATATGGCCAACCGGTTTGGCGACCTCAATAGATTCCCAACTAAAACCAGCAACGATTTGGGACCCCAATCGATATTTTAATATCTGGACGGTAAACTTTGGTGGATTTGTAGGTAGAAACCTGTTGGGCTATGCACAATTCCCTTCCGATTCAGGTTTAGCTGGGTTAAATGTAAACGAGGGTTCTGCGCTTACGGATGGTGTTGTGGTTGGCTATAAATATTTTGGCAGCGCCGAGAAAGGCAATTTCCCCGATTTAAACGAGACCTACAACTTAGGGAGAACGACTACGCACGAGGTGGGGCATTGGTTGGGTCTACGTCACATTTGGGGGGATGGGGACTGTTTGGTAGATGATTTTTGTAACGATACCCCAAATTCTGATGAACCCAACTTCAGCTGCGAGACCCATATCTCATGTGGTACCCTGGACATGATTGAAAACTATATGGATTATACCGAGGATAGCTGCATGAGCATGTTCACCCAAGACCAAAAAGAACGTATGGTTCAGGTTCTTGAAAACAGTCCGCGCAGAAGCACTTTATACGAGAGATAATGACTACTGCAGAACGGATTGAAAAATCCAGTGGAAATTAAACAATAATTAAAAACGTATTATGGAAATCATTCAATTTTATTTTGCGGGCATTGTAGCGCTTGCTTTGATTGCCGAAATCATTTGGTCGTATAGAAAAAAGAAGCCCGTGTTCAACCTAAAGGAAAGTCTGGGCAATTTGGGAATCTTTCTAGGCAATAATCTAATGAAGCCGCTTTCTTTGGGTTGGAAATATTTTGCATTGGGTTGGGTGGAATCTTTTCAGTTCTTCACGATCCCCCAAAATATTTTCACTGTGGTGCTCACGTTTTTGGCGGCAGAATTCGGTTTCTATTGGTACCATCGCCTGAGCCATGAAATTCCATTATTGTGGACATTGCACCATACCCATCATTCTGGGATGCGCATGAACTTAACAACAGCAGTCCGGTTGAATTGGTTGGGAGCTTTTGTAAGTCCGCTAATATACATTCCATTTGTACTGCTGGGATTCTCACCGGAAATCTTGACCATCAGTCTGGCCATTGGGTTATTTTTTCAATACTTCTTACACACCGAGGCAGTTGGTAAACTTGGGATTTTTGAGGGTAAATTTTTTAATACGCCATCGGCGCATCGCGTACATCACGGTTCCAACACAAAGTATATTGATAAGAATTATGGTGGGATGCTCATCATATTTGACCGACTATTCGGCACTTACCAACGGGAAACAGAAAAGGTAAAATATGGGGTTACCACTGGTTTTTACAGCAACAACCCCATAAAACTCAACTTCTTTCCACTCTATCAATTCGTAAAAGGGAACTGGAAGCGGGAAAGAGAACGGATCAAAGAACAGCAATCGTGATATTTTTTAACAGAAAACTGAAGATGAAAACAAGGGTACGTAAACGGTTTGTACATACTGCTATTCTAGGGATTTTAGGACTCTTGGTTCTGATACGTTGCAATGACGCCGCTTCCAAACCTCAAGTATCCGAGTCTATTCCTGAAATTGATAAAAACAGGGAAGCAAAACTCTTGACCGCATTTTTTGGACTGGACAATGCATTACCAAAAAGAGCGAAAAGGTTATATAGAAATGCACCCGGTCAGGACGGAATGCCCTTGGTCTTTTCACATGAACTTGAACCCAATACCTTACAAGCCAGTGACTTTGAAGTCACCACCCAAAATGGCACTAAATTCCAAGTAGAAGGGGCCACCTTGTTGCCCGCTAATGAAGAATTCGAGCTTAGAACAGTACTATTAATTGGAGAATACGGCAATTATCTGGATAACCCGCCGACCTCCGTAAAAATTGTAGGTGATCTACTAAGTCGAACGAAACATAACTTCAAGGGGGAGAGCATTGCTGTCATCCCGTTGGAGGATGGTCCTATTTTAAGCTATGCGGAATATTTTACTTATGATGAAAACTACCCGTACGATGAAAAAGGCCGTGGCTGTGATTGTCCGAAGAAAAAAACCAAAATGGTGGTCAGAACCGTTTGGGCTGGAGGGGTGAGAGCTATCAATGGGGATGAACTTGGCACCAGCGAACTAAACGATTTTGAGGTGACGCTACTACGAGGAAAGGATACCTTGCTGGTTAGGCCCTACCGGTTTGCCGATCTGGATGATAATGACAATAACATTGACCTATGTCTTAAGGAGACGGGTATCCCCATTTTGGTCAAGGTAAATGAAAATAGGGTCATAGACCCCCGGGGAGATGCGAACCCAAAAACCCAGATCGAAGTTGTGAGCAGATGGTAAGCAGGAAATGGCCACTGTTCAACCCGCTTTTTTGGCTCGAACGGTAGTGTTAAATTCCTGATAAGCTGCGCATGCGGTAAATTAAGAAAATGAAAAAGGAACTAGAACTTTTTATTAGATCGACTGTACCAAATTCAATAGATGAAGAAGTTGACGCCATCCTCGAGATTTTTCATGAAAGGAAACTTGGCCGGGGAGATTATTTTAAGCGTCATGATGAAATCTGCAAGGAGTTTGGATATATCGTTGACGGAAGTGTAAGACATTATGTCGTGAAGGATAATGGCGAAGAAATGACAGGAAGTATTGTTACGAAAAACAACTTAGTGACCGATTTGATCGGCGTTCGTACAAACCAAAAAACACCTATTTCCATAGATGCCCTCGAGCCAACGACCCTATTGGTCGCCTCCACAGCGGACAACCGAAAGCTCTTGGAGGTCAATCTCACCTACAATAGGTTTGTCCGAGAGTATCTCGCAGATAGTACGATGAAACTTGTAAAGCTGCACATGCTGTTTCTAACGGGCCATGCAAAGGAACGTTACCGTTTTATTGTAGAGAGCAATCCTGAACTGTTGAATAAATTCCCACTTCGTTTTATCGCCACTATGATAGGAATTACCCCTACCCAGCTGAGTCGGATAAGGAAAAGGTAAGACGTTAATTTCTCAACAAATGTTGAGAGATTTCGAGTAAGTGAGAGATTATGTTTGCAAATCAACCCAAAAGAAGTGCGTTATGAATAAATTGATGGTAATTTCCTTTCTGGTTTTCTCAGTGGTGTTGACCGCCCAGACGGACAGTCCAGATTTTTATCTGGGTATATCCTACGGAAGGGCGTTTACCCTTTGGGATTTTGGCGATGACGACATCACCAATCCTGATGCCGGTTTCGCTGCCGATGGTTCTAAACTGGACCTTTTTGGAGGGTTCTTTTTAAACGAAAAAGTAACCGTTACCGGTACGTTCAGATATCAGACCTTTACCACTGAAATTGAAAATTTAATTGAAGATATTAGTACAGATAATCCTGATCTTAATTTTTCTGGGAGCACGGAGGATTGGAATGTATACTATCTTTTTCTCGGAATAACCTATAAAATAAAAGTCTACAAGAGATTCAGCCTTTACCCACGTCTTGGTATAGGTCCGATGTGGGTGGACACACCGGGCTTTAGTATTCGTTCGCTGGATAATGAGCTAACACAAAATCTTAGTAGGAGTTCAGCGTCCGGTCTTGGCTTCGCTTATGAGTTGGGAATAGGTCTGGTAACGAATTTAGGGAAACATTTATCGTTAATGCCTACATTTACCCTTAGCAGCGGGATAGCGACCATCCAGGATGTAGAAAACACCACGGACAATGTTGTGGTCACCAGTAGTTTTGATGCTAAGGTACAATCCTTCAACCTGGGGTTATCCCTAGCCTATCGATTTTACTAGGACGGCGATCTCGGTGCCGTAAAAACGGCAAGACTTCCAAAATTTCTGTCAGAACGGGGCCTGAGCACCATCAATTTGAACAAGTCCTATCAGATTGGTAATTTTAGGTCAGAAAAAGGCATGGAAAATAGAAGAAACCTGAAACAGTTTTTTAGACTTCTGGGGCAATCGGTTCTTTTTTGGACGTTAGCCCTTTTCTTTTATGCCATATTTCGATTTTATGGTATCGACGCCGAAATCGCATCGATCACGGAAAAAAATGTAAAACCCCAAAATTTCAAAGTTCCTTTTGCTATTACTTCATTCACAGGGACTATTCTTGGATTGTTTTATGGGCTCATCGATTTTATTCATCAAAAATTTCTGTCGAAGCGATTTAGTTTAGGGATAGGTTTGTTGATAAACACCCTTCTCCACCTCGCTTGCACTATCGCGATCTTAACCATAGTCCTTACGTTTTTTTCGAATTTTTTACCCCTTAATTTCAGTTTGGAAATGGGCTGGTGGCTCGCAGATAAGCGCTTCTGGGCCATTATGTGGTACATAGTTCTGTCCTCTTTGGTGTTCTCTTTTATAAAAATAGCAGTAGAACGTTTTGGCGCTGGGGTTTTTTTGAAAATGATATTGGGCAAGTACAAAAATCCGCAAGAAGAAGAACGTATTTTTATGTTTTTGGATTTGAAAAACTCAACCACCATCGCCGAAAATCTTGGTCATCATAGGTACAGTCAGTTTATCCAGGATGCGTTCTACGATTTAAATGAGGTGGTATTGAACTATAACGCAGAGATTTATCAATATGTGGGTGATGAAGTAGTAATGAGTTGGCCTTATCAAAAAGGATTGGCAAACAATAACTGTATAGGGGTCTTTTTTGCATTTGAGACGCAACGGGAAGCACGAAGAGATTACTATTTAGAAAAATATGGTTTTTTTCCTGAGTTTAAGGCAGGTCTTCACGGAGGTTCACTTATGGCAGCTGAAGTTGGTTTTGTCAAAAAAGAGTTGGCCTATCACGGAGATGTAATCAACACTTCCGCACGGATTCAAGCAGAGTGCAATAAGTACAATGTTACCATGTTGATTTCAGAACAACTGCTGAAGGACTTACCAAAGGAAGCGCAATCCAACTCTGAATTTTTAGGGAGTGTCTTATTGAAGGGTAAGCGAAAAGAAGTCAAAATCCATTCCGTTACCAGCGATACCTGAAAAATACCATCTTTTTCGATTTTAGCTATCCCCAATAGCTTTTTGAAACGCCATCGAAATGCTGCTTCACGGTTATTCTGACAAATCTAAACTTAGAATTATACGAATCTATTTTGATTCGCCCGGCGATCGAAAACTTTATCGGTTTCTATGTTTTGAAAAATCTAAAACCAACGGTTAGGTTCCTTTCAATACCGTTTAAATTTTCTTGATTTTTATGATGTACATCGAATAATTGTCCTTGGTGTTTCCCTTGACGCAGGTCATTATATTTTGTTTGAGGTCCTCAACGCTTACTTCCTTTGTAAACCATCTTTGTATCTTTTCCTCATCAAGGTTTTCCAAAATTCCATCTGAACACAACAGAAAGAAGTCATCCTTGCGAACTTCTGCTATTATTTTAATATCTATTTTGGAAGGATTGGTTCCATTTATGGCCCTGGTTATAATATGTCTTTTCGGATGGTCTTTGGCTTCTTGAGGTGTAATTTCGTCCATTTCCAGTAGGGCCTCAACAATCGAATGATCCTTTGTCCGGTACTGGATTTTACCGTCCCTGATATGATAGACCCTGCTATCTCCAATCCAAGCGATGAGAACGCGGCGCTCTTTGTTTGAAATGTGAAATAAACTCAGGGTGCTTGCCATTCCTTTAGATTCAGGAAATTCCTTAAAGTGTTCCAGAAATTGATTTTCCACGAATCTCAGCGATGCGGACCAATACGCTTCATCACCAACTCCTTCCAAAGGATTGTTGTCCAAATAGGACGCGATGCCTTCACAAACCATATTGGAGGCCAGTTCACCTTTGGCCTGGCCTCCAACGCCGTCACATACCATAAAAAGGCGCGACTTTACCGTGGCAATATGAGGATAGATCGTATCCTCATTCGAGTCTCTTTGCCCAATTTCATTACAATTGGCCGGTAAATAGATTTCCATTTGGGCTAAAAGTTACTTGTAACAAAATCACAGGCTTTTTGATACCTGGCACTACATGATTTTTGGAACCAGGATTTGGCCAGAAAAGTATTCTTTGTGGTCCCATCACCACGGTAATAGCAGGAAGCAAGATTGTACATACTGACTCTATCGCCGTTCTCAGCAGAACGTCGATACATTTCAAAAGCCTTTTTTAAGTCTTTCGGACCGCCAAGACCTTTATCGTACATGTATCCCAGAAATCTTTGGGCACTGGCGTGCTCTTGTTCGGAGGCCTTGTTGAACCACTTTCTAGCCGCATAATAGTATTGGCCATTATAATAAATAAGAGCTGCCCGATACTGGCTGTGCAAGTCCCCTTGCTCCGCAGCCTTAACGTACCACGGTGTTGCTTTTATTTCTTTGTTCTTTCCCAGCTTTCGATCGTAATATAGGTCTGCGAGGTTCCGTTGCGCATTTAGATATCCATTTTTCGCTGCAATCAAGTATCTCTTTTCAGCCTCTAAATAATCTATTGTTCCAGCAATTCCTTTTTCCGCCATAACTCCGAGCATATAGTTTGCGGCAACATGGTCCTGTGCTGCGGATTTGGTAAAGAATTTCTTGGCCAACGCACGATCCTTGTTTTTCCCCTTTCCATCATAATAAATTCTTCCCAAGTTATATAAGGCAGATATTTGGTTTTGTTCTGAGGCAAGTTCATAGTACTTTATGGCCTCAGGTATATTCGGGGTTTCTCCGGTCTCACCGTATTCCAGAATTTTTCCCGCCATGTATTGTGAATTTGCATATCCTTTGTCCGCTGCTTTTATGAACCACTTTTTGGCAAGTTTTATATCGCTGGGAATACCCAATCCGCTATAGTAGATAACACCCATATTGTGCATCCCAAAAGTATTTCCCTGTTCGGAAGCCAAATGAAACCATTTTTTGGCCTCACTGTAGTTTTTGTCCCGATAGTACAAAATACCGAGTTCGTTTTGGGCAGCTAAATGGCCTTTTTCAGCTGCTTTGGACAACCACTGAATAGCCTTTATTCCATCTTTTTTGACGAATACCCCGTTTTTGTAAAAGACGCCTAGATTAAATTGGGAGGTTAAGTCTCCGTTCTCAGCGGCAACTTTGTAAAGTTCTAAAGCCTTGACGCTATCTTTTTCTACATACTGTCCAAAACGGTACATATCCCCAAGACCTCTATAGCAAGGGTATCGGTTTAGATCCTTGCATTTCTCGTACATTTTGAAGGCTTCCTCATAGTTTTTGTCATTTTTAGAAATCCAAGCTAAGTTTTCTATTGCCGCTGGATGGTCTTGTTCCGCTGCTTTTTTATAAAGTTCCTTTGAGCGTTCAAAGTCTTGCTCGACGTTGGTTCCCATTCTATACATGATACCATGAATGTTAAGGGCCTCGGGATTTCCTTCGTCACTCAGTTTCTTAACATCTTTAAAAGCTTTTTTATAGTAGCTTTTGGCTTTTGCCGAATCCACGTCAAGCCCCCAACCTTTTTCCTGTGCCATACCCAATTGGAAATTGGCCATACCATACCCTTTTTCAATAGCTAGGTTTGAATAGGCATTGGCTTTTTCGAAGTCAGCGTCGGTTCCGAATCCATAACGGTGCATGGTCGATAAAAAATAGTATGCTTCGCCTGACTCGTATTCTGAGGCTTTTATGTAATCGTCATAAGCGTTTTTATGGTCTCCGATGATATACGATTTCCATCCGCTTTCCAGTAATGAATTTACCTTGGCAGCTTGATAGAAGGTATAACCACCAAATCCTAATCCCACAATAATCAGGATAGCTAGGAGTGCGGGCCAAATCCTTTTCTTTTTGATTGCTGGATGACTTTCGACGGGTTGCTTGGACGGTATAAAAACCGTCCCTTCACCTCCTTGTATTTCATCCAAGGCGTTGATGAACTGGGAAACTGAAGCATATCTATCAACCGCCTTTTTTTCAAGACAGGTGCGTAAAACCGCTTTGTAGCGTTCAGGAACTTCGGAATAATCCGGTTGGTCATTGATTATGCTGTCCCTAGTCAACTCATAATCCTTACTATCATGGCCAAAAGGCAATTGTTTGGTCAGCATTTTATAAAACATGATTCCCAAAGCCCAAATGTCGGTCCTCTCACTAATTTCCCCATTCAACCCGAAATTCCTTTTAAAAAATTGCTCGGGAGCCATATAATGGGGTGTTCCAACACCCTCCGTCATGGATTGGCCTATGGTCTTGTCCGAAAGAACGTCCTGGCTAATGCCAAAATCCGTAATCTTTGAGACCCTATTTCCATTTCTGTCTTTACCAAATAGAACATTGCCGGGTTTAATATCTCGATGGATAATCCCTTGTTTGTGCAGATACTCAATGGCTTGGGCAACTTCCAAGATTATTTTTTTTGAATCTTCAAGAGAAAGTCCTAGAGGAATTGCCTGACCTAAGGTGCCGTTCCCGGCATATTCCATGATAAGCACAGGATAACTTGCCTCTCTTCCCATTGCATCTGTATGAACAATATATTCAAGATCATAATAGGTGATGAGATGTGTGTGTGACAGGCCATCAATTTTGGAGAATTCCTGTTCCAAGCTGTATTTTTTTTGACCAGTACTCCCTTGGGTACCCCTAGAAACAGCTTCCTTATATATTTTCAAGGCAACATACCTTCCTTTCGTATTGAGGTCATGCGCCTTGAACACCTCGGCAAAACCACCCTCAGCGATGAGGTCTTTTTCCGGATTCCACTGATAATGTGATAATTTCATGAATTCTTGGTTGTTGGTTCAGTCACTTATTAAATTTACTAAAAATCACTTGTTCTGTTGAAGGTAAGTCACCATTTTACAGGCTTCATCATGGCCTTGGTCGCAGGCTTTAGTGAACCACATCTTCGCTTTATCTAAGTCCTTTGCGATTTCCTTTCCTTCATAGTAAAGATTGCCCAAAATCACGTTGGCATTTGTATTTCCCTTTTCAGAAGCTTCTTCGAAAAGCGCTACCGATTTTTTGACATCTTTGGTTATGCCTTGGCCCTTTAGGTGCATGATTCCCAAATTGAAAATAGCTGGGCCATACTTCTTTTTAGCTGATTTTTGAAAGAAACGCAAGGCCTTAAAATAGTTTACTTTTGAGTTCCTTCCAAAATAATGGTTACAACCTTGTTCAAATAGCCCTCTTCCGCTTTTTGGAAAAAACCAGATACCCCCCAATACAGCCAACAATATCCAAAAAGAAAAACCCCAAAGCCAATCCGTTAAGGGTATCTCATAGCTGGGGAGCTTATTTGGAAGGTCCCCCGATTTTTGTAAAGAAGCCAACTGCATTTCATTCACGGGATAGTAGGAACTGATACTTTCTTTAACACCTAATACATATCCATCATCTTTCATGTATATTCCCATGAAGAAAAATAAGGATGTGGTCTTATATCCCAAATAGAGCGCTTCCCCGTTGGGACCTTTTGTTTCAACATCAATTATTTTTTGTATCCGTTCACTTTTTCCAAAAAGTCCCTTTACCCTTTTTGCCAAGGTTGTCTTTGGGACCATGACCATTAAAACTGTTAGCAGGAGTAGTTTTTTCATTAGTATTGATTTATAATCCTATTCTTTTATAACTGAAAGATGAAAATGTCATCTTTTTATCGGATTATTTTTCTGAAAAAAGAGAAAATAGAATGGCAACTAAGGAAGAAAGCTCCGCAAGGAATCCCAAAGTCGTGGTTTTTTGTTGTAAATCTGTGGGATTGACCCTTTCTATGGCTTGTACACCGTGGTCATTACCGATTGCCTTTCTTTAAATAGTCTGGCTAGCCGATTCTTGGTAATATCCACTGGGATTAAAGGTTTTGGTTCTTGACTTTCAAATTTCAATGCAAAGATATTATCCCCTTCAACCAAGTAATAAAAGGGTGTTCCGTCTTCTTTAATTCTGAAAACCTTGGCTTTTTCATAGTCAATTGGGGCATTAATGATAAGTTCTAAATTATCGCCATCCGAGTTGAAAACATAGGTATTTTCTAAGGTTTTGTCTCCCCTAAATCTCACTTTTAAGCTTGATAAATTGGTAGAGGTATCGTATATACTACCAATGGCAATTTTGACTTTTTCTTGGGTAAGGTCGAGTTTAGATAATTTCTTTAAAGAGGTGGCAAAACCAGTACTAAAAGACCTTTCCTTTACAACCATTAATGGCTTTTGTCGTGCTGTTTTTTCAACTGTGTAGTATTTGCCTTTAAAGTTCATTAAATAGTTTGACCCTTGGTCCTTTATTATTTTTAAAGACAACAGACTTAACCTACCCATCAAGGGATCGCCGTACAAGGTGATGACATTATCTATGAAAGTGTAGGACAATGCTTTGGAGTAGGTGTAATCGAGAACAGATGCTGACGGTAACGTCTTGTAACCGCCAAAAGCTAGTTGAATTTGATTCTCGTCCACGGATGACCGTGTTGTACTGTCATTTTGTATATTGGAGTTATTCTGATCTGTTTTCGCGACAGATTCGTCCTGTTGATTGGCAGCTGGTTCACTTTTGGGTTTTTCCGATGTGAGTTTATCCTGGTCTGAACGCACTACGGAATCTGATTTCTTTACGGTCGTTGCATCTGTGTCAACCATACTGGGTCTGCTTTCTGTTCTTATTTTATCACTGTTGTTCAAAAAGAAAAATACTCCACCAATAAGAAGGGTAGCCGCGACTGCCCCTCCATACAGATATAGTTTTCGGTATTTTCCAGAGGAGTTATGACTCGGTAGGTTTTTTTGGTCTAGTTTGTATTTTTTATAATAACCGTTCAAACGAAGTTTTAGTTCAGTTTTCTCCTTTTCTGCAATTCCCTGATATATTTTTTTGTAGACCTCCAGCTCTTTTATAAATTTCTTGTTTTGGGACACTAGTTGTTCAAATTGATACTTTTCCGAAGCACTTAGATTCTCCTTCAGGTACTTGTCTATCAAGTCTATATTTTTTAAATCCTCCTCCATCTATTGTTCCAAAGCTAGGATAACATCATAAGAGACATTTTCTCTCAAACGTTTCAAGCACCTAAGTTTTTGCTGGCTCGCAGATCGGGCGCTTGAGTAATTGAATTTTTCAGCAAGGTCTTCCATGTTCATCCCTATAAAAATGGCAGCCTTCAGCAAAGACTGGCAGGGCTCTCCTAGATATGCCATTTTCTTTGACAGGTAATCCTTTAATCTCGGCCCTTTTTGTGTTACTTCATAGACCATTTTTTCCTCAAACCTTTCCATAGCCATAACATTGGCCTCCCGCTTTTCAAAACGCTTTTGGCGGTTAAGTTGATTTAGCCATTGTCTCTTCGAAATTTCAAACAAATAGGTACTTATCTTACTTTTCATCTCGTATTTGCCGGACATTACATTTTTGTAAAAGACAATAATGGCTTCTTGGAATACATCCAATGCGTCTTCTTCATTTCCGTTGTTCCTGCCGACCCAACTTTTTACCATGCCCAAATATTGATAGAGCTGTCCAAGGCACTCTTCGTTTCCCGATTTTAGCTGATGCAATAGTTCGCGGTCGGTCATTGGTTTTTTCGGCTTTTTTAAAGACCTATTTCCATGCGGTCTTTTATAGGCACTTTGAATCCATATCCTTGAATCCGCACCTGTACCTCTCCTAAAATAGTGAAATTCACCTTTTGGTTGGTCAACCAGGAGAATTTCAACTGTTTCAGAATATCCAGATTGTTTAAGGTAACTTCCAACGGTATTATTTGAGATTCCATCGGTTTTTGCCCATATGGTTTTTCTAAGGACCATTGCGCAACGCTACCTTTGCGCTCATCCAAATAAAAATTCAATTTCAAGCTGTCAATTTGATACGCGATAGGAAGCGGATTAGTGGTCTCCATTCGCAGTTTTAAACGGGTTTCCCTTAGAGATGGCAATCTATTGCTGGAAATAGACCGTAGCTTGAAATTCTCACCATAGTCCAAACGCTGTTCAATTTCGGTCAAGATGGCCTTTTTAGTGTTCAACTCAATCTGATCATCTAGCGCTATGGTAAAGGAATTTAACATAAAACTTACCCTACCGTTGCCTTTAAGGTCGAACTTGGACGAATCCGAGGCGAGTAATTCTGGATAAAATGTATGGAGCGCCTTTACATCGATTTTGCAGGTTACGGGAATTTTTAGCGTATCATTGGCGCTCAATATCACTTCTTCATTTAAAAAGCCATTTCCCACCAAAGAATCCTTGTAATATATTTCCATACTGGATTGTCTAAGTTTGGTCCTGACATTGTTTGGGTTGTAAACCATATAATCCATGCCAACAATGAGGTTATCGTTCTCAGAACCTATAATGGAAATATTTTCTATGGAGATAAATTCCGGCTTCTTACTGCATGAAGCAAGCATCAAGAGTACGATACAAAGTATCACTGTTTTTGTTTTGTAAGTGGTCGTCATAAGGCGTCCTTCTTTTTAAGTGCGATGAATATCAATGCATAAAAAATCAAGTTGAGTATCGCAATTGCTAGGAGATTGCTATCAAAACTGTCAAAAAAACCGCCGATCAAGGTTCCTTCGTTGACTAGTTTTTCGTTGTATAAGTCAAGTACGTGGAGCGCAGCTGACGGGGCATTCTGAACGCCTTCTTGGGGAGGTGGCATTCCCACCGAAGCAATTACGGATTGCTTTATGTCCGGATTGGTCCCCAAATGTGGGGAAGCCTCGTCCTGAAGCCTTGCAAATCCTTCGGTTCCCCATCGTCCTAAGGTGAAAAAGCTCAATAGTTCTACAACCGTATTGTTGATTTTTGTCATTACCCCGGCCAACATAATCTGCGGCATCAGCGCAATGGGCACCACGGTCATGACTTTTTCTGTATTATTGAATGCTGCGGAGAGCCAAAGTCCAACAAGAGAGGCAGAAACGGAGATATAGAGCATAAATGCCGCACTCTTCCAAAACGGGCGAAGGTAGATGTCCTCAAAGTTTTCAAAGGTATTCCACTTGAAGTTGAAATAGATGATGCACACGTAAATAAGCGTTTGTACAAGGGCAATCAGCGAAAGAACGATCCATTTGGAAAAGATATACGCATTAATGCCAAGGTTAAACATGCGCTCCCGCTTGTACACTGGAAGTTCCCCAACAATTTCCTTTGCGGCATTGCTAACGCCAAACCAGATACCTGAAATTGCCATCAGAAACAAAACCCCTATTTGGAACTTATTGAACACCAAGCAAACTAGACCGCCTATAATGATGGGCTGTGCCAACAAAAGTCCGAGATTCTCCTTATCATTGATTTTGATTTGAAAATATCTAGCGACCAGCCAAAAGAGTTGTAACCAGTAAGAATCTTTCTGTTCTTTTTTGATTTCCTGTTTCCTTACCGATTTGTAACCGGGATGGGACGGTTTTTGATAGAATTTGACAACGCTGGAAATAGTACTCATTTTACTGTATACCTCCACGATGTTGTCCACTTCAAAATGAGGTATCAAAAGCTCTGCCGCGCCTTGGTATACAAGGTGTCCCTGTACTCCCAGAAATATGACCTGGTCCACATAATTTAGGTCTTCGGGCTTATGGGTCACCATTACAATGGTGGTGCCACTATGCGCCAATTTCTTCAAGCTTTTTAGAAAGCCCTCAATCGTTTCAGGGTCCAGAGGGGATGTCGGTTCATCCAAGAATAAGATAGTGGGTTCTGTCAACAGCTCCACGGCAATGGAAACACGCTTGCGCTGCCCTCCGGAAAGACTGCCCACCTTTGTGTTCCTGATATCTTTTTCCTTGTCTTGATCCAGATTTAAATCGGCAATTACCTTGTTTATTCTGGTATTGATTTCTTCATTGCTGGTATCATCGGGCAAACGTAGCTTAGCGGCATAGAAAAGGGTCCTGTAAACCGTAAGCTCTTTATGTACAATATCGTCCTGGGGTACGTACCCTATCTTTTTTTTGATAAGGTTAAAATTATCTACTAAGGAAAGTCCATGGATAAAAACCTCTCCCGCTGTAGCTGGGTTCTCTCCATTAAGACATCGCAACAAGGTGGATTTGCCACACCCAGAAGGTCCCATCAAGGCTACAAAATTGGACTGTGGGATATCCAAGGACATGGCTTGAAGTCCAATTTTATCGTTTGGATATTTTTTTTGAATGGCCAAAGCCTTAATGGTACTGCTTATTTTACGAAGGTCTTTTGGCCCTTCTTTCAACGTTATGCTATAAAATGATATAGTGATTGTATCACTGTCTTTTAATCTTGTTTTTGTCCTTACTTCTTTTCCGTTCAGATAGGTTTTATTTGTAGAACCCAAATCCTCAATCCAAAAACTTCCATTGACATAGGAAAACAGGGCATGTTTTCGGGTCACTGTGGGATCATCTAAAACTACATCATTGGTAGTATGGCGTCCGACTTCCAGAATGCCTTTTGAAATGATTCTTTGCTTGAAGGTCGATGGTTCCAGCTCATCTGTGTTTTGCGGCTCCGGATGTTCAAATGGATCATCAAGGGCCAGATCAAAAATCAGTGATGCAATTTTAATCTCATCACCTGGCAACAAACTCGACCAAATGTTCGGCTCCAGTGACTTTTGGTTTATTTGTGTTCCATTGGAACTTTTTAAATCAATGACAAAAATGCCCTCCGTTCTTTTTTCGATTTGGGCATGTTCCCTGGAAACAAGTTTATTGTCTACCTCTATGTCAGCGCCATGACCTTTCCTTCCAATAGTAATTTTTTTGTTCAATTCAAGGGGATAAGACTGTCCGTTATGAATTAAATACATCAGTTACTTATTTTGGGTTATATAAGAATGGACGCAGTTCTTGCGATGTTCCGCAAAAGGATGGGTAGATGTAAGCTTTTTGATAAGGTCCTGTTTTTCATAGCGTTCCAATTTCTTGAAAAAATCAGCAAATCGATTGATATCGTATCCAGCTGCCTTGGCCAATTCAAATCCAACTTTATCGGCTTCATATTCATCGATCTGATCGAAAGGTGGAGAAAAGGTTTTATTGATTTTTTCGGCAATATCCACAAAGCCTTCAACTCGTGTCATATTCCCCAAATCTGCTGCTAGTGTAAGTTTGGTCACTTTTCTTTGGGTATGCAATCTGTCCTCATGGGCCACTTCATGCCCAATGATAAAGGCCAGTTCGTCATAGGAGTCTACAAATTCCAACAGGCCGGTAGTGATGTATAGAAATCCACCAAAGGTTGCAAAAGCATTGATTTCTTCCGATTTAAGAATGCTCAATTTATAGGTCACACCTTTTCGGGAAACGTTTTTTACTATTTTTTGTAAAATCTCTTCTGCTTTTTCTTTGGCAAAATGCGTGTTGTCCAATTGCCCATTTAGAACATATCGGTCATAAATAGCTTTCCCCAGAGAGCTTTTTGAACCGCTGTTTATGTATAGAGCAAAATCAAGCCATTTGTTCTCGGCCTGCTTGAAAAGGAATGCGGGCCCATCAAAAGCATGGCCACAATCATTTAATAGGGCGGCATCTTCAATTTTTGATGTGTATACCGCTATGGTTTCTTCAAACGTATCCTTGGTGAGTTCTTGGGTATACATCCAATTGAAAAACGTCAAGAAAAGAAAGGTCGGTGCAATGTGTTTCATGATGTTTTATGGTATATACCCAAATGTAGCAAATGTCATCTTTTAAGTTGAAAATTTGAATGGGCATTGTTTTTTGTCCACAACCGAGAACTTGACAATTTCTAGGTATTCATTCCGTTGGTACGCCGCTCGTTTCCATCCCTTGCTCTCGCGGTCCGATTTTTAAGTTAGCTTTCTTCGACTAAATTCGAACCTTGGCGCTTAAATTTAAATACAATACATAGCATTATTCATTAGGATTACCCAGGAATTTCGACAAATCAGGACTTCCCGGAACTTTTGAAGGAGATTCTTTTATCCAATCTGGTTTCAAAAAGAAAATGCAAATGAATTTCAATAAACCGTCAATTTGAGAATAGACAATAAATAAATAGAAAGCTTAAAAATATCTAAACTTTTGCTGTGATAAGTTGATAAATATAGAAAAATATCTGATTTTTAATAAATTATCCAACTTGTCCGAATATTTGTACGAACAAACCCTTAACTTTAAGCAAGTCGCTAATTTAAAACCAGTTATTATGAAAAATGTAATGCTTCTCGCGTTCTTGGCTATTTTTGGCAGTGCTACCATTTATGCACAAGGAACGGTACACGCTGCTTGCGAAGCAACGGTTGTGGGTTACACTGAAACTAGGAATGTTTCTAATTTCTTCACCTTTGCGGATTTGAAATCGGCGAGTACGCCGACTACGGCCACCCAACTTTCGAATATTTTGGGAAGCCCCTATTTAGTGGATAATTTTCAAAAAGGTTCTTTGTTTTATGGGGAAGAACTTGTAGGTACTTTCTATGCGCGGTACAATGGTTACAACAAAGAGTTGGAAATCAAAAAAAGTAATTCTTCTGAAGAGACTGCCAAAGCATTGATTAAAGATGAAAAATTGAAATTTGTCTTTAGCAATCAAGATGAATTGAAGTTCGTTGAGTTCATGGATAAAAAAGGCAATCGATGTGATGAGTATTTGCTGACCAAGAGCACTGGTGACAAATATCAACTTATGCAGAGACCGGTAATTACGTACAAAGAAGGTAAAAAGGCAGCTAATTCATTAATGCTGGATGTGCCCAGTAAGTTTGTACACCGCACGGAACTCTATGTTTTAGACCTCAGCACGAATATAGCTAGCCATGTTCCAACCAAAAAGTCGAAACTAATTGACTATTTTGATGAAAGCGAAAAAATCCAAATCGCCACGCTTATCAAAAAAGAAGCGTTGAATATTAAAGATGCAAAGGATTTGGTCCAAATTTTTGATTTCGCCAATTCCATTAGTCAGGATATCGCTTTTAAAGAATAATAAATTTAACTACTCAAAACTGTTAATCAGGAGGTAGGCCTTATTTTCATCTGTTGTCCATCGAAGGAAAATCTTATAAATGTTTTGCTTTGATAGATTCAAGTTCAACTAAAATCATAGCAATGGATTTGGTTTGTTCAACAGGTGTTCCTTAAGGAAACCTCCTGATTTTTTATTTTTGGAAGTAGTTGGTTTATTTGAATCTCAACGGAATTGGGTAGTAAATGAAGCCCACCTAAAGGAAAAATTTATAGGTGGTGCGTTTTTTTGCAAGCGATATGAAAACTTTCCATAGTACAATATTTATTTTCTTCACTTTTTTGGGAGTTTTTGCCCAAGATACCAGTGATGCGGAGAGATTGGGACGACTGGATTACATGAAATTAGCAAGAACAATAGATTGTGATAATCAATCTGGCACCAATCTGGATTACAGGATTTGTCTTAATCTTAAGTTCCAAAAGTTAGATTCCTTGATGAACAAGAAATTCAAGATACTGCTCGATAGGATAGACAGCGATTCGATTAAAAATCTATTAAAAGAATACCAGTTGACATGGGTAAAGAATCGGCGCTTACAAAGCCAAATTATGTCCAAAGGGTATAAGGGTCATATGTTTGGCATAACCTATCTGAAGTGTATGGTGGAATCAACAAGAAGTAGGGACAAAGAATTGGAGCAAATATTAGGTCTTTATTAGCATGGTATAAAGTTGATTCATGATTCTGTCGTAACCTTGAAAAAGCGTTTTCAAAAATCTAACGTAGCTACATGCGCATTAAAAAGGATATCTGAGAAATAATTTCCGGTTTAAACGAAGGACAGGAAAACTTTGGTTGATTTCATTTTGCACAGCAACTTCAGCCATTCCTCGTTAAACTCCATAAAAAGGATATCAAAAGGAATCTCAAAAGCACAATGTAGAGTTTTTAGAAAATCATATACCTTCCTTACGGAGCACATGTAGGGGAGGGCTTTGCAATACCATCTTGCTGTTTAAAAGGCCGATAAAAACTACCAAGAACAGTATTCCCGGTAATACCACCAAAAATGGTATGGCCGAGGGCACAAAGCTGACCTCAAAGACAAAGCGCGCCAGTAAAAAACTGCCCAATAAGGATAAAAGGATACCAATACCACCTCCCAAAAGACCTAAATAGAAATACTCAAGGGTTGCAATGCGCAAGATTTGTTTGCTCTTGGCCCCTAAAGTACGTAAGAGCACATTTTCTTTGATTCGTTGAAATTTACTGGTACGTACGGAACCTACGAGTACAATAATACCGGTCAAAATACTAAAGAAAGCCATAAAATTGATGACCCAGGCGATTTTGCCCAGTATGTCCTCAATTACCGTAAGTACCTGTCGTAAATCAATAATGGATACCGTCGGAAATTGCCGTACCAGTTTTTGTTGTAGTTCGGCTGATATGATGGGATTGGGGGCATTTGTTGTCAATACATGAAACTGAGGGGCTTCTTCCAATACACCAGAAGGAAACAGTATGGAAAAATTGACTTGCAAACGGGCCCAATCCACTTCACGGAGATGTGCCACTTTGGTTTCCATCAACACTCCTTGCACGTTAAATACCAAAGTATCCCCTAATTTGACTTGCGCATCTGCGGCCACGTTATCGGATAGCGAAATAGGTACAATACCATTGTCTTTGCGTTCAAGGGGCCAGCTGCCTTCTATCGTTCGCTCGGACGCCACTAAGGAATCCCGATAGGTCACCCGAAACTCGTGGAACAGGATCCATTGGTTTATCGTTGATGTAGAATCGAGAATAATTTCCCGTACCGGTCGCTCCTTAATTTGGTGCATCCGCATGGTAATGATGGGAATGTTGTTTAGAACGGGTAGTCCGGATGCAGTAATGCTTTCAGCAGCGGCACCCTTTTCATCGCTCTGTACATCCAATAGAATAAGGTTTGGAGTATCTTGCGATGTTTCCAACGAAAGCTGTGCCAAGAGAATATCTTTGGTAAAGTAAAGCGTGCTGATTAAAAATGCGCCCACCCCGATGGACAATATCAAAATCGTGGTCTGGTTGTTGGGTCGATATAAATTCAAGAGACTCTGTCTGGCCGTAAAACCCCAGGAAACGGGAAAATATTTCTTTATCGACTTCATAAAAAATATGGCGACACCACCCAAAAGAGCAAAGATGGCCAAGATACTTCCTACGAAATAAAGGGCATAGAGCGCACTGCCCAGAAGCCAAAAGGAAAAGAGAAAAACGAACAGCACGATGCCCATTGCAACCCAGAACTGGGCTTTACGTGATTTCTGGCTTTCATTTTCCTCGACCCGAAGCACCTGCAAGGGGGAAACAAACCAAGTGTAAGTGAGCGGCAGAAGTGCAAACAGTACAGACACCAATATTCCCAGTACCAACCCGCTCCAAAGTGCACTCGGTACAAGCGAAATTTGCACTTCAAAAGGTAAAAAACCTTGTAACAGCAGTGGGAATGACTGCTGCAGGAGCAATCCGCCCAGCACACCTATAATACCGCCCAGTAGACCCATGCCCGCTATTTGGATAAGATAAATCAAAAAGGTTTGTTTTCTACTGGCCCCGATACATTTCAATACCGCTACGGAGCGCAGTTTTTCCTTGATGTATATCTGCACTGAACTGGCTACCCCCACACACCCTAACAAGAGGGCTATAAAGGCGATAAGGTTGAGAAACTTTCCGAAATTGTCATAACTCTTTCCAAGCTGAGCCGCTGTATCAATATGGGTATCCAAATCCGCATTTTCCACATCGAGTTGGGGGTCGATTACCCGGTCCAACTCTTCCAAATCTTGATCGGGTTCTGCCACAAAAAAATAATCATAGCTAATTCGACTTCCCACCTGAATGAGTCCCGTATGTTCCACGGCATCGTAAGGAATGATGACCGGTGGTGCTACTGAAGCGCCCAAAGCTGATGTGCCCGGAGCAGAAATCAAGGTCCCTACTATGGGAAAAACGGCATTACCAAGTTTGACGGAATCCCCTTGGTGCAAACCGTATTGGAGCATGAGCGTTGCATCGACCAGTGCTCCACCGGATTCTTGGTAGACCTTGGCGGCAGTTACAGGTTCCGTTTCCAGTTCTCCATAAAACGGGTAGCCCCCTTCAATGCCACGCACCCCTACTAATTTGGTGGCAGAGGTTTTCGGAAAAACGGCCATAGACCCAAATTCAACGGAACGCCCGTCTGCACCGCCCAAAGAATCGATAATGGCCAATACTTTTTCATTGGGCAACTGATTACTGTCGATTATAAAATCAGCGCCCATAAGGGCTTTCGACTGTAGGGCAATGTTTTCCTCCAAGTTTTTACTAAAAGATTGAATGGACACTACAGCGGCAATACCCAAAATAATAGAAGCTACGAACAAAACTAGTCGACCGCCACTGGCCTTGCTGTCTCGCCAAGCCATCTTAAACAGCCATTTCCATCCGGCTTGGCGTACTGGTATGGAAGCGTCTCTCATGATTCGATAAGGAGTTCGTCAGCTACTATTTTACCGCCCCGTAATCGCAATAAGCGTTGACATTTTTGCGCCAACTCCAAGTCGTGGGAGACGATTACCAAGGTAGTGCCCGCTTCCTTATTGAGATCAAAAAGTAACTGTACCACACGGTCGCCGGTATCTTGGTCCAGATTGCCCGTTGGTTCATCAGCAAATAAAATAGAGGGATTATTTGAAAAAGCACGTGCTAGGGCCACACGTTGCTGCTCTCCACCTGAAAGTTGCGAAGGATAATGGTGCATACGGTTTTCCAACCCTACTTTGCCCAAAAGTTCCCGACCTATTTTCGCTGGGTTTTTTGCTCCCTGAAGCTCTAAAGGAACAACAACATTTTCGAGGGCGGTCAAGGTTGGCAGCAACTGAAAATTCTGAAAGATAAAGCCTACCTTTTCATTGCGCAGTCGTGCACGGGCATCTTCGTTTAAGTGTCCCAAATCCGTACCGCATAGTTCCACTGTACCGGTATCAGGATAATCCAGTCCGGCACAAAGACCCAATAAGGTGGTCTTGCCACTACCTGAGGGTCCCACTATCGCAAAAGTCTCGCCTGTTTGGATGCTGAAGCTGATATCGTCCAAAACTTGTAATTGTTTCGAACCGCTTGCATAGGTCTTCCCTAACTGATCAACGTTTAATATCTTTGACATAGCTAATTTTCTTGATTTTTCTCCAAAGGGAAAAATAGGTAAATGATTTTGATATTAAGGCCCGGAACCTATGCAAATCCTCTTAAAGTTTCGTTATTTTTTAATGCTGTGCTGCTTGATTTCCTGTGGGGAGTCCCCTAAAAAAACATCAAGTGCCCCTGAGACTGATGTCCCTTCAGCAGTTGAAACTATCCCGACTTCGGAAAAGGTGATCCTTTTTTTTGGAGATAGTTTAACGGCAGGCTACGGTCTGGAACTGGAAGAGGCCTTTCCAGCGTTAATCCAAAATCGACTGGATTCACTGGGTCTTGAATATACTGTGATCAATTCTGGTCTTAGTGGGGAAACGACTTCTGGTGGGCGTAACCGACTTAGTTGGGTATTGAACCAAAAGGTTGATGTGTTTGTTCTGGAACTGGGCGCCAATGATGGACTTCGCGGCATTCCCTTATCAGAAACCCGAAGCAATTTACAGGCGATGATTGACTTGGTGAAGAAAAAGAATAGGGATACCCAGATTGTACTGGCAGGAATGCAGATACCACCCAATATGGGTCCAGAGTATACCTCGGAATTTCGCAAAATATTCCCTGAACTTGCCGAAGAAAACCAAATCGCATTGATTCCCTTTTTACTTGAAAATGTAGCAGGTATCCCCGAACTAAATTTAAAGGATGGTATTCACCCGACTCCCCAAGGGCATAAAATTGTACGTGATAATGTTTGGGAAGTCCTGTCGCCTTTGGTACAATAGGGGAATATATGCACCTCTGATACTTTAAAAAATATTTCTAAAAAGGCCAACTGATATATAGGAAGTGTGTCGCTACTTTTTATTCAGTCCCTACTGTAGCGCTATCTGTTATAATCGTAAGATGGTATAGTTGACGTTTTTATTCTTTCCGTTTTCTTTTATGATTTCTGACGGTCATTTTTAAATAAGAAGGACTATCGTCGTTATTTCCAATATACTTGATGTTAATAAGCCAATTAACTTCGCCTGCCACTGCTCCAGACGGTTTTGAATTACCCTATGCTTTTGGCTGGTATGTGCAGGAATATAATGGAAAAAACTAATAGGGTACGCTGGTTGGGATAATGCGGCAGGATTTACAGCACTATACGTAAAGGTTCCTGATAAAAATCTAACGCTGATCATTCTAGCGAACCGTGAAGGTATGTGGTGGCGAAACCCTTTGGACCGAGCAGAGGTAGAAAAATCATTGTTTGCCAAATTATTAAAGACATGTTTTTTACCGATTGCTGAGAACCTGTCAAGCGGAGACTATAAAATTAGGCTATGCGAAAATATCTTAGGGGATTACAGTGTAAGGTTCAAATAAAGGATTATCACGGCGTAAATAAAAAAATGAATTTCTATTCTTCCAGTTCCTTTAAACGTTCTAAAATGGAAGATTTATTTTTTGGCTTTAGCTCCAACGCCCTTTTAAAGCATTCAATGGCTTTTTCCTTATCCCCTTTGGTCTTATAAGCTTCTGCCAAGCCATCCCAAGCAAATGCCGATAAAGGATAATTTTCTGTATTATATTTAAAATAGAATAGGGCTTTGTCAATATCAGGTTCTGTATGGATAAAAAGGAAAAAGTAACCCAAATAATTCACTAAATCTTCTCTAGGAAAAACCTTGTATCCTAATCTATCGGAAAGTCTGCGATATTTTTGTTTTATGCTTTTTGGATTCGAGTATAGTTCGTCATGATGATTCATATGCCCACGAAATACATACTTCAATCCGTCCATAAATGAGATGAGCGCCATTGTGTTATGATTCTCTTCCTTGTACGAATACTTCTTATAGCCAAAGTTTAGGTTTTCAGGATGATTTTGTTCAAATTCCTGTATGAAGTTCCATGTACCATCAACCTCAGGTAGAATATCATTTATTACCCTATCCACAGTAGAGATAAACACATCCCGATGCGCACCTCGATATTCTTGAAAAAATGTCCTTGCATTTTTCAAGGTCACTTCATCATCCCACCAGGCACTAAAATCAATTACCAAGTAAGAATTGAAAATTTCAGGTTTGGTAAATAGGGAATGTAAAACGGGAAGTCCCGTGAAAGAATAACCTGCAAATGTTCGGTATGGGTTAGTTCGGTATTTACTGTCGATAAATGGAACCAATTCCGTTTCAATAAACTTTAGGAACACATTCGCTCCACCGCTGTTTTCATAGGCTTTTTCTTCCTTACCCGAAACCCCGATTAATGACCTCGTCGGTGAAGAGTCCCGAAAACGGTCTTGACTTGTTATTCCCACTACAATCATTTCGGGAATTTGGGCACTAACATCACTGCTCAAATGGGCAACTGCGCCGGTAAAAGAATGAAAGAAACGCTCCCCGTCCAATAGATATACAACTGGGTATCTGATATAGTCATTATAGCCATAGTGATAAGAACTTGGCAGATATACCATAATCTCTCTTTCTGCATCCAGGTGTTCAGACCTTATCGACAGGACTTTCCCAATAAAGTAATCCCTGATTTTTTCTTGGGCTTGAGACATTGAAAATATTGGGAATGCCAATAAAGATAATAGAATAAACCTGCTCATACTCCTTTAATTTTGTTATCCAAGTAACTATCTGAAAAACTAGGGCACTTATATTAATACCACCCTAGTATTAATAGTCAGAAAAATCAAGAAGGTTACATCATGAAAAAACTTTAACAATCATAAGTAGTGGCCAATCATCGTATCAATAATTATAGCTTTCTCCAAACCGAAAGAATTAATCAATAGATTTAGCGTGCCAAAAGTTTAAATAAACGATTAAAAGCAGAAAATTCAATTTTCCAATAAACAAATCAATTAGCTGAAATCATTTTTTAAACGTATACAAAAAATGTTAAATACTGAAACTGGTTTTGGAGAAAAAGTATTGGTTGGAATATTAATGCTATTTTTCTTAGCCCTTCCTTACACTTTAAAAAGTATGCCGGTTAGTATTTGTGATAGTATTAAAAATCTTGTTCCAGACGATAATTTCAAGTGTGGGGTTTTAAAGGTTCCAGAAGACCATGATCTTGAAAATGGAAAACAAATTTCAATAGCTTATTTAATCCTCCAATCACACGCAAACATTGCTTCCCAGGACCCGTTCGTACATTTATCTGGAGGGCCAGGTCTTGCACAACTCTTCGCATCCAATATTGAATATTGGTCATCCCATCCGGTTAGGGAAAAAAGGGATATTATCCTCTTTGACCAAAGGGGAATAGGTTTTTCTTCTTCGCTACCTACATTTAGAGATGAATACCTTGAGATAATAGCTTCTGATATTACCTCGATGCAAGAAGAATTACGAGTCAAGGAACTGCTCAAGGACTACAAAAGTCAATGTGACGAAAAGAGTATAAAACTCGAAAATTATAACACCTATTACAATGCCAAGGACGTAGGCCTTTTAATGGATAAACTGGGTTATCAAAAATATAATGTTTACGGAGTTTCCTATGGGACAGTTTTGGGCAGATTGGTTCAAGACCTATTCTCAGATTATATAAAAACAGCAATATACAACTCACCTAAACTTTTTGGAGAAGATATGTTGACGGATAGGTTAAAGAGCTACTCCAATGCACTTGAATTGATATTTGAATATTCTGAGAAAGAATATAATAGTGATTCTTTCGATTTGAGAAAAAAGTACTTCGAGGTCCTTGACTCAATCAACGCTAAGCCATTAAAAATAAACCACCAGGGCAAAGACTTTTTTATAAATGCCCACGATGCCATTTATTTATTGAGGCGTAAATTATATGCTCCAGATTCAAGAAAGACCCTGCCGGTCCTGCTTGAGGAACTCAGCAATGGAGGAGGTCCAATTTTGAATGAACTGATTTCAGGGGAATCGAATCTCGCATCAGTATTCAATTATTCAATGTGGTTGGCAGTTGAAAGAAGTGATTTCTTTCAAAAAAATGCAACGGTAGAAGCCGATAAAGTCCACGAATCATTTCCATTGGTGCCGTTTAGAATGGGGTTTTTCTCCGCAATGTACTATGGTGTCAAGGACTGGTTCGTTCCGAAAATTTCAGAAGACAAAAAGGAGTTCAAACTATCTAGTATTCCAACTTTGATAACCGTAAAAAGATACGACCCCATCACCCCACCAAAAAATGGCCTTATCTACAAAGAAAAAATTCTGGGCGCGCATTTGTTCATTCTTGATGAAAGTGGTCATGCTGGGAATTATGGACCCTGCGAAAATGAAATCATCATTAATTTTATGGACAATCCCCAACAGAGATTAAACACTACTTGCTTAAATTTATGGGAAGATTGAAAGGAAAACGTCGAAAAAACGATGGGCACTTAGATATGGTGAAGGTTTTCTCCTAAAAGGAACCCATTTAGGGACACGGATTAAATGATATAATCCAAAATAGCCAAATGCGGTATTGAACAGTGTAAAATAATATCATCTAAAATGTGGTTGTGAGAACCTCAAAATGTTGTATCCAGAACAAACAAAAAGGGTTTCCAAAAGCGGAAACCCTTATTTTACTAGTAGCGGGGACTGGACTCGAACCAGCGACCTTCGGGTTATGAGCCCGACGAGCTACCTACTGCTCTACCCCGCGG
>NZ_CAKZYF010000155.1 GCF_937884665.1 uncultured Allomuricauda sp. | reverse complement strand
AGTATTGCAAACAAAACGCTTTGAATATTTCGTTACTGGACTTTTTGCTGGCCCTGATAGCGTCTTCCATTATTATTTTCGGACTCATTTTAGCCATTGTCCTTTTCTTGAAAAAATCGGGAAATAGAACATCGTTTATCTTATTGGGTTTATTGGTCCTGGTGGCATCCCTTGTTTTAATCGACGATTTGATACTCCTAATTGGTTTACCGGGTCAATTCAATCAGCTCTATTACCTTCCCTTGGATTTTGGACTGATGATGGGTCCCTTGCAATTCTTTTATTTTAAATCAAAACTAAGACCGGCCTATCGATTCAAAGGAAATGATGTCATCCATTTTCTTATCCCCTCTGTTCAAATCGCAGTACTTCTCTATGTTGGCTTCTCCTCGGTTTCGTTCAAATATAGCGTTTGGCAAAACGGCTTTATGGATACTTTTTTGCTCGTAGTCAGTATCTTGTTTCCTATACTGTGCAGTTTGTATGGTTTTAAATCCTTCCTGCTGTTGCGCAAGGATATTATCGGTAAAAAAGGATGGAAAAATCAACTTCACACCTGGCTTACCCGATTTCTTTATGTTCTGGGCGTACTCATTTTGGTACAGACCCTTTTTTTGATTGTCAAGCCGTTGGTTATATCTGCACAGGAGGTTTTGAGTTACCTACAGTTCACCCTCCTATTACTCTTGCTGCTGTGGTTTTCAATAAAAGCATGGCAACAATACTTTCCCCAACTTATTTATGTCGGTCCAAATCTGAACAAAACCAACACGCTACAATATATAGCGGGTACCGAGGAAGACATTTTTAAAAAGAAGACAGAAGTCCTCTTTGGACAACAACAGATTTTTACCAACCCCGACTTAAACCTCGACATTCTTATAAAGGAATATGGTCTCTCCCGAAGAAAGATTTCAGAAATGATAAAAACCATTTATGGCAAGTCCTTTGTAGAATTTGTCAACGGATACCGCGTGAATTATGTCATGACGGCCTTAAAAAATGGGGAACATAAATCCTTAACGCTTTTAGCGATCGCTTTTGACGCTGGATTCTCCTCAAAATCCACATTTTACCGAACCTTTAAACAGAAAACCAACCTCACGCCCTCTGAATATCTTTCAAACTTCTAATGAAAAACACATATGTGGGACGCCTTGCACAACTTTTGGGACATTAAAAAATAACGTATTTAAGAATTTACGGCAGTAAAAAATTCTTAATTGCGAGATGATAAAGAACACTTATTTTATTTTGATTGTAACTGGTTTCCCTATTTACCTATTTACAAAATGCATTTACCCACAGGCCTATGTAGAGAAGAAAACGAGACATCGTTTTGGAGAGATGCACTTGGGTTTCGACTATCGGTCCAGTCTTGGCGGTTCCACACGATTTTTGGATACCCAAGGTCAAATATAGGAACTCGGTCTAGAACCATCGGGAGAACCGCGCTTTATTATTGGAGGTACCCATTTTTGGGGCCATGCAGACTTTTATGTAGCCATTCCTTTCCTATTCAATCAATACAAAAAGGCAAATCAAACCATTTTGCATACCCCAAATGTAGAAACGGGCTTTAAGTTTTACCCATGGCGTATTGAACATGGGAAAATAAGACCTTTTTTGGGTGTCGTTTGGACCCCTTTTTTATACGAACAAGATAACGGCAATTTAAGCTTCGGCGATGGTCCCAACCTGAACCATACCTCCTTTCCCCTAATTGGCGGTCTTACCTATAGAAACCGTCAACATTTTTTTAACCTCGGTATTTCTTGGAACTACAGCAATGCGCAGGACTATTATATTTCAAGAACAGAGCAGGTTGAAATTAACACCCCTCCTTTTCAAGTATCTCTTTCCTATGGATTTTTGTTCGATACCACCATACGCGCCGAAAAAGAGTGGGAAAGTGGGGAAACCCAAAGGAAGACCCTCAAATTGGCAGAAAGAGGGAGGCTGAACGATTTCTATCTGAGTACTGGGTTTTCCTCTGCATTTTGGCTGGGCAACAGTACGTACAACCAAGAAAAAAGACCGTATCTGACCAAGTTCACAGCTTCTATCGCCTTGGAGTTTGGTTTGGGCTATCATTTTCATAAATGGGACATGAACCTTTCGCTGAATTATCGCGGTATGTCTTCTTCAAATTCGGCATACGGCGCCGAACAGGACATTAGAAGACGGGCCTATGGATTGGAGGTGACCAAAAACTTTTGGGATTACAATGGGTTTGTTCCTTTTTTTGGAGCCATAGTTTCCAGCGAAAATTTAAGGTTCCGGGAGGATTTTGAGAATCAGGATACCTTTGATGTATCCCAAAATAGAACCTCGCTGGGGTTCACCTTTGGTTGGGATATCCGTCCGAATCGTATACAGACCTGGCTTATCCGTTCCAATTTAAGATTGTATCCGCGGTTAATGCTCAATGTGGACGGGCAGCGCAGTATTTCCTTTTCCAACCTGGAAGCCAATTTTGTGCAATTGGTCATCTATCCGGAACGTATTTTTTCCAAAAAATTAAGAAGGATTGACGAAACCAAATAAAAGCAAGAGGAATTTTACCCTTTGACACAATTATGGGGCAACTATTAGGAAGTGGAAATGGTAATCACGTTCGGCAGCTACGCCCGCGGGAATTTTACCGAAGACCCGTATGTGGAAAAGGGCGTTTCCTACGAATACCAAAGTGATTTTGACCTTTTGGTGGTATTGACCTATTAGGATATGTCCCCAGGAAATTTGCACAGTGAAGATTGAGGAGCTCCGGGATTAGTATTTGTAGTGAGAGCGCATAGCGTGGACCCAAAGATTATCGACAAAAATCAATGTGTGCTGGAATCAAAACAGTTTTTGTATCCCGCTGAAAAAATCCTCACATTTCCCAACGAATCGATTTCGAGACAAGTCTGACCATCTAATCTGTTGTAATCGGCATCAGTAAAGTTTTTCAATTTGAGTAAAACTTTACCCGTACTATCTTTTACCACCATTTTCTTGGTTTCAGGAAGATGTTTTGAAATTTGTCGCTCGAACTCCCGCCCTTGTTGTTTGGACCAAGTCAGTTCAAAATCTTTTGAATACGATTCATCATAAATCAATACCACTCTATCTTGTAACGAACTGTACCCTATGGGCTTTCCCAATGCCTTAATCAATGCCTCCGAAGAGGTACTGTACTGTATATTTAATATATATCGCCGTCTTCCTTTTTTTGTGGGCCGTTTAGTAAGAACAACAAATCCCAGTCCCTTTTGGAAACCATCACTTTCCACACGCTGTTTTTCAATGTATCGCTCTATTTGACCCGCTAAAATTGAATCCTTTATCTGCCAGTGAAATCCAGAGGCTTCTTGTGCTTTTGATGGTATTGAACAAAAAAGAAATAAAAAAA
>NZ_CAKZYF010000154.1 GCF_937884665.1 uncultured Allomuricauda sp. | reverse complement strand
CAAATAACTCACAGTTGAATAAAGTTTTGACCATACTTTGATTTTTTGTTTTATGCCGCGCAATAGTAAAGGAGATAAGGCAGATTCAGCTTTGCCGCTGGTGTTAGAATCTTACTTTTTAACAACAATGGTACTTTTTAGAAACAGTCAACATAATTTCAGAATATTTATTCCGAAAAGTAGTTGCATATAAGACTGTTTCCAGTAACAGTATCTTTCCTAATACACTTGTTGTCGTCCATTAGTAGACTTTCGTATTTAGTAGATGAAGGTAGTTTATTGGGTCCATTGGGAACGAAAAGGTTTTAAAATTTTTAAACCGAAGACTATTTCATGAGAATTAAAGCCATTTGATTTATCCCATCCCATTTGCCATTTTATTGTGATTTTATAAGTTGATCATTGGCGAATGGAATTTCCTGTATCTTTAGGTAAACTATTTACAATGAAGTTAGTCTACCGCATACTGATTTTAATTGTGGCCTTGACGGTCCTTAGTGTGTGGACGTTTCGAATGAAAGCCAGTTCTATATTCAGAGGAGGGAGTGCCACCAATATGATAGAGGAATTTGAAGCATATGGGTTGAGTGAAACGCAAATGTACGTGGTTGGCACCTTTAAGATTTTGGCTGCAATCCTTTTGTTATTAGGACTAAGGTTTCCAAAATTGGTAGTGGTTGGTGCCTCCACTATGGGGGTTTTTATGATAGGGGCCATTTCAATGCATATATCTATTGGTGACGGAATCATTCCTACCTTGCCCTCATCTTGGATGCTTTTCTGTTGTATTACTATTCTTTTGCTACATAAACGTTTGCACATCAATATGGGGAATGGTTAATTGTTGAAGGCTTTAGGTTCGTACCTCTTGAACAGGAACAAATCATCTTCAAATTTTAGATTATCATCGTCGAGGTATACGAGTGGCAACTGCTATAAGGTAAAGATGTTCTTTCCTTGATCGTATTTCTAAATATTGATATTGAACTTAACAATAATCATATATCTTATTTTCAATTTGTTTAGGTAATTTTATAAAAAATTAAACAAAATGATGCATATTGGTAAACAGTTTCCGAATCTCGATGTAAAAGCAATGGATTACATGGGAGATACCTTAACAATCAATGCGCTAAATGAGGCGAGAGAAAAGAAAATGAAGGTGTTGCTTTTTTGGTATCCTAAAGATTTTACATACGTATGTCCTACAGAACTACATGCTTTTCAAGAAGCCCTGCCAGAGTTTGAAAAAAGAAATACCCTTGTAATAGGAGCTTCTTGTGATACTCCCGAAGTTCATTTTGCATGGTTAAACACCGCAAAAGACAATGGAGGAATAGAGGGCATTACCTATCCATTAATTGCGGACAGTAATAGAAATCTTTCTTCCACCCTTGGCATATTGGATAGTACGCCCAAAAATCATGTCAATGGTGAAACGCTAACACTACTTGATGGAGACCATGTAACCTTTAGGGCAACCTATCTAATTGATGAAGAAGGCACGGTATTTCATGAAGGAATTAATCATATGCCCCTCGGCCGAAATGTACAGGAATATATTCGGTTGGTAGATGCTTACACGCATTTTCAACAAAAAGGCGAAGTATGTCCAGCGAATTGGGAAGATGGAGAAAGGGCTCTGGACGCTAATAGTAAATCTGTGGCCGACTACCTATCCGCCTCTGCAAATTAATTCACTTTATTATATGCAAATAGCTTTTAATCACATAATTCATTAAAAATGGTAACAGAATTAAACACCGATACTCTACAGGACCTAATTGAAGAAAATGATAAGGTCGTAGTTCAATATTCTGCTTCATGGAGCGGAAATTGTAGAATCATGAAACCTAAGTTCAAAAAAGAAGCATTGGATAATCAGGACGTACTTTTCGTCTATGTAGATGCTGAGAAATTTCCAAATTCCAGAAAGTTGGCGGATGTTAGCAATTTACCAACCTTTGCCACTTTCCAAAACGGTCAATTCAAAAATCAAGTGCAAACAAACAAATATGATCTTTTAAAGGGACTAGTAAATGAAATTACCAGTAATTAAGAGCCTCGGGGCTTTCATAGAAAATAACGACGAGGACTTCATCCATGAAACCTTAGAGGTTTTGGAGCATGTAAGTGAAGTCTCAAGTTTAAAGGATGAAGAGCTGAATGTTATAGGAGAATTGATAAGCAATATGAATGGAGCACTCGAAGTTCAAAAACCGATTAGAAACGGAGTGCAGCAAAAAGAAGCATTAAATGGTTTTATGCAAAGGGTCATGGGCTCTATTGACAACTAGAAATAGCGAGATTACCTTTTAAAGGTACTAGGTAGCTAGTACACCTGGAATATATAGTATTCGTTTTGACGAGCTGCTGCTTTCAAATTTAACCAACATATACGAACGGAAGTAAAACGTTTTGCACTGGTGTGCCTAACGCTCAAACAATTGAGCACCAATTTTCAAATGTTGTTCTTACACTACAAAGCATTTTTATTCAAAATAAGAGTCGTATTGTCATTTATATTTTTTTCATAACAATATTGTTCGACGTCTTAAACAGTTGCATAAAAGACAATGTAAGTACTATGGACGTAGCAAAACCCATTATCGCAACGGTGAAGAAGACACTTCCTGCAAAGCTTAAGATCTTAAGCCATAGCTCAGAGAGTTGCACCAAAAATGCCGGATTAATATCCGTAGTATACACCGCAAAGAAAACGGTAAATAGCAGTGTTGCCATAAATCCAGTAACAATACCGGTCGAAAAACCCTTGTTGTAGTTAAAAGTTGCACCTTCTTCCAACCGCCGATATTTTATTGCTTCATAAATGCCAAACCCTGTAATAATTCCATTGAACAAACTGAAAAAAATATTGGTGTGCAGATTGAACAAAGACAGCACAAGGAAATACGCTATTAGGGATCCACTGGTGGCTAAACCAAAACGAATGGGAAGGGTGAAATTTTTCATTTTATCTTGAAGTTTATGATACGTTTATAACAATTAATACTGTAGAGAGTACAAGGAAGGAAAACGCAGGGAATGATCTTTTTAAAGGGTCTTTTACCTTGATGTGCATAGCTATGGCACCAGCCATCAAAATAGCCATTATCCCGGCTGCGGGCAAAGTAAGTTGAGGCACCCAAATGGAAACCAGTAGCATCGTGGCTGCTAAAACCTTAAGACCTCCCACAAGATAAAGCATGGTTTCGGACAAGCCATATACCTCAAACTCTTTTTTCATGTTTGTCGCTTGTCCACCACGCCATGAAGTAGGTTTGTTAAATCGTAAAAACCAAACGTTCGCAATGCTAAAAAATATAAAAACCTTTATTATGATAGCTACATATTCCATCTTTGTATTTTTAAAATAATGCGCGTTTTTTTCGAACTTAAATGGTAATAAATTCCCCAACACTCATAGTGGGCATTCTATGCTCTGCAATTTCATTTCTCTTTTTCGGTTATTCCTGTCTGACCTCGCCATTTATGGTAGCAGAGTTCAAAAGGTATGGGCTCAATAAATACCGTCGCCTTACCGGTAGCTTACAGATTTTGGGAGGCCTAGCCCTCCTAGGGGGATTATTTTATGTACCCCTTACCGTGATTGGCAGTGCGGGTCTCTC
>NZ_CAKZYF010000153.1 GCF_937884665.1 uncultured Allomuricauda sp. | reverse complement strand
CGGGACGTTCCATTAGCGTCCGTAACAAAGTAAGCCACCTAGGGAACAGAAAGGTCAAGACACTGCTTTCCAATGGAGCGAACTCAGCGGCTATCTGGGACCTCCAGATAAAGGCTTATTATTCCCTAAAGGCAGAAGAAGGAAAGGACCATAAATTGATCATTAACGCAATCAGTTGTAAACTGGTCAATAGGGTATTTGCCGCAGTAAGGCGACAGACCCCTTACGTAAAGGTTTACGAGCATAACTTTGAAAAAAATAGCTCACTGGCAACATAGTGCGGGATGTAAGTTATACTGATTTTTCCGAGCCCTCAAAAGCTCAGGGAAAAATCGGAGATAACTTTCAAGTTCAGATTGATTCTTGGAAAAAACATTTGGAGAAGTCTTAGAATTCGCAACCTACCGTTTATTGGAAACGGAATCTTTCTTTTTAACCCACTTTTGGAAATCCTTGTAAATGACCGGGTGGTCTTCAAAGTAGCCCCAAAGCTCGTTCATGGCCCCTGCCCTTCCCAGATTGAAGGCCTCCTGCTTGCTCTGCTCGAACCTCAAGTAATAGTACCCGAAATAGGAAAGGGATATTATTGTGGCACAGGTTGCAACGCAACATAGCGCCAATAGCCATTTGGGAACCAAGGTAGCGGATTTGATCATCCGTTCGGTCTCCATCGTCCTCTTTGTTTGGTGCTCCATTCCCCTTTCCTGGTGTCTCAAAAAATCCTTGATATGGTATTCTATGTTGGAGGAATCCGCCCTTATATTCAAGTTGTCCCATTTCTTGGTGAACTCCTCCAGTTTCCCTATCGAACGGTTGAAGCCTTCGATTTCCTCAGTCAGCAGTTCCATCATCTCATCCATCTTTTTCATAATGCTTTTTTTATTCGTTTCTATATTCCGATGCCCGTTTCCAGTGCTTTTTTGATGGTCTTCTTCACGATTGACTTGGCAAGCCTGAGGGCTATGTTCGCGCTCAGCTCTACGGTGTTCCCCATGAGCTGGACGGTTTTTGAATCTTTCACGAGAATGCCTCTTTCACTGTTCTTGGAGAGTTCGATGGCCAAGTTGCTGATAGACATCGAACGGTGTACCTCGCTGCCCTTTAGATTATGTCCCTTGTATTCGAATCGAAAGCCTTGCAGCTTGTTCGATTTGTTGATATGGGGAACGACCTTGACCTCATGCCTCTTCATATACCTCATGTATTGGTCAAAGTCCTTAGGTCTGTCATAGGCCATTACCTTTTCGTGGATTCGTCTAATTTGGCTTCGTATCTGCTTGAGCTCGTCCTGCTTCTCCCTTTGTACTTCTTTTACCGTGGTCAATCCCATTTCTTGGGCAACTTCCTGGGCGGCCACTTGGCTGCGCTTTCCGATAAAACAGTCATTGTACGCCTTTCCGTCAAAACCGCTTCGGTTGACGTAAAGGTGGACATGGACATGCCGTTTGTCCCTGTGTACAAAGGCAATGGCCTGATGGTCCTTCAAGTCCATTTTTTGGATAAACCTTTCGGTGATTTTCTTGAGCTTCTCTTGACCTAGGTTTTTGCCATCTTCGATGGTGGGGCTCAATACAAAGCTCAGGGTGTTGTTCTTGCACCTTTTGTTTTGCTCTTGGATGATATTGAACTCCCCGGTGATTTCTTTCGGGGTCCGTCCAGCCAAATGTTGGGAATGGACGATTTCGGAGTTTTTTTCCTGGTTCCAGCCATAGTCTATAGATGCCCTGGTATGCATTATGGAATAGCCCTTACCTATCATTTCCTGAAATTGTAAAGGAGCTTTCTGATTTCCTCGGCGAGCTGTTCCACATCCCTTGCAAGTCCGGGATTTCGCTTTTTGAACATGTTGCCGATCCGTGTAAAGTTGTTCTTGTACTTGACCAACATGGCATAATGCTCCAATTGTTCTTCGGTCAGGCGTTCGATGATGTTGTTGTCAAAAGCGGAATTACGGCAGT
>NZ_CAKZYF010000152.1 GCF_937884665.1 uncultured Allomuricauda sp. | reverse complement strand
GATGTGGAAAGCACAACAGCTTTGGCAGGTTCAGGGGCCAATATTATTTTGTTCACCACGGGCCTAGGCACCCCAACGGGCAACCCTATTGCACCGGTTATGAAGATTTCTTCCAATACTGATTTGGCCCAACGAATGCCTGACCTTATCGATGTGGATGCCGGCGGTGTTATTACGGGCGAAAAGTCAATCGAACAAATGGGAGAAGAGTTGATGGAGTACATCATCGATGTGGCCAGTGGCAAAATAAAAACCAAGGCCCAACAACTGGGACAAGATGATTTTATACCTTGGAAACGGGGAATTTCACTTTAACTGTTTTGCATGAAAGACTTATTTGATATTGAGGGAAAAAATATTCTTATTACTGGGGGAACTGGGGTCTTGGGTTCAGAATGGTCCAAATACCTTGCGGGACAAGGCGCAAATCTTATCATTTTGGGAAGGAAGTTGTCAGAAGCACAAACGGTGGTGGATGATATTACTAAGCACGGCGGTAAAGCCACACCTTTTGGCTGTGACGTCACCAATGAGGAAAACCTAAAAAGTATTTCAAATACCGTAAAATCCCAGTTTGGCAATTTGGATGTACTCATCAACGCTGCTGGTGGCAATATGGAAGGGGCAATTATCTCACCAGAACAGACCTTGTTAGATAGTGATGTTGAAGCCCTCAGAAAAATCATCGACCTCAACTACGTGGGGACCTATCTCTCCATCAAATCCTTTTTACCACTTTTTCTGGATGATAAAAAAGGAAGCATCATCAATATCTCCAGTATGTCTGCCGAGCGACCATTAACTAGAGTTATGGGGTATTCGTCTGCTAAAGCCGCTATCGATAATCTCACCAAATGGCTTGCCATCGAGTTTGCGAAAAAATATGGGGAAGGATTACGAGTAAACGCTGTCGCTCCTGGTTTTTTCCTCACAAAACAGAACAAAGAACTCTTGACGAATACGGATGGAAGTTATACGGATAGAGCAAACCAAATTATTGGTAACACGCCAATGAGTCGGTTTGGACAGCCGAATGAGCTCTTCGGAGCTATTCATTATTTGAGCAGTGACGCTTCAAAATTTGTAACAGGCACGGTACTTTCCGTGGATGGTGGCTTTGGTGCCTATTCGGGAGTTTAAAAAATGGCATGAAGAGATGAAGAAACTACTGCAAACCATGCGTTGGTACGGACCAAATGACCCGGTTAGTCTTTCCGATATTCGACAGGCTGGGGCCACTGGCGTAGTAACCGCTTTGCATCATATTCCCAATGGACAAGTTTGGCTAAGGGAAGAAATTCGAAAGCGTAAAAAAGAAATCGAAGCTGCTGGTTTAAAGTGGGCCGTGGTCGAAAGTGTTCCTGTTCATGAGGAAATCAAAACCCGAAGTGGAAACTACAAACAACACATTGATAACTACAAAATCTCCCTTGAACATCTGGCGAAAGAAGGCATCCGAACGGTCTGTTACAATTTCATGCCCGTTCTGGATTGGACCCGTACCGACCTTGACTATGAACTCTCAAACGGAGCAAGAGCTTTACGCTTTGAGACAGCTGCCTTTGTAGCCTTTGATGTGTTTATTCTAAAACGCCCAAACGCTGAAAGGAACTATACAAAAGAGCAGCTTGCCATGGGGAAAGCGAGATTTGAACATATGGAAACTTCCGAAAAGGCAGAACTTACCCAAAACATTATTGCAGGATTACCTGGGGCGGAAGAAGGCTACACTTTGGAACAGTTTCAGGAGCAACTTGATAGGTATAAGGACATTGACCACGAAAAGTTGGAACTACACCTAAAGCTTTTCTTGGATGAAATCATTCCAATTTGTGAAGAAGTAGGCGTTAATATGGCTATCCATCCCGATGACCCTCCATTTGACATTTTTGGGCTGCCCAGAGTGGTCAGTACAATGGACGATGTAGAGCGCATTTTTACGCAAACGGACAGCACCAATAACGGTTTGACCTTTTGCACTGGTTCTTTTGGTGTTAGGGCCGATAATGACCTACCTACTATGGTGCGCCAATTTAAAAATCGTATTCATTTTATCCACTTGCGTTCAACAGAGCGGGACGAGGAAGGGAATTTTCATGAAGCTG
>NZ_CAKZYF010000151.1 GCF_937884665.1 uncultured Allomuricauda sp. | reverse complement strand
AAGAACAGATATTTGCGAAATGTGTAGAAAAAACTACTCATTAATTGCAATGGCTAAGGCATTTGTTAAGGTGTTCAATAAATACTAGTGAATAAAATCTTGAACAAAAAACCAATAAAGGTATTATTGATAGGTCCTATTTCTCCCCCACTAACCGGTTGCAGTATGGTGAACGATTTAGTGCTCGCCAACCTAGGGAAGAACGGTTTTTTCGAAGTTGATGTTATTAACAGATCATTTCCAATCTTCAATGAGTCCATTGGAGAATTCTCATTTAAAAAAACATGGTTTTATATAAGCCAGTATGTGAAAGCACATAAAATATTTAAAAGAGATATTGTTTACATAGCCATAGGGCTTACGTTTTTGGGCGTCCTAAAGGATGCCCCATTTATTTTACTGGCCAAACTCCTTAAGAAGCAAGTGGTTCTCCATGTGCATGGGAATTATCTCAGAACACAATACGAATTACTGCATGGCTTAAAAAAAATAATCTTTCACTATGTGCTTTCCAAAGGCGATAAGGGCATTGTTTCGTCAGAACTCTTAATTGATAATTTGACACCCTTTTTTAGTCGTGATAATATTTATTGGATGCCTTATTTTGTTGAGAATGCCTTGAACGACATAAGTGAGAAAGAAGTTGTAAACACCAAAACTATTCGGATTTTATATCTCAGTAATTTGATGAAGGGGAAGGGTGTTTTTGACGTCCTCAAAGCTTTGGAAATCTTAAATGATTTAGGCATTGGTTATGAGGCTAAGTTTGTTGGAGGAATTGACGTAGAGAATGAAGAAGAGGTAATGTCCTATTTGGAAAAAAACCCTAATATCAAATACTGTAAACCTATTAGAGGGAAAGAAAAAAAGGAAATATATCTATGGGCGAATGTTTTTGCTTTACCAACGTACTATATTTTGGAAGGCCAGCCCATTTCACTATTGGAAGCAATGATGGCTGGAAACATAATAATTACTACCGATCATGCCGGAATAAAGGATATCTGCTCGGAAAATAATGGGTTTATTGTAGAAAAGAAGTCTCCCCAACATATTGCTGATGCGCTAAAAACCATACAACAGAATCTTTCAAGTTATCAAGAGACAATGGTAGGCAATCATAGATACGCTAAGACTAATTTTAGACCTGATAACTTCATAAATCAGCTTAGCAAAATTTTAACTGACTGATAAATACTTAAACTGAAACAAAGGTGGAAGAGAGTTGTTGAAGATTGCCGCACCAATTGCATGATAGTATGGAAACCGGATTTGAATGTAGTTATCAAATGATATTGTTAAGGTCAAGTATTTTGAAGTATTTAAAAGTATAAATGAGGCCACAGCTTCAGGAAAACGGATGTAAAAAGAAAATTCGACTAGTTCCTTTAATAGCTAGCAAGAAAAAGAGTGCATGAAAGGAATCTTCAGGAAGGTCTTAAACGTTCTATAGGCTGACGATAAAAAAGTGGTAATCAATAATTGATAATCCCTTGTTCTCCTACAATGGGCAAATTACATTTTGCCACTATTGATTCTTCCACATCTGGTAAGGGTTCTTGGAGCGGAAAAATTTGGGTTAATTATGTTTGCCCAATCCCTTATTGTCTTTCTAACGGTTTTTATTGAATTTGGTTTTACCCTAAGTGGAACACGGGAAATTTCCTTGGCAAAGGATAACATATCACAGCGCTCGAAAATCTTTATGGCCATAATGAGCATTAAGATGCTGCTCCTAATAGGAATCTTTTTAGTTCTATATGCTATAGTTACTGTTTTTCCCCGTTTCAGTGTAGATAAGGAAGTGTACCTGTTTAGCTTTGGTATTGTTATAGGGCAAGCCCTTTTTCCAGCGTGGTTTTTTCAGGGAATTGAAAAAATGAAGTTTGTAACTATGCTCAATATTCTGGCGAAAACATGTTTTACCATTCTAGTCTTTGTTCTTGTAAGACAGCGCGCCGATTATATCTTTGTGCCAGTTTATAATTCTCTCGGATTCATTTTGGCCGGAGTAAGTGGACTTCTTATATGTTTCAAATATGTCAAGATACAGAAACCTTCCCGGGTTTTGATGAAACGACTTTTTCTTGAAAGCCTTAGCCTGTTTGTGTCAAATTTTGCAGTTAGTCTTTATACCGCTAGTAATACATTTATCCTAGGTCTTTTTGTGGGAAATACCATTGTAGGGGTATACTCTAGTATGGAAAAATTGGTCTTAGCTGCAAAGAATATCTATGTTCCAATTTATCAAGCTCTGTTCCCCTGGGTTGCGAGACAATTGGATGGGGAAAAACTAAGAACCACCAGAAAGCTAATGCCAATAATATTTGTAATTGGACTTCTTATGTTCCTTGCACTTTTCATATTTGCAAGAGACATCCTAACAATTATTTATGATAACCAACTGATCACCAGCTATGCAATAATATTTCGGATTCTGAGCTCAATTGCACTTTTCTCTGGAATGAATATGTTGTATACCATGTTGTATTTCCCATCTATTAAAGAATATAAGATTCGAATGAATATTCTGGTGCTAGGAGGTTTATTCAATATTGCATTAGCCCTTATATTTGTAAGGTTCTTTGGGATTTATGCAACTGCTGTAGTTGTATCCTCAACAGAATTATTGTTACTTTTAGTGGGATACGCTTATTATCAAAAATTTCGAAAACAAGGGTAATAGGTTGTTTGAATTTGGTTGTTTTCCCCAATGAAGACCAACTTTTTTTAACTTATGCAACATCTGTTATCTTTTCTTTTTATTGTTGAGTTCTGCTTGGTGCTTTTCTTGTTCGCTTATCAATTATTTGAAAAGGGATTAACATTTAAAGGAGGGATTTCTTTTGGTCTTTTGTTCTTTATTTTCATTCCAATATGGGTGATGATATTGACCGGAAGGATAGAACTTTCAGTTGCTGATTTCGGAACAACCAGATTGGGCGACATTTTTTTGAAAGATAATTTGCCAGCTTCGTTTAAGCTATTCATATATATAGGAGCTATTATATGCTTCTTGTATTTTCCTTCAGGGAAAGAAAAAAGAGAAGGGTCAAATTCATTCAAAATCAGATTAGGGTTTTACTTTGTCCTGTATTTAAGCATAACATTAATTGTTCTGGAAGCTTCAGGAATCTTGGAGGGAGGGAATTGGTATGCTAATCGCCATGATTTTTATGAATCTTCCGGGTCCTTTGCTGTTCTGATAACCTTTATTTTAAATGCATGCAAGGTTTTAATCATCACCTCATTGGTTTTTAAATGGATTAACAAAGAAATGGGTTTTTATAGATTTCTTATTCTTGTTGGGGCATTTACATTTTGGGATATGATTTTTACGGGAAACAGAATTTTTGTTTTCTGTACAGCAATTATCATTGCGATGCTTTTTTTAAGGAAGTATCCTAAGAAAACAATCGTTTTGATTCCTGTGCTTCTCCCGATTGTCTTTTTTTCGGGGTATTTTGCATCGATATTTAGGCATATGAGAGGCCCATTGTTCTTAAATGGAATCCCTACTCCAGAGGTGTTTTATACTACCTTAAAGAATGCAATAAAGCTAGATCCACCAGAACCAGTTTCTTTTTTCCTTGGCATATCGGAATCTGTGAATGTTAATGTTATTTATAGCATTTTCAATGAGTATGAACACTACCTTTTTGGAAGTACTTACTTAAAAACACTCCTTTTCTATATTCCTCGTTCTGTATGGCAGGAGAAACCCGAAAGCATTACCGTAATTGCCGGTGATTATTTTGGCGGGCCATCTTTGGTCACAACGATTATAGGTGAGATGCACATGAATTTTTCTTATTTAGGTATAGTATTGCTACCCCTTTTGTTGTGGTTTACGGAACGAGTGCTTAAGCGAATGTTGCCGGGATATCATTATTTTGGTAATATCTTACTTTTCTTTTTCGGGATATTGATGTTTAGGATGCCTTATTCAGATGAGTTTTTGGTTTTCGTGTTTGTGGTCCTTATTCTGTTTTTCTCAAAATTGAGGTTTAAATATACACGTGCATCATAGGGCATCATTTTTAAATAGTAGTGAGAGGGATATAAATTAGAGATAACGCAATGAAATCTATTAAATAAAGATATGATAGGGAAAAGCTTTTGCCAACCTCTTATTTACTATTCGCTTTTTTTCCGATAATTCCAAACGTCTTGAAAGGATTACCCGTAATTCTTTTATTGTTGGCAGCCATAATCTTCCCCGTCAAGGGAAAACCAATCTGGAAACGTTTTTTTATCAATTCATCGCTCTATCTAATTTTTGTTTTGAGTTTACTGTATACCAGTAATTTTGATTATGCGTTACAAAAGCTTGAAACGGGACTTTCCATACTTGTTCTTCCTATGGTATTCCATATACTGGCGCCACAATTGACCGTAAAAAAATCAGTTAGAACACTTTTTTTCAAGCTATTTATTATTTCAACAACTATTTTTTCGTGTATAATAATCACGGTTATTTTGTTTGATGATTCTGTGGCTTATTACAGAGATTGGTACTCAAATACATTCAGAACTATTATCACCCAAACGCCTATAATAGGGCAACACCCAATATATGCCTCAATCTTCCTCTCCCTTTCCCTTGTTTTCTACATTGAATTGATAAAAAACAAAGTACTAAAGACCGTATCCAAACATGTGTACTTTATCATTTTCGGACTAATAAACCTTACGCTATTGATTATGATATTAAGCAAAGGGGTTTTCCTAGCACTAAATTTTGTGATTCTATATTCCATAGTAAGGGACCGTAGATTAAAGCGTTATAGGCTATGGGCTTTATTTTTGGTTTTGATTGTGTTTACAACACTTTTTGCCTTTAATCGCAGGATGAATGAACTATTGAAAATTGAAACCTATACCGAAGTGAATCAAAACTTTTCTACGGGCATACGAGTAGGCATATACCAATGCTGTATAGAAAAGATTAAAGAGAATTGGCTAATTGGTTATGGTTTGGGAGATTCCCAAGATGCGCTTAACGATTGCTATTCCCATAAAGTTGAGTTACTGCTAAGGGATGAATATAACACGCATAACCAATACTTGGATATAACCCTTAAAACCGGAATTATAGGACTGTCGTTATTTGTGTTGTTTCTGGTTAGCAATTTTATTAGGGCTTACAGAAATAAAAATACGGTTGCAAACCTGATCCTTCTTTTTTATGCAATCGTTTTTTTAGCAGAGAATGTTTTGGCACGTCAATCCGGTGTTATCTTATTTTATTTTCTATTACTTTTTCTAAACAGCAACAAATCTGATATGATACATCTGCAAAGGGACTCCGGAAAATTAAATATTGACTCTGAAAATAGGTTCACCAATTTTAAAAAATTATGAAATGTATATTGATTTAACCCCTGGGAAAGCACTGCTGATGGCCTTGCTTTATTGTTCTTTTTTCTATTCTCAAGAGGATATTTTCATGGATATAGGACTTGAGAAAAATGAGACGAAAAGAATTATTTATAAAGACTTTGACCCTATTCCCCATTCCGCTACTTTTTTAGAATCGGAAGTAAGCGATATGGATATTGAATTCCCTAGGATAACAAAAATCGCATCGAAGAAAGAAGTTGATAGTTTAATAGATAATCTGTACAACATATATCGACCTTTTTTAGTTGATTTTACGGGAGTTATGGAGAAGACGAGAGACAGTTTAGAATTGAAGGCCTTTAGATTCCAGATATTGGATTCGACGGAATATGCAGATTTTAAAACAACAATTGCTCAAAGAAACTTGGGAAAAATGGTGAACATTCCGCACTATACAGGACCTGCAGGGAGATGGTACGGGGTTTATAAAACAGAGTTTGAAGTTTCTGAAAAAGTATCTGGGCACAAGAGAATCTTCTTGAATTTCGGAGCGGTGGACTACTACTGCGAAGTCTACTTAAATGGTCGATTTATTAAACTTCACGAAGGTTTTTTTGCACCCTTTAAAATCGATGTAACCAGTATTATAAACAGGAACTCAAAGAATAACCTGGTAGTTCTTATAAAAAATGATAGCCCAGCACTTGGAACGGCTGAAAAGGATGGCACCTGGATTCCAGATGGAAATAAAATTTATGGAGCAACCGGATTAGGTTGGGATGAACCGGGTTATGGATGGCATCACTGTCCACCAGGTGCAGGAATATGGCAAAAAGTATACCTAGAGGGGACGCCTGAAATAACTATATCTGATATCAATATAATACAGAATTTGAATAAAGATAATATCGAAGTGGAGATTCAGATACATAGTCCTTTTCAGGGATATGTTCCCGTTGAGCTCACTATTTCTGTTTTGCCCAAAAATTTTGAAGGCCCAGGAACCAGAGAAGTTAAACTTCCAACCAAACAAGTAGGGCCGGGATATAATACCATTAAACAAACAATTAGTTTGAAAGATTATAAAGTGTGGGATATAAAAACACCATACTTATATGCATTAAAAGCCAAGATTAATGGTTTTGACTTAAGTGTCCCTGATGTACAAAAGCAACAATTTGGGATGCGGAGTTTTACTATGGACACTGAGTCACCAATCAAAGGCTCATTTTATTTGAATGGCGATCAGTTGTTACTCCGTGGGGCCAATACATTGTGCTTTTTGCAGAACGATGTGTTTAACGAGGATAAGGAACGACTTATAAAAGACATCTTATTAGCCAAATTGGCCAATATCAATTTTCTACGTTTAACACAAAGGCCTGTACAACCTGAGGTATATGAAATGTGTGACAATCTAGGAATGCTATTGCAAACCGACTTTCCCCTTTTTGGATATCTTCAACGCACGCAGTTTGAAGAAGCTTTAAAACAAGTGGGTGAGATGGAAAAGCTAATTAGGGCGCATCCTTCTAACATTTTGGTTTCGCTAATCAATGAGCCCACTCTACCTACACGGAGAGGGCTACAACGGTTTTTAGATAAGGATGAGCTGGATCATTTTTACAACGCAGCTAAATCAGTTATTCATTTTTACAACCCAAAACAGGTTATAAAATATGCTGATGGGGATAGGGTCCCGCCCTCAAGAGGCTATCCAGATAAACATCTTTATAATACATGGTACGCAAATCACGGTATTCCCATAGGAAAGTTTATCAAAGGATTTTGGATTGGAAACAAAGCGGGATGGAAAATGGGGTGTGGGGAGTACGGTAGCGAGGGAATTGAGAGCTTGAAAACTATGTTTAAACACTATCCGAAGGCATGGTTACCTAAAGATGAAAATGATACTACATGGACCCCAGGTGTCATTCCCAAAGCCCAAACCTGGAAAACACACCAAATGTGGTACACAACTCCCAAAACACCTTCAGAATGGGTTGAGGAAAGTCAAAGACATCAGGCCTGGAGTGTTGAAACTCAGACACGGGCATTTAGAAGACAAACCCAAAGAATTAATTCTACCGTTGTTCACCATCTAATTGATGCTTGGCCTGCAGGATGGATGAAAGCTATAATTGATTATGATAGAAGACCCAAAAAGGCGTATTTTAAGATGAAAGAAGCCCTAGAACCTATAATTGTAGATATAAGAACTGATAAATTTCAATATTTTGCAGGGGATAGTTTGAAGCTTGAATTTTGGATAAACAGCGATATCAAGGCGCCTTTTGACCAAGGAAACATCCTATATGAAGTTCGGAAGGAAGAGGTTGTTTTTAGACAGAAAACTTCGGTGCGAGTTCCTTCATTTTCCTCTAAGTTCATTGGCTTTTTCAATTACAAAATTCCACCCTCCAACAAAAGAGTCGTGTATACCGTCAGGTTAGGCCTTGAAGACAATAGTGGCAGTTTGATTAACGAATATAAAGTACAACTGGAAGTATTTCCGTCAAAGATTAAAGGAGGTGAATCTTTGGGGGTAGGAATTGTCGGCAAGGAAAGTGGAAATGCGTGGCAACTAGCAAAAGGGCTCGATTTAAACCCTTCTATCTTCAATTCTGAGTTTAAAAGCGAAATTATCCTAATCGATGATTTGACAATTTATGACAACATTAAAGATGATATATATAAAGCGGTCGATAATGGAGGAAAGCTCATTTTTTTGGAGCAGCCGAAAAACTCGAAAATAATCTTTAAAACTGATACGATTCAAGTAAAAAAGTCATTTCAAGGGTTGAACTTTTTGTCCATCAACAAAGAAAAAGAAAGTTTAAAGTGGTTTAAGAAAAACGACTTTAACCTTTGGTATAACAAAACTTTTGATAGGATAGATTTTGTTGCAAGAAGTTATCTTTCTGGAAGTAATTTGAATCCAATTCTTACAACGGGCCAATGGGATTGGAGCTTTAAAGAAAAAGCAGACCTCCCTGTTTTTGCTGAGTTAGAGACTCCCTTTAACTACAATGTTTATTTTTGCCAATTAATCACAGATAATGGGGTAAAGGAACAACCTGCCTTGTACTTTTTTCTAAACAAAATTATTAGGGAAGACTAATCTTTGATATTTATAAAGGGAAATTCCATTCATAAGGATTGAGGAATCTAAAGAAGTGAATTTTCATAAAAAAAGTTTTTCACACATTAAATTAGGATTGTAAGGATGCTAGTTGAACTTAATAAAATAGAATGATACTTATTTTACGCAATCCGGGGAAAACTATATGCCGAAGAAAATAACAATATTAAGTTTAAACTATGCGCCTGAAGATACTGCAATAGGACTATACAGTACTCAAATGGCTGAACACTTACATGATTTAGGCTGGAATGTTTCAGTAATTGCAGGCTTTCCGTATTACCCACAATGGAAAATATGGGATTCTTACAAAAAAAGAAGAAAGTACCATCAAGAAGTAATAAATGGAGTAAAAGTTTTAAGGTATAGACAATACGTTCCTTCTAAACTAACTTTTAGTAAAAGAGTTCTTCAACTTATAGATTTTACCCTTGGGAGTTTTTTTAATACCTACAAGATTAGAGAAGCAGATGTTGTATTAAGTATTATTCCTTTTACAAGTTCTGCATGGTTGGGCAGGTTGTTGGCAAACAGACTACATGCAAAGCACTGGGTACATATTCAGGATTTTGAATTTGATGCTGCTAAGGAATCAGGGATGACTAATGAAAAACGCCTTTCAAAATGTCTTTTTACAATGCTTTTTAAATTGGAAAGTAACATTTTGAATTCTGCACATGTTGTAAGTACAATAAGCCATAGGATGATGAATAAACTTGGTAAAAAGTCAACCTCTGTTCGATTTTATTTTCCAAATTGGGTGGATGAGGAATTCATAAATCCTTCCTTAGCGAAACAACATGAATTTTTGAAAACGGATGGATATAAAGTGCTTTATTCAGGTAATATTGGGGAAAAGCAAGATTGGGATTTTTTTTTGAAGGTCGTTGAAAAATTTAAAGAAAATGAGAAAGTTAAATTTATTGTTGTGGGACACGGCGCTTCTAAAAATAAGCTTAAATCAGCAACCGGGCATTTAAGGAATGTATTGCATTTTGAACCGGTCCCTTACTCAGAACTGAATGATTTATTATGTTCGGCAGATCTTCATATTTTGTTTCAAAAAAAGACAATTCTGGATACGGTAATGCCTTCTAAAATTTTAGGGATGATGGCCAGTGGTATACCTTCTTTAGTCACAGGTCACTTGGATTCTGAAACCGCAACGGTTTTCAATAATTCCAAGGGTGGACTTTATTTTGATACCTCTAGTTTACAAGAGGTAATTAATAGTATCGTTGATAGGGAAATCAAATTACAAGAATTGATGGGAGAAAATGCAAAAAAATATGTAACTGCACATTTTTCGAAAATAAATGTATTAAATAAGTTCGAGTTAAGATTAACTTCGCTGATAAATGAAGAGTAGAATGGTTTAGGCAAAACCTTTCGAAAGTCTCGAGAAATCAGGAAATAATTTGATGGCCCTGGAGTATGGACCATTAAAACGAAAACCCTATCATACTTTAATATAAATCAGATAGCATGAATAAGTTTATTTTAAAAAACAAACATATATTCTTACGCTTAAAAAGAAAATTAAACTTTTTTTTCAAAATTGATATTATAAAGTACCCATCCAGAGAACTTGATAGAAGAGAAAAGCTTTTAAGTCATTACAATATAAACGTTGTTTTAGATGTTGGCGCCAACATTGGGCAATATGGCTCTGAACTAAGAAGCCTAGGTTACAAAGGTGAAATAATCTCCTTTGAACCGACATCCGACGCCTTCGAAAAATTGGTAAAGGTCTCTAAGCACGACAAAAAATGGAGGGCAATGAACATTTCACTCGGAGACTATTCTGGAAATATCACTATCAATATTTCCGGAAATTCTGTTAGTAGTTCCATTTTGGAGGACTTACCTCAATTAATAGAAAGTGCACCGGCAGCAAAGTTTATAAAAAAAGAAGAAGTTCAAATAAAGAAATTAGATGAAATATTGGATGCTTTAGATATTAAGGATAAAAACATCTTTCTTAAAATCGATACACAAGGTTATGAAAAAATGGTTTTAGACGGTGCTAAGGAATCATTGGACATTATCAGAGGAGTACAGTTAGAGATGTCATTGGTTCCAACGTATAAGGGAGCCGCATCTTTTAGTGAATTAAGAAGTAAAATGGAATCCTTTGGATTTGCGATGAACACTATTGAACCAGGTTATCATGATAATAGAACAGGGAGATTGCTGGAAGTTGATGGGCTTTTTTTCAGAAATAATGCGGATCAATAAGACCGGTACAAGTAAAATGTTTAGCAATAATTGTAGGACTATGAAATTTTTTTGCTTTTTAAGTCCTTACTTGAGAGCACAACAGAGTCATGGAATCTGACAAAAATGCATTACAACTAAGTATATTTGAAAAACCTTTGTTGTGTATTCTTTAACAATTTCTCATCGCTAACTCTTGAAAGTGAACAATGTTCTTTAAACAAGGCAGATATTCCGGATTCATTAGTCCAATATCTTATATGATAGATTTATTGGTTATTAATCTATTCACTTATTTATTACCAATCAATATTTATGAACCTATTTTGTTTCACATTTACTTATCCGCTGGTTGGATAGTATTATCATTGAAATATGAGTTTTATGTGATCAATCGCTATTCAAAAGTTCCTATTGTTTTTAGGAAGCTTTCAACACAGTTTATTTTTTTGTTTCTCATCCTTTATGCATTTATTGGTTTTTTCAAGCAGCCGGAAATGAGCAGATTGGCTTTAGCCCAATACTTTGGTCTAGTAACCTTAGCAATTTCTTCAATAAAATTCATTAATTATTTTTTATTGATTAGGTACCGCCGAAAGTTTAAGGGTAACCTCAGAAACGTAACGGTCATCGGTGAAAACAAAAAAACAGATCAACTTATATCAGTTTTTAGAAATAGAACCGAATTTGGATACAATTTTTTAAAGCAATTCTCTCCTAAAGAGCCTAAATTCGAAATAAGAGAATGCTTCTCATACATTTTAAAGAACAAAGTAGACGAGATTTACTGTTCCATATCCGAACTTAAGGATAACGAGTTAACTTCATTTATAAACTTTGCGGATAATAACTTAAAAACACTAAAATTCATACCCGACAATAAAAATATACTAGCTAAAAAATTAAAGTTCGAATACTATGATTATATTCCGATTTTATCGCTTAGGGATATACCGCTGCATAGTTCGATAAATTCATTTTTGAAAAGAAGTTTTGATGTGATTTTTTCAGCAATAGTTATTTTGGGATTACTTTCATGGCTCACACCTATTTTAGCATTATTGATTACTTTAGAATCAAAGGGCCCTGTCTTTTTTAGACAAACACGAAATGGTATTGATAATAGAGAGTTTTTTTGCTACAAGTTTAGATCAATGGCACCCAATAAGGATGCCGATAACCATCAAGCCACTAAGAATGACTTGAGAATAACAAAAGTTGGAAGATTGATAAGGGCAACTAGTGTAGATGAATTACCACAATTTTACAACGTCTTTTTTGGCACAATGTCAGTAGTGGGACCGAGGCCCCATATGGTAAAGCATACTAATGAATACTCTGCCAGTGTAGATAAATATATGGTACGTCACATTGTCAAGCCAGGGATAACCGGATTGGCACAAGTAAGAGGGTATCGAGGAGAAATCGAAAATGATACAGATATTCAAAATCGCATTAAGTTCGATGTTTTCTATATTGAAAATTGGTCAATGTTTTTAGACTTTAAAATCATTGTTCAAACAATTGTTAATGCTTTTAAGGGAGAGACTAAAGCGTATTAACAAATGAAAAAAACCCTAATCACCGGTGCAGCAGGATTCTTGGGATCTCATCTCT
>NZ_CAKZYF010000150.1 GCF_937884665.1 uncultured Allomuricauda sp. | reverse complement strand
ATTCCAATCGCATACGCTTAAATGCCTCCAAGGCCTCGTATTCGGCCATACCCAGTTGATGGTATTTTTTTGCAGTATTTCGATTGCGTTCCTCAGCTCGGACCCAAAATTCCCTTGAATCATCACCCCTAAACATGACTCGGTTAAGTTGGGATTGATGATAGAAAATAGCGTTACGTTTTTTGACTACTTGGTCTGGACTCATTGGAACTACCATATCGATATCATGGATTTTCCATTCATCCCAGGCCCCACTGTACAGCCAGACCCAACATTTTTTCATGAATTCCTCTCCTTTTAACTTTTTAAAGGCCAATAGAAGCGCATCCAAGCACGTTTTATGGGTCCCATGTGGATCAGTCAAATCACCGGCTGCAAAAATCTGATGGGGTTTTATCGTTTTTATTAGATTATACAAAAGGTCAATATCACTCTTGGAAAGTTTACGTTTTTTAGAAGTTCCCGTTCCATAAAACGGCATCTTTAGGAAATGTACATTTTGGTCAGATATACCTAGAAAGCGTGTTGCCCCAATAGCTTCTTTTTCTCGAATAAGCCTTTTTAAATCCAAGACAGCCTCAGAATCCACTTCCGAATCATGTTGTTCAAAAAGCTTCATAACCAATGGCTCTGGTGGGTCTGTAATCCACTTTTGATAAAGGGCCCTACAGACCTCGGCATATTTTAGGGCCTCTTCCTTGCTTACAGCAATGTTGCCCGTGGTTTGATACGCTACATGCACTTCATGACCCTGTTCCACGAGGCGTTCCAAAGTACCTCCCATAGAAATTACATCATCATCTGGATGTGGGCTGAAGACGATGACCCGTTTCTTTTCGGGGAAGGCCCTTTCCGCTCTCTTACTGTCGTCCGCGTTGGGTTTTCCTCCTGGCCATCCCGTAATTGTGTGTTGCAAACGGTTAAACATGTTGATGTTTAAATCATAGGCAGAACCCTCCTGAGTGAGAAGATCGGCCATGCCGTGGTTATTATAGTCCTTGTCAGTGAGTTTGAGTACTGGTTTTTCCAACTTTTCGCAAAGCCATATTATCGCCTTACTCTTTAATTTCTCATTCCAGATACAGTCCCCGACCACCCAGGGCTCTTTTATCCGAGTTAATTCGGAAGATGCGGCCTTGTCCAATACAAAAGTGGTGTTGGCATGTTCCTGCAAATAGGTTGCCGGTACATCGGACGAAACTTTGCCCTCAATCGTATCCTTTATGATATTGGCCTTATTTGTACCCCAGGCTAATAAAATGATTCTTTTGGCCTTTTTTATGGTACCAATACCCATGGTAATGGCCTTGCGAGGCACGTTGTCTATACCTAAAAATGCTTGCGCTGCGTCCACTCGTGTAATATGGTCCAAGGTGATGGTCCTCGTCTTGGAATTGTAGTGAGAGCCTGGTTCGTTGAATCCAATGTGACCTGTTCTACCAATTCCCAAAAGTTGAAAGTCCAAACCTCCATATTCTTGGATTAAGGTGTCGTATTTTGAGCAATAGTCGTTCAAATGTTCCATGGGAACCATGCCATCGGGAATATGAACGTTTTCCGCAGGTATATCAATATGATTGAACAGATGTTCGTGCATAAAGTAATGGTAACTTTGGATATTATCCTTTGTCATGGGATAATACTCATCCAAATTGAAGGTGATGACATTTTCAAAACTAAGGCCCTCATCCCTATGCATTCGGACAAGTTCCTCATAGACCTTGATTGGGGAGGAACCAGTTGCTAGACCCAGAATGCAATTCTGACTACTGTTCTGTTTTTGCCGAATCAATTTTGAAATTTCGTTGGCCACCACTATGGAAGCCAATGAGGAATCTTTGAAAACGACATTATGCACCTTTTCAAATCGGGTCTCTTCCAATGCCCCAGGCTGAGAAAAAACAATGGAACCTTGGGATTTGGATATACTCGGTATCATCTTTTATTTGCTTAAAGTTTTGTTTTCCTTCTCCAGCCAGTACAATAATTGTGGAATGTTGTAGGCATGTGTCCACCCAAACACCCGTAATCCCTGGTTTATCTCCCAATTCGTAATGGCCCTTCTGCTTTTGGGGAGGTTTGAAACCTCTAAAAGTGCCTCATTAAACGCTTCTACATTTGGGAACTTATATTGGTCATTGGACAACTTTCCCACCTTTAAAACCTCAGCTCTTTTTATGGCCTCGTTCAAAAAGGATTGTTTGCCACTAAATTCATAGCCAATTAAAAGCGGATTAATAGTTGCCAGATAAGATTCCATTTCATGGTTCAGAGGCGGAACGTCCCGTACCCATCTAGCGTGGTCCAACAGGGCTTTCTTTACATCTTTTCGTCCTGTTATCTGCCAGTATTTATATAATCCCAGGGCTACATAGGGCTGGCTGTATCCAAACCTATCCAAAATAAGGTTTCCGCCCTGCTCTTTTTGCAGCGCTAACATCAAATCGACCCGTTCATCCAATTCCACTTTATACTTTTGAAGTTTGGTGGCATCATAAAGTTCAACAAGATTCAATACCGAGAGATATAATCTTCTCCCCCTTAGGTCATGCTCTCCCCAAATTCGCTTTATATAGGTATCCCCGGTCATTTTTGCAATTTCAAGTGCCCTATTATCGCCTGTTAGATAGTACGAAGCGATCCAACCCTGTATCCACACATGTGCGCTTAAAAGGGAATACCAATGTTCGTTGGCATGTCTTCTTCCAATTCCTAAATAGGGGGTCGATTCGGGTTCGTCCTGATAGTTCCAAAAGTCTATGGCATCGTTGATCTCACCCAAATACCTACGCTTTTTCGGCCAGTGTATATTGTCCACATCCATGGTGTGCCGGCTCATCGCCTGGGCCATAGTGTAGTATTTTGGGTTTCCGGTCCTCATAAAGTTGGTCCATAGCATGAAATCAACAGTAGGTTCATTATTGGTCCATTGGTACCATTGTCCTTTGTAGTAATAAGTTTTTCCATCTCCATAGTCAAACATGCCATACCAAGGACTTTCATTCTGGTTGAATGACCACCATTCAAATTTGTACTGCAGAGCATTTTCAAATTCTGGATAATCCTGTGAAAAAGGCGCCATATTTCCATATACTTTGGAGTCCATATACCACGAAGGATTCACATGGGCCACTGGATTGTTGATGACGTAATTCATTTTTTGGTCCAGAAGCTCCGGTGTATCCTTCGCATTATGGAAATAGTAAATAAACTCCGTTGTTTTGGTAATGCCTTGGGCAAAGTTGGCAAGCATACCTCCGTCGAGCTCCGTGTGGCTGCGTTCAAAGCTCATCGCACCAGCTTCTAATGGCCAAATATTGCCTGTTATTGAATTTGTAGCTGGGTCGATTTGGATTCCCTTAGGGTATTCCTCCAAAAAATTCTTTATTCCGACGCTGATCCCTCGCCTTCCATCTGTAAGATTTATCCACCCCTTGGCCCTTTCAGCTTGCAGGAGCATATCCTTCCCCTTTGAGACAGTCGCCTTGAACTCTTTATTCACCACGGATTTATCCTGGATTTTATCTTTTTTGAACCTACTCATATATAGACCTCTCAATGTAGGTCCGTTGCCACGTTCGGGCCCTTGCTGTAAAACTTGTACAACATCTTTGTCTTTAACTTCAATCTGCTCCATGGTGGTGGACACCTGATCAGACCAATCGCCCATAAACATGGGAGATGCCATTTTAATGCTACCATCCAAATGATAATTTAATTGGAGTCCGCAAGCTGCTATCTGATCATTGGGCTGCATCCAACCTGGATCGTTAGCCGTATCTTCTGAGATAATAGTTTTGTTCTGTGTAGCGATATTGGCATGTTCCCCTTCCTGAATTTTATGCTTGTCCGGAATTCCGGTATAGGTAAGCGTATGCAATACTTTTATATAGCTTTTCCCTGCGTAAGTATGCAGTCGGATTGAGAAAGGAGAGTTATTGTTGTCTTCCCTACCATATATATAGGTTCCCTCAATTCTGAAAATAGCGTGCATTGGTCCGGAACCCTTTTCTCTAAAGACTTCATTGATAATCGCTTTCGACGAATCAATTCCGGCATCGTCAAGAAGGTCCAAAAAAGTTCCTCTGCCCTCTGATGGAGCGGAGGCGATACGTTCCTCTTCTTCGAAACTCCCATTTTGGTCCGAGTCTAAGTAAACTGTGTCCAAAAATCCATTTCCCAATTTATTGATGGACAAAGAAAGTGGACCTGTATTCACCTCTATTCCACCACCAGGTCTCATATTATTTGCAGAGATAATCCTATCTGGGCTTTGCATTGGTTCTACACTGTCTCCATATTCCAGAATGTAGTTTGAGGTTTTCTCTGAGAAAAAGAAAATCCAGACCCATTTCACACTCCCATCTGCCGGTAACCATGTGCTGACCTCCGTGGTCTGACATGGTATTTCCAATCCCTTGGAAGTAAGTAGGCGAAGGTCGTCCACAGAATGAAGTTCACCGATTGGAAATGGAATTCCCAGGGTGATTGGAGCACCCTCAACATTATTATCAATTTGAATATTGACCTTTTTTGGAGCCTGGGCGCAGGCGTTGATTAAGAAAAAGTTAAAAATGATCAGTATGGTTGTTTTCATAGAAAGTCTTTCAAATTGGTTTCTGTTGCAGACTTGGCGCTCCAACGCCCAAGATGGGCGAAACTTTTGGTCCGAATCTTATTGATAATGGAGATTAAAGAATTTGACTTTAGCGAAGCCTTTGGCAGAGACGTAACATGGATTATTCTCTTTTGAACTAAAACAACTTTCACTGACCCACCCATTTTTATAGTCGTTAACCCTGTGTGCATACTTGATCGCCCTCTATCCATCCGTGTTTTCGGTTTTAAAGGCAAACGTCTTATTGTTCACCAAGGGCCTGGCCCAAAATCCAATTGACAGGATAAACGCCAAGGGAACCAATAAAAAAAGCATTCCAAACCTTAAATTCGTAAGTTGCCCTATGCTTCCCACAATCAAAGGGAATATAGCGCCCCCAGCAATTCCAGTGCACAATATTCCTGAAAGGGAACCGTGGTTTTCCTTTACCGAATTGAGAGCTAGGGAAAAAATAATGGACCACATTACCGAGATAAAGAAACCTACCGCCGGGAAAGCGAAAAGAGCGGTGCTTGTATTTCCAAATAGGGCCAGAACAACAAAAATCATGGTAATCAAAGTGGCACCGATCAATAGTTTCCTGCTATCCATGACCTTTAGAAGCAACAATCCCAAAAGACATCCAATAGTTAACATAGCCCAGAAATAGGCCACTGTGTCCGCCCCTACAGTCTGGGCATCCAGACCGTGGTATTCGTAAAGGAACTGTGAAATCCAATTACCTACACCCTGTTCGGTCCCCACATAGCAAAAGATGCCCAAAAAGAACAAAAAGGTCCATTTGTTTTTTAAAAGAAGTAAGTAGGACTGGGAATCCCCGACCACTTCATCTGCTTTCTTCGCATACTTGGGATATCTCACAAAAAATACTACCAAAAGAAGTAAAATGGCGATACCAGAAAAAATCAAATACAATGCCACCCAGGGAAGGTTTTCTGGGACTATATCGCGCAGGAAACGGGCCAACCCATTTGCACCTGAATCTGTATTAACAATATACTTGTACAAAAAAGGACTTAAAAAAGAGGCCAGACCAAATACCAGCTGAGCCAATACGGAGTTAAAGGCGAAGTGTTCCTCTCCGCCAGCTGCACGGAGCATTGGGTTAATTATGACTTGAAGTACAGCCATACAACTTCCCAGTACAAAGAGTGTAATGCTGAACACCACATAACTTGGAAAAAAAGCAAATACCAAAGAGGCCAAGGCCATAAATAAAAAGGAGAGGGACAACAACTTTCGGTCGCTGTGTTTCTCTGATAAAAATCCGGCAGGAATGGACATTACGCCATAGGCAATAAAAAAAGCGAAGGGCAAAAGTCCGGTGAGCGATAAGCTAAGGTCAAAACTGTTCTTTACATCAACAATAATGGAGTTGAGGATGTTGGTAATAAAGGATATCACAAAGAATACCAACATCACCAATCCAATAATATGATAGTATTTTTTTGGTTCTTTATCGGCTCCCATAAATAGCTTGGTATTTTCCAAATCGTTCAATTAAGGACTACTTTACACTTGCACCCAACATAGGAAAAAGTGCTTTTATTTCTTCGTCGGTGGGTTGCTTGCCATATTCGCATATTTCTACGAACTCTACATGTTTGGCATTGGATGATTTTAGGCTTGGATACCACTTTTCTATCGCTTCGGATTCTTCTTTGTCCCAAACCCTTTCCTTGGCCCAAAGCTCCTTTAACCACACCAGTTGATCTTTCTCTGCTTTAGGAATCTCCTCGAGATTACCTCCACCTACCCATGGTAGCCATTCAAACATTTGTGATTGATGTGCGGCTAATGCCATCACTTTTTTATCTATCGCGTCATCTATGACCACAGCAATATCCTTTGAAAAGGGATACGGTTTTTGGAATCGGTCGCTCATATATAAAAAAACCGGATTCTTTCTTAGTGGCGGAGTATCTGGTGTTACATTGGGAACAATTACCAAGTAGGCGGCGTCTTGGACAGCGATTCCCGCATTTCTGTGGTCTGGATGATAATCGTTTGTCCTGTGACCCAGTACGATGTCCGCATCCCATTCCCGTATTTTACGGATTATTTGATGTCTGAGATGAAGAGTTGGCATCAATTCGGCGTCGTGGTTGTCCAGCACATCGTATTCGATTCCCAGAATGGTACCGGCTCTTTTGGCTTCAGCTCTTCTTCGTTTGGCCAATGCACCGCCACCTTCACTTTGGTGACCTGCATCTCCATTGGTAAGGGATATAAATTTTACTTTGTGACCCATTTTGGCAAAAAGCGCAGCTGTGCCCCCAAATTTAGCATCGCAATCATCGGGATGTGCTCCAATTGCAATGATGTTCAATACTTTTTTTTCTTGGGCATTGACCCAAAAAAGTCCAAGCAGGAGACAGAGGAGGATGAGGTTTTTTTTCATGATTTGTTTAATTTCTCGTTTTTCTAATCTTAATTATGATGGATTGAGCCAACTTTTATCCGCTTTGGGTTTGGGGCCAAAAAATAAGTAGGGAAGCCCATGACAAGCGGAATCAACTAAACTAGCTCAAATAATAACACATTACGCCATACCTACTCATTTTGAATAAAGTTGGGATTTATGTCCAATTCCCGTTGCGGTATAAAAAACAGCGTTCGTATAGATGCAGGATTTATTACGTCAGGTTCGGCTTCGGTCAATTTTTCCACGACCGTTCCAAATCTTAACAGATCGGGCCAGCGATGGTTTTCAAAAGCAAGTTCGACCTGACGTTCGTCCAGCAGTTTTTCCTCAAAGGTTCCAGGCGTGGTTGCATCGATACCGGTCAATCCGGCCCTTGCCCTTACTTGATTGATGAGGTCATAACTTTCTTGGGATTCGCCCAGCGCTTCTGCTAGCATAAGCAATACATCCGCATATCGAAAGACCACAAAATTGATATCAGAATCATTTTCAATCGGTGGATCGCTTACGTATTTAGTAACAAAATTCTGAACTACCACTACATCGTCGGTATCTATCCAGGTAGTGTCCATGGATGCCTCAAAACGTAAATCTCCGGTCACATAAGCATTCTGCATGCTAGCCGTTGGTCGGTTCCTGCCGAAACCTTGACCAGTTTGGAGGATTGCACTTGGGGAGAAATCGTTGGTGTAGGCACTTCCCTGACCGATTCCACCGCTAATGAACTGAACCTCAAAAATAGATTCTGCGTTGTTCTCATTTTCAGCTCCCCAGAGATCTGCATAATTCGGCAGTAGTTGATATCCGTATTGATCAACAATGCGGCGCAAAACAATTTCTGCCTGCCCGTCTTGGCCGATGGTCAGTAAGACTTTCGCCAATAGGGTAGCAGCGGCACCTCGGGTGGCTCTACCTACGTCACTTGCTGGATAGGAAATTGGCAAGTTGGATTCGGCAGTTTCCAAATCGGTGACCAATTGCCCGTATACCGTAGCGGCATCTACTTGTACCAAATCATCACCAGGCACAAATGGGGTCAGCTGTAATGGTATATTGCCAAATGCAATGGCCAAATGATAGTACATTAAGGACCTTAGGAACAACGCCTCTCCAATAATCCGATTTTGAAGTCCTTCTTCCACATTTGCTGAACCAATGCGGTCCAAAATCACATTGCAGTTGGCAATAACGCGATAGGAACCGCTCCAAGCAGCATCTATCTGTTCATTTAAGGGATCTTCAGTAAATGCATTTATTTCAGTGAAAACCCGTGCCAGTCCAGTTGCGTCTGGACCTTGATCCGTATTATCGCCACGCATTTCAAACATGGTCCAATAGGCGCGTCCGTAAACACCATTGTCCTGTAGGCCGGCATAACTGGCGTTAAGTGAAACAATAAAGTCTCCTTCATTGTTGAAAAAATCAGCCTCATTCCGATTTGAAATAGGTGCTAAATCCGTGAAATCATCGCTACATGCAGATGCTACACATATTGTCAAGAGAATTATTAGTATTCTTTTCATCTTCTGTAGTTTTAAATTAAAAGGATAGATTAATACCCATGGTGAAGTTCTTCGTCAAGGGAAAGGCTCCATAATCTTCCCCAGGCGTCAAACTATTGGTGGAAATGTTGCTCACTTCAGGATTGTACCCCAAATAGTCTGTAATGGTAAACAGGTTGGTTCCCGTAACATACACCCTTAACCTATCTATACTATCTCCAAAGATTTTATCTGCTGGTAAGGTATAGCCCAAGGTTATGTTTCGTAGCCTGATAAAAGAACCGTCTTCCACTTGAAACGAAGAAGGCCTGTTATTGTTCCCATGATTACCAGTTTGCCTGTCAGCACGGGGAATACTTCCGTTGCCAGGTTCTGAAGGCGATCGCCACCGATTGTTGAAAACTGCATAGGAGTTGAAGTTCGCCTCACCATTTTTAAGGTGTCTGGAGGTAAGGTTCAAAATTTCGTTGCCTTCCACCCCTTGTATCAAAAAGCTGAAATCAATTCCCTTGTAACTGAACCTGTTGTTTATACCCCATGTGAAATCGGGAAAGTAATTTCCTGTGACCGTTCGATCATCCGGGGTAATTTCACCGTCTCCGTCCACATCCCTGAACCTGAAATCCCCAGGTGCCGGATTTGGGGCTTGCGTATCAAAAGGGGCATTGTCTATCTCCTCTTGACTTTGGTAAATACCATCCACAATGTAGCCAAAATAGCTCCCAATAGGGTCTCCCACCCGGGTAACATGTCGAACTCCTGCGCTGCCCGCCGAGAAAATAGGTTCGTTGTTCTCGTTCAAAGACAGTACCTCGTTTTGGTTTGTTGAAAAATTTATGTCAGTATCCCAACTAAAGTCACCCACAAAATTTTTGGTTCTTAGAGCCAGTTCAAAACCTTTATTTTCTACCTCTCCAAGATTCTGAAGGGTGGTTTGAAAACCGGATACTCCGGAAATAGCAACATTCAACAATAAATCGGATGTTTTGGTATTGTAATAATCAGCTAAAAGAAAGAGCCGATTGTTAAAAAGTCCAAGTTCCATACCTAAGTTTATCTGCTCCGACCTTTCCCAGGTCAGCTCCGGATTGGGAATTGTGGACTGTACCAAACCATTTACCTCATTCCCGGATAGGTTGTAGTTGTCAGGAGAAAGCAACCCTATAGCACCGTAATTGGGTATCTCAAAGTTCCCCGTCTCTCCCCAACTGAACCGAAATTTAAGCTCTGATATCGCTTCCACAGATTGAAGAAACTCCTCTTCATTCAACCGCCAACCTACAGAGAAGGATGGAAAGTACCCAGTTTGGTTATTCGCTCCAAAACGCGATGATCGGTCTGATCGGATGGTTCCGGTAAAAAGGTACTTGTCCTTGTAGCTGTAGTTTAGTCTAAAAAGTGCAGAGGCCAGTGACCATTGTTCTTCGATGGAATTTCCTGCAAAGACTTGACCGCCACTAATGGTGGTCACCAAATCGTCGGGGAAGTTATCGGCTAACACCTCTTTTATGGTAATGTTATCCCGTTGTGCAGTATATCCGAGAACAGCATTGAGATAGTGATCTCCAAATTCCTTTTCCCAGTTCAGGGTATTTTCCCATAGCCAGTTCACTTCCGTGGATGACGTGGCCTGTGCATAGGATTCCCCTTCTGTGGAATTACGGAACAATAAGGAGTTGCCCCGGAAAAAATCTTGATTGAACAAATTAAGATACATACCACCAAATGTTCTAAATGTAAGTTCTGGAATTATTTCATAGGAAAGGGCCAATGAGGCTCGGTTTTGAAATTGGAATATCTCATCATCCACTGCCTCGATTATAGCTAGGGGATTACTCGCCGTGGTGGTCCCTCCGCCTAAAAACGACTGATTGTTCAATTGGTTGATGGTGCCGTCCGGGTTAAATGGGTTGACCGTTGGAGAATGTACAATGGCAGAATATACGACCCCGGGCGGTCTCGCAAAATAAGGAGCAGAAGAAGGTATTCTTTGATTTTCCGTTATCGTTGGCGCAATTCTCAAGTCCAGGTTCAATTTTTCAGTTAGCTGAGAATTCAAATTCAGCAAAAGGCTATACCGATCAAAACTGGATTTGTCCAAAATCCCTTCTTGCGTAAAGTAGCCTGCTGAAGCGAAGAAACTGGTCTTGTTCGTTGTTGGCGAAGCATAGGAAAAATTATAGCTCTGGGTTATTCCCGTCTGGAAAATCACATCCTGCCAATCAGTATCCGTACCATCCCAATTGATAAATGATTCGGGTAACTCAAAGAGTGCGTCCCCACGGTCGCCAGGACCTATCGGGTCGTCAATGGATGCGCCATCCACAGAGGATAGATAGTTGTTGTTTCTAGCATCTCGGGTAAAATCAATGAGCTCCGGCGCATTCATGAGGTCCAATTTGTTGGCCACGTTTTGAATCTGTATAAAGGAATCAAAAGAGAATTGTCCTTTATCTCGATTTGTACCATTCTTGGTGGTTATCAGTATTACACCATTTCCTCCTCGTGAACCGTAAATTGCAGCTGCCGAAGCATCTTTTAGTACATCATAAGAGATAATGTCGTTGGGATTCAACGTTCCTAGGGGATTGACGGGAGGTGGTTGAAAACTAGCCCTCCTTCTAGACACTCCTCCTATAACCGAGGTGGTCAAATTTCTTGAAATGGGAATACCGTCAACTACAAACAATGGATCGTTCCCCGCGGAAATTGAGCCGGAACCTCTTACCCGAATATTGGGAGCGGCACCGGGTTCTCCAGAAACTTCCTGCACTTGCACACCGGCTACTTGGCCGATTAAAGCTGCCTCTGGTGTAAGCGTTGGAACTTCCACAATGGTCTCCGAATCAATAGAGATTACCGAACCAGTGACCCGTTTCTTGGCCAAAGTACCATATCCAACGACCACTACCTCATCCAGGGATGCTGCATCGGGTTCCATAGTAATTGAAACACTGGTCTGGCCTTGAACATCTACCTCTTGGGTTCTAAACCCGATATACGAAACAATAATCGCTGTGGTGCCTTCGGGTAGGTTCAATTCGAAATTTCCGTCAAAATCGGAGGTGGTTCCAATTTGAGACCCTTTTGCCACAATGCTGGCACCTGGTAAGGGTATGCCCGCATCATCAACGATAGTTCCTGTCAGAGTCGCCTGTTGGGGAATGTTCGGGCTTGGTTTGGTCTTAACTTTGGCCTTTGGAACAAAATTATCTATTCTTTGGGGTTTCACTACAACCTGTTTGGCCACAATCCTGTGGTCCAATTCAATCTTGGAAAATAGTTTCACCAAAAAATCTTCGATACAAGTATCGGTTGCCTGTATCGAGACTTTTTTCTCAATATCGATTTCAGAGGCTTCGTAAAAGAAGTTGTAGCCGACTTGTTGGGTTATCCAATTAAAGACCTGCTTCAATTCCATATTTTTAAAGTCCACCGTAATATGGTCATTTTGTGCGCACTTGACATCAGCCTTGAGAGGCGTAAAGTTCATGAACAAAAAGCACATCAAAACCAGCTTGATGAGCCGTTTGGCACCGGTGTTAGTTGAGTAATTTTTCATTTGAGTTACATTTTCTGGTTCGCATTAGTTTTTAGGATCGCTTTGTTGTCTTCATTGGCAATATTTTTTATGGTTCTAGAATTATGATCGTATTTCCCTCTCTGGAATAAGAGAAATTGGTGTGGGCCTTTATGGTTTCTAATATTTCTGTGAAAGTTTCATCCTTGAACCTTCCATTGAAACGCTGTACCGAAAGTTTATCATAGCGGTTCAGAATGTCTACATTGAACTTCCGTTCAAGTTTCTTGATGATTTCATTTATGCCCGCATTGGAAAAGACAAGTTCTCCCTTGGTCCAGGCGACGTAATTTTTTGTATCGATTGTGGCTATGGAAAGATTTTTATCTCCAGCCGTCAATATGGCCCTTTGATTGGGCACCATGGTCTTTGAATTCTTGTGCAAGGGTGTATTGGTATTTGTAGACACCTCGACTTTCCCCTCAACCAAGACAACTTCTCGCAAGCTTTCATCCCTGTATGCAGAAACATTGAAAGAGGTGCCCAATACCTTTGTGGACAAGCCGTCCGTAAGTACGTGAAAGGGAATGCCGTTACTGGCTACATCGAAGTAAGCTTCTCCGCTCAGGGATACCTCCCGAAGGTCAAATCCGTCAAATCTGTAGGGGTATGTGAGTTTAGAGCCAGCATTTAGTTGCACGAGGGACCCATCGCTCAATTGGACCTTGAATGTTTTTCCATAGGGTACATGGACGGTGTGATATACGTTATCCAAGGTTTTCTTGGACTGAGATTCCGGTGTATCATATCGAAGTAAGCTGTCTTTTACCAGAGTCATAAATTCTAATGCCTTTGGAAGGCCAACATGGTTTTCCAAGGAAAAATATCTGGAGGTACCGCTATCACGTATTTCTAGGATAAGGGTATTAGTATTCCATTTTTGGACTGATTCAGGGCTCAAAAAAAGGTAGAGGAAGGAGCCCAAGCCCAAGAATAACATAAAAACAGCTGCAAGGACCATCGGACTGAATCGGCGTCCTTTACTCCGTTCAGGATAAATGGACAAGGTTGAGAGTTGTTTTTCAACCTGGGTAGCATTTAGGCTATATTTAATCCAAATCTCCGTTCTGACGTATTCCTCGAGATAGGCCTTGTTTTCAGGAACTTGTATCCACTGCAACAAGAAGGATTGTTCCTCTTCTGTCGCCTCATTGTCAAGAAACTTAGCAATAAGTATATCTACTTCGAAATAGTCCATGAAATGTATGGTGTTATATTAAGATTAGACTAAAGAATGGTAGAATACCCTTACTCTATTTTTAATTTTTTTCACAAAAAATTAATGAAACAGTAATATTTTATTGATATGAAAGAAAAATCGTTAATTTTTATTCAGTACATTCCGTAGGCGGGATAGGGCTTTGGACATGTGCACTTCTACCGTCTTAATGGATATGTTCAATCGGTCCGCAATTTCCTGGTATTTGAGACCTTCCTTTTTTCCCAACAGAAAAACGGTCTTACATTTTTTGGGAAGCTTATCAATTTCCTGGTTGAGCAAAGTGATTTTCTGTTCTGTATCACTTTGAATATTTTCTATGAAATTCAGTGTGGCCCTGCATTGTATTTCCTTGATAATTTGGAGCTCCCTGGTTTTTGTTTTTGTTGGTCCCTATAATAGGTTTTAAGGCATTTTTAAAATGTGTTTCAATTAACGCTATGGTAATTCATGATAAACTAAAAAAATTCGGAAATATTCCAATAATACACTTTTGGGATAACTTAAAATATTATCAGTAGGCAGTGCTTATGTTAAAAGTGTTAATATCTTCAAATACTGTATAGAATATAAAGTAAATTTATATAGAATATATAGGAATAATCTTACATGTCCAATTCTTATTTGTCTTTATTATTTTCTTCTTCAATGCATCGGACATACTATTACAAATTGAAAGTTTTAATAATTTAAATATACGTGTCATGAAAAAAAAAGAAATTAAAAAACTATCGCTAAGTAAAAAAGTAATTTCAAAATTGAACGAAGCCAAGATTCTTGGAGGGAGCGGGGGAGTTATCAGTATGTCGGCATGTGAACATTGCGCTCCAGGATATAGCCACAATAATTGTTATCCGGGATACAGTGCAATTTGCTAAACTTTTAAGATTAAGTGGGTAGTTCCCAGATTTTGAGTGTAAGACATTTTATAATACGAGGAACGAACAATCTGCTGCAAAAACAAGCCTTTTTAGCAATCGATTTTTTTATGCATAATGTCACAATAGTTCACTGTTTTTCAATGTGAACTCTTGTTAATGTAAAAATTGAAAATCAATACATGGCAAAAATCCAACCTATTCCTGATTACCCAGAACATATGGGAGTTTTGGTTGGGACAATGGTTCTAACAAGGATGAGCACTCTTTTTCTGGTTAGGGGTTTATCAGTAAATGAACTTGACTTTAATTTAGATGATATGAGTAATAGTATTGGTACACTACTATTGCATATTAGTGCTCTAGAATATCAATATACTCTCACACATTTAATTAAAAAAAAACTTCCTGTCAATGAATGGAAAAAATATGATAACGCTTTAGGAAAAAATATGGACAAGCGACTTGTGAAAAATAACGAATTGAATTTTTACATAGAAGAAATGTCTAAGGTTAGAGATATCACTCTTAAAGCCTTAAAGTCCTATGATGATAATTGGCTGTTCCAAGAATTATTATTTTCCAGTGGATTTAGTACTAACAACTACTGTCTTCTTCGTCATGTTATAGATGATGAACTATGCCATCAAGGTCAAATCAAATTAATAAAAAGGCGAATTAATTCGATATGAGAACGGTCTCTAAATAAAAGCCTTTTTAATCAAACAAAATGAGCCTTAATCGATAGAGTGCCTTGGACATGTGCACTTCTACCGTCTTAATGGATATGTTCAATCGGTCCGCAATTTCCTGGTATTTGAGACCTTCCTTTTTTCCCAACAGAAAAACGGTCTTACATTTTTTGGGAAGCTTATCAATTTCCTGGTTGAGCAAAGTGATTTTCTGTTCTGTATCACTTTGATTATTTTCTATGAACTCCAGTGTGGCCCTGTATTGTATTTCCTTGATAATTTGGAGCTCCCTGGTTTTTTGTTTTTGTTGGTCCCTGTATATGTTGTACGCCATTTTGAAAAGATAACCCTTGATACATTCTTTGATGACCAAATTTTTTCGCTTGGTCCAAAATTTGACAAAGGTTTGTTGTACAATTTCTTGTGCCATCGACGTGTTGCCACAAATAGTTGCTATATACCCTTTTAGTTCATGGAAGTAGGTGTTAAAAATGTAGGTGTATGCCGTTCGGACCCCGTCCCTTAGATCAATCAATAGTAATTCCCTGTCTTGGTACTTGCTGTTTTCCATGGTTCCCATTTTTTTGGTTTAAACAACTAACTGTATTGCATTTCCGTCCGGTTTCACCTCTCGCCTTACGAAAGACGCCCGTTTGACCTTGTCTCCATTCAATTCAAAAATGGCAATGGCATGTATGGTCTTATCGCTATCAAAACCTTCGATGAACTGTGACTCCACCACTACGTTATCATTGATGATTCTTTGCAGGGTGGTCACAAAAAGATTTTTGTTTTCACTGAACCTCTTTTCATATATCTTTCGGGCATCTCCAATACCTGAACACAGGATATCCCTGGAATCGAATAGATAGGATTCAAATTGCGGGTCCATGAAGGAGACGAACTTTTCCAGGTCCCTTTCGTTGTAGGCCGCCATAAACTGGTGAATAATTTTTCCCGCTTTCATGAGTTTATAGTTTTCGGTCGATAACGTATCGGGCCTCTTCCACTTGGGAGGTATCGGCAGTAAGATGGCGCCAGCGGTATCTTTTCGAGAATTCGTGTGATTTTCCTTCGACAATATCCGCAGCCATCTCGCCAAGTAAAGGAGCCATTTTTAAACCGTGGCCGCTTCCTCCGCTGCTAACCGACAAGCCCTGGATTTTAGGATGCCTATCAATCCAAAAATGTCCGTCCAGTGTATCAATATAAAGGCACCTTCGGGTAAAGACCAATGGGGCATCGTATAGTTCGGGAAAGGTCTGTTTCACAAAAGAACGCATATCCCGTACCTCGATATCGGTAATTTGTCTATCGTCATCATCCGGATGAATGGGTACGCCGTTGGAATGTTTGGCAATCTTGACTATGCCCCATTTGTTCAAGTAAGGAAAACCATACCATCCTGAATTTGATATATCTGCAGTAAAAACTGAGAAGTGGGGCGGTACAAAGTTCTTTGGATTTTTGGGCCTTAACCAAAATACCGGATGTCCCGTAGACTTCATATATGGCTGTAGTTCCGGTAATAACAGGGGCGTGTGGGCACCAGCGGCCACCAAGGCGTGCCCGCAGTGAAAGGTTTGCCCTTCTTTTGTTACAACTGCATTTAGTACCCCATTTTCAACTACAAAACTTTTCGCTGTTTGTCCTTCGTGGATTTGAACTCCCAGTTCCTTGGCATACTGAGCAAGTTTTTCAACGGTCAATGCCGCATCCGCATAGCCTGCTTTTGCATTGAAATTGGCGTCTATGTACTCGTTTGTGTTCACGGCTGGGAACCGTTTCTTTATCGCTGTCGCATCGAGCCTATCGGGTTGGTAGCCCGCTTCCATCAAATGCTGATAGCTATATTTTTCAAAAGTGTGCCTTTCACTCTCTATGGCTTCTTTACAGAGCATCAAAAAACCTACTTCATGGTATAATTTCTCTCCGAAGAAATCATTCCACTGTTTCCACTTTTTAATGGATTTCTCTACCATACGAAAGTATTCTGAATCCGACCCATACTCCATCCGCACCGCTTTGGTGACATCTGTGGATGCGGCCATGTGGTGAGGAACGGTATCCGGATTGATGAGTCCTACTCTATGCTTTCTTTTGGCCAATTCCACAGCTGCGGTAACCCCATATATACCCCCACCCACAATCAGGACATCATATTTCTTCATTGTTCTTTTGTTTTATTTCGGTCAACTAGTTTTCTAAAAGATGAGCACATTTTTAGGGTTTGCTACGATATATCTATCCATTTGGTATGAGTTTTATTTCATATTATGGCGCTCTAAACATGGTTCAATGTATTTTTGCACTCTGTTTGCATTTCTGACTTTTAGGGATTATTTAGAATTCCATTTATCAATATGACCATCAATGCCAAGGGCAGTACAAACAATAATACAATCTCCCAATACCCCTTTATCCGTATTTTCCCAACGCCTTTTTCAAGGTGAAGGCGAAGAGGACCAAATCCAACCCTGTAGCCCGCGAAGAGTATGGTCAACAATCCCCCAAGGGGTAAGAGTATGGTACTGGTCAAGTAATCCAGAGTTTCAAAAATGGTTCTTCCAAAAAGTAATACTGGGGTTTTGCTATAGGAAAACACCACTGGGATTGAAATGATGGTAATCAAGCCCGTTACTACTACCAATGCGGTTGTATTGGACAACTTGAATTTATCCTGGAGACTATCCTTTAGAGCTTGGATACTGGATATTAGCGATGTAAATCCTGCTAAAAAAAGCAAAAGAAAGAATACACTTCCAACCAAACGTCCATATTCCAGACTATTAAAAACCGAGGCCATAGTCACAAAAATCAGGTTTGGTCCTGAGTTTGGTTCTAGGCCAAAGCTGAAAATGGCAGGAAACAACATCAAGCCCGAAAGGAATGCAAAAAAAGTATCGGCCGTTGCAATATAAATGGCGCTTTCTATTAGGTTTTCCTTTTCATGGGTGTAGCCACCGAAGACAAAAGCTACGGCCATTCCTACACCTATAGAGAAAAAAAGCTGCCCTAAAGCACTCATAACTACCTGAAAATTGATTTTGGAAAAATCTGGTGAGAGCAACCATTGATATCCTTGTACGGCACCTTCAAGGGTCGCGGCCCAAAGGGAAAGTGCCAGGATCAAAAGTATCAATCCCAACATCATAGCTTTGGAATAGCGCTCCAGACCTGTTTTTAGTCCTTGTTTGACGACCAGCAGTCCGAGGACCATGATTCCGAAGATGACAGCGATTACGTTGGTCAAGCTGGAAGCGACAAGATCAAAATGCGAGGATAGGCTACTTATGTTCAACGAAGTAATTTTTCCACTCAAGCATTCCCAAAGATAAATGGCGATCCAGGCCATTATCATTACATAAAAGCCCATTATCAAAAAACAAGATAAAGAACCTAACCAACCAATCCCATTCCAAAATCCTGCTTTGCCCAATTTTCCAAAACCTACTAAAACAGTCGACCTGGACATGCGTCCCAAAGCCATTTCCACTGTAAGCAGAGGAATACCGATACCTATCATCAGAAATACGTAAATCAGTAGGAAGGCGGCGCCCCCGCCTTCACCTGTAACAATAGGGAAACGCCAAATATTGCCCAGTCCTATGGCGAATGCCGAAGTGGTCACAATAAAGGACAGCTTACTGCTCCAGGTTGTTTTGGACATAGGTTATTCGGTTTTTAGTGGTTTAATCGGTTGGGAAAAACTAAAAATATAGGGATGGGGAGTATTTCGCCTTTACCTAACGTATCCTCTAGGAAAGGTATTAAAAAAAAATTAAAAAGCAATATCAGTAATGTAATTTATGCATAAAGCAATATTCATAATGTTTATTTATTTACCTTTGAAAAGCAACACGCTAATATTTTGTTTCTTGTAACTTATGAAGACAATAAATGATATTGATCTATCCCAACTTTCAAAGAAAAGACGACTTGTGGTGCAGTACGCGCTAGATAATCCTGATAAAGTCGTATTAATGCGGATGGAAGAGTTGAGCGACCTTCTTGGGGTCAATCCTGCAACCATTGTAAAGGCCTGCAAAGCTATTGGGCTAAATGGATTTTATGAACTGAAGGAGCTTTTGAAAGAAGAAGTTCTTTTGACCCGGGTCGATTCTATTTTTACAGGCATGATAAAAGAGGTACGGGCTCACTCAAATCCGCAAAAGGTAGCCCAGGATGCCATACTGGGTGATATTATGATGCTCCAAAAAACATACGATGCCATTGACTTTAAGACCATTGAAAAAATTGCTATGGCCATTATTGGTTCCAAGCAGACCTATATTATAGGTCTTGGGCATATCGGACTCGTGGCAAACTATATGGAGCGTATTTGCCGATCCGCAGTGCCTCAGATACATGCTAGTACCGAGTATCACGGAGAACTCTTTTTGAACATGGCCCATTTTTCAAAAGATGATGTGGTTATCGGCTTTTGTTTGGACAAGTGTCAGAACCAGACCATAAGTGCCTTGGAAAAAGCTAAGACGGAAAGAAAAGCTACGACCATCTCCATTGTGGACAGCGATCTTTCACCTTTAATACCCTTTAGCGATCATTATGTAACCATAAATAGCACACACAGTTTATACTTCGGGAGTATGGTAGGTGCCTTTTGTCTTATCAACGCTATTTTTTACAGCATTGCCAATATTTTGAAACCTGATACTGTGGCGCATTTTAAGTTTTTCAGGACGATGTCCGAGAAGGAGAATGTGTATAAAATATGACTGGGATATTAGCGGTACATTGAAATAATTTTAAGTTCACCTTAATCCTGCTGCCCAATCAATAATAAATTCAGCATACCGGTGAGAGTAAGAAAGTTCTTATACCCGAATCTTTAGACACCAAAAATTGACCAGGATTGCGAACGCTCCTGGCCAAATAGCTTGTAATCATCCCTTCTGCCGTAAGAATTGAAACGTAACCATTGATAGTATCCATGCGTCTCAATAAAGATTACGGGGTTACCTGCTTATTGCTATTTAATCGATTTTAGACGTTCT
>NZ_CAKZYF010000149.1 GCF_937884665.1 uncultured Allomuricauda sp. | reverse complement strand
GTTTTTCAAGGAAAATCGTGAACCCGACCAAGAAGGAAAGTGCAAACATATCGGCTCGTTGTTTTACTAGTATATAATGGAATGTTCTTTATTTCTAATAGATAAATCTTCACCGAAAATTCTAAGTGTTGTCTCTGTATTGTTTCTGATAAATGTTAAAATTTAAATTTTATTTAGAATAATTAAAAATAATTTTGTGGCAATCTTTGGTTTTGTTTAGTTTTGGCGACCAAATAGTTAAACACTACATAAACGAAAAGTATGAAAAACTTTAAATTCTTTATGATACTAGCCATTTTCGGCCTAGTACTGGCCGCTTGTTCCGACGATGACGAAGGCACAATGGTCGATGACGATGTAACCGGCGGTATGGAAGACGATGATATGACTGGCGGTATGGAAGACGATGACATGACCGGCGGCACAGATACTGTAGATATTCCCGATACCTACGTTTTTGAACGAGGGGGAGAGTCTACCGTTAGCTTTAGTGGGCAGACCACACGTCTACTTATGGCCCGTGAAATTCTTGGAAAATTACGTGACAATACATCTACCCAAGCTGAGATAGATGCTGCTTTTGATCACCAAGAAGGCGCCAGTAATTTTAGTGAGGCTGACTTGAATGCTTCTGACAAACAGGTGAGAAACAAAACTGCAGGTTCCTTTTTCTTTGGCAATGTAGCACCTGCTGTTGCTTCTATTGCTATAAAAGCTGACTTTGATGGTTATATCACCGAGCAAGTAGAAGACGTATTTCCATTCTGGAACCAAGTAGCCACAGAAGGGAATGCTGGGCAATTGCCTGATGGATCTTCTACGCGTTATGTCAACGGCAGTGGGTTGGAATTGGACCAAGCCTTTATCAAAGGTCTGACCGGTGCTTTTGTATCGGATCAAATCGTCAATAACTATACGGACCCCGACCAATTGGCACAATTTGAAGATGATAATGACAATGATGTAATCGTGGACGGTCAGACGTACACGGATATGGAGCACGATTGGGATGAAGCCTATGGTTACTTCTTCGGTGTAGCCGCAGACGCTGCAAATCCCGTGGAGGCCTTACTTGATGGGGGCGACCCAAGTGACTTCAGTTCGGGTTCCGATGAATTCCTTTACAAATATGTAGACAACGTAGAGGCGAATTTCGACGGTACTGCTGCAGCCATTTTTGATGCGTATAAAGCAGGTAGAACGGCTATCATAAACAAAGATTACACAGAGCGTGATGCACAAGCCGATATTCTAAGGGAAAAGGTCGCAATGGTAGTTGCCGTTCGTGCCATTCACTACCTAAAAGCGGGTATAGCTGGTATAAATGGTGCGCCTGGCACAAAATTCCACGATTTGTCCGAAGCCTATGGATTTATTTACAGCTTACAGTTTTTAAGGTCACCGGGCACTGGTTCAAACTTCTACTTCAATAGAACCGAAGTTGAGGACTACTTGGATACGATTTACAATATGCCCACCAACGGTTTTTGGAACGTAACGGTGGACGAACTTAACTCTGTTGCAGAAGCCATCGCCGCGAAATTCAGTTTTACTGTTGCAGAAGTAGACTAACTCCTAGCGAATACATGATAATCCTGAGCGGACTATGAATAATGTAAATAGGGGATGCGAAGTACTTTAAATTTGCGTCCCCTATTTTTTACTTTTAGTATCTTTTAATCTTGAAAAAAAGCAAAATGAAAAGAAAATATTTTTGGATTCTTCCAATATTCCTAGCTCTTTTTATTTGGGCCTGTTCGTCAGATGGCGACGATACCGAAAATCCAACGGACGATATTGGTATGACAGATGATGATAATGGAACCACGGATGACGATGGTTCGTCAACCACTTTCGACCGTAGTGCAATGTTGGTCAATTGGGCGGACAATATTATTGTTCCTTCCTACAACGCATTTTTAACTGCGCATGCATCCTTTAAATCTGAGTTTTCCACTTTTCAGACAACACCCACAGAAGAAAACCTAGTTAATCTGAGACAGGCATGGATTGACGCTTACAAAAGCTGGCAAGCTGTCTCAATGTTTGAAATAGGCCCGGCGGAAGATAATGGACTTCGGCTGAACATCAATACGTACCCTACTGATATTGATTTGATCACAAATAACATTCTCAGCGGCACTTATAATTTGGAGTTGCCTTCAAATAGAGATTCAAAAGGTTTTCCTGCCCTTGATTATCTATTCAACGGGACCGGAGCTTCCGATACGGAAATCTTGGCAACATTTACCGACATGACTACAGGTAACGCCCAGTTGACGTATGTTTCCGATATCATTGATGATATAGAAATGCGGGTGACCGCTGTTCGAGACGCTTGGCAAGACGGATATCGGGATACCTTCGTGACCAATGATGGTTCATCAGCTACAGCTTCGGTGGACCGCTATGTCAATGATTTTATCTTTTATTACGAAAAGTTCTTGAGGGCCGGCAAAATGGGTATTCCTTTGGGAGTCTTTACCGGGATACAGGTACCTACAACCATCGAATCATACTTTTATCCAGAATTATCCAATGAATTGTTCCAAGACGGGTTGAATGCGGTCCAAAACTTTTTTAACGGATTTGCCTTTGGCACCGAAAATCCTGGGGAAAGTTTAGCGTCTTATCTAACCACCCTGAACGAAGAGGCACTGCGCGACGAAATCCTAGCTCAATTTGAAAGCGCCAGAACCGCTGTTGCAGCTTTGGAGCCTTTTAGGACGGAAATAGAAACCAATGACCCGGCCCTTGATATGTTGGCCGCCTATGATGAAGTACAGCGCGCGGTCGCTATGTTAAAGGTAGATATGGTATCTTCGATGAGTATTGCCATCGATTTTGTTGATGCCGATGGAGATTAAATGAAGCAAACACTCCAAAAATATCTTTCAAAAAAATCGGAGGCCGCCACATTGGCGGTCTTTCGTATTTTTTTTGGAATTATGATGATTTGGAGTATCATCAGGTTTTGGTACAACGGTTGGATCGAAAGTCTATATCTAGAACCCAAATTCCATTTTTCCTACTACGGATTTGAATGGGTAAAACCTCTTGGAAACTGGACCTATTTGCTATTTGTACTATGTGGTTTGGCTTCGTTGTGTATTGCCATAGGGTATAGATATCGCGTAGCCATAGTCGTGTTTTTTCTCTCGTTCACGTACATTGAATTGATGGACAAGACCACCTACCTAAATCACTATTACTTCATCAGCATCTTATCGTTTTTATTGATTTTCATTCCAGCCAACGCTTATTTTTCGGTAGATGCGAAATTGAACCCCAACAAACGATTTCAATTCGTTCCCAAATGGACAGTGGATGCCATCAAGTTGCTGCTGGCCTTAGTTTATGTTTACGCAGGGCTTGCCAAACTGAACTCAGATTGGTTATTGGATGCCATGCCGCTTCGTATTTGGCTTCCTTCGAAAGGGCAAATACCGCTGATCGGTGAACTTATGGGGTACCCTTGGGTACATTATACCTTTAGTTGGTTTGGGGCCTTTTACGATTTGACGATCCCTTTTTTCCTGCTCTATAGGCCCACACGGTGGATTGCTTTTTTCTTCGTGGTCGTTTTTCATGTGATGACGCGGGTCCTGTTCAATATTGGGATGTTTCCGTACATCATGATTGTTTCTTCCCTTATTTTTTTCAGCAGTGGCGTACATCATAAAATCTTACAGTTTTTCGCAAACCTATTTAAAATCAACAAGGCAAATTTTGACAATGGACTTCGATTTGACATCCAGCCTGTATTTCGAAAGCAGGTCAGTTACGGTATAGTATCCCTATTTTTTGTTATTCAATTGTTGCTGCCCTGGCGCTACTTGACCTATCCCGGAGAGTTGTTTTGGACGGAAGAAGGGTATCGCTTTTCCTGGCGGGTCATGCTTATGGAAAAACAGGTCTATTGCCAATATAAAATCGTCAAAGGTAAATCAGCGAAAAGCTAATAAGTCGACAATTCAGATTATTTGACGCCATTTCAAGAAAAGCAGATGAGTTTTCAACCCGATTTTATTTTGGAATACGCCCATTACTTAAAAAATCACTTCGAAAGTCAAGGTCATCAAAACATTGAAATATATGTGGAAAGCCATGTCACCTTAAACGGTCGTAGGGGCACCACCTACGTAGACCCTTCGGTCAATTTAGTAGAAGAGAAAGAGTCGTTTCGCCATAAAACATGGATAATACCCTTTAATGATGATATCAAAGGCATTTAGTTTCACTCTGATTTTTTTGTTTGGCACTTCTGTTTTTGGACAGTTTACCATTAGCGGTGTGGTAGCGGACGAACAGGGCGCTCCGTTGGAAGGTGCAGAAGTTTATATAAAGCAAGCGCAAAGCCTGGTAATTACTGATGCCGATGGGCGGTTTACGATAACGGCCATCGAGGATGGAACGTACGATATTGTAGTCTTTACTTTTGGATTCAGGGTCTTGGAAAAAAAATTGGAAGTATCTGCATCCATGGAACTTCAGTTTCAATTAGAAGCATTGGAGGTACAAGAGCTTTCAGAAGTGGTCATCACCCAAGAGCGAGAGAAAATATTTGCACTCAAAAAGTTAAAGACTGTGGAAGGTACCGCCATTTACGCCGGAAAAAAGAGTGAAGTAATATTGGTGGAAAACCTTGTGGGCAATCTCGCCACCAATAATGCAAGACAAGTATACAATCAAGTGGTAGGCTTAAATATTTATGAGGATTGCAATGCCGGATTACAATTGAATATCGGAGGTAGGGGATTGGACCCGAACCGTTCAGCAAACTTCAACATTCGTCAAAATGGCTATGATATTAGTGCTGATGCCCTGGGATATCCTGAAAGCTATTATACCCCACCCGTAGAAGCATTGTCCGAAATTCAAGTTGTGCGAGGAGCGGCCTCTTTACAATATGGGCCTCAATTCGGGGGATTGATAAATTTTAAGTTTAAAAGGCCCAACGCAAATAAAAAAATAGAGCTTGTTTCCAGACAGACCTTAGGTTCTTTTGATTTGTTCACCAGTTTCAACAGCCTTTCGGGGACCATCGGTAACTTTAGCTACTACTCCTTCTTCAATTACAAACAAGGCCAATGTTTTAGGTGCAATAGCGATTTTACCAGCCGCAACTATTATGGGCAGTTCGGATATCAAATCTCGCCAAGGACCAAGCTCAGTTTTGAGGCAACTCTTTTTAACTATTTGACCCAACAACCGGGAGGATTGACCGATTCCCAATTCGAAGAGGACCCTACCTTTACCAACCGTGACCGAAATTGGTTTAAGGTCGATTGGAAACTATTTACGGTAAAATTGGAACATCAATTTTCTTCAAGGACAGATTTCAGCACCTATTTCTCTACCTTGAATTCTGAACGAAATGCCCTTGGTTTTAGGGTGAATCGGGTTTTCCAGGCGGACGACCCAGCATCTCCAAGAGAATTATTGGTGGACGATTTTGATAATGTCTCGGCGGAGACAAGATTGCTCACCCGTTATCAATTGAAGGAAAGACAATCCGTTTTTTTGATCGGGGCCAAGTATTACCAATCTTTTGGAGGTCAACAACAGGGTCCGGGAAATACGGCGACCAATGCGAACTTTAGTTTCGCCACGGAAGAATTTCCCAATTACGAAAGACAGGCTCAATTTGATTTTCCCAACCTTAATTTGGCACTTTTTGGAGAGAATGTTTTCCAAATCTCTAAGAAATTTTCGGCAACCCCAGGGTTTCGTTGGGAGTATATCAAAACGGAAAGCAAAGGTTCTTTTAAAAACATTGTCTTGGATTTGGCGGGCAATACCTTGTTGAACGAAGATGTGCCCGATAATAGAACCTTTGAACGTAATTTTTTGTTGTTAGGTCTTGGACTTTCATTTAAGGCAACTCCTTCAATCGAGGTCTACGGTAATATATCTGAGAATTATCGTTCCGTTACATTCAATGATATTCGAATTATCAACCCTTCGTTTTTAGTGGACCCTGATATTAGGGACGAAGAAGGTTACACTGCCGATTTGGGAGTAAGGGGCCGATGGGAAGACAAAATCACCTATGATATTGGGGTTTTTGGTTTGGCCTACAACTCCCGGATTGGGGAAATACAATTTGAAGATACCGATGGTTCTGTGAAAAGGCTTAGGGGCAACATTGGGGATGCTTTTATTTACGGGGCCGAGGTTTTTGCGGACTGGAACATCAAAGCCTTTGTAGCGCCGGCCAATGACAAAATGAAACTCAACCATTTTGTAAATATG
>NZ_CAKZYF010000148.1 GCF_937884665.1 uncultured Allomuricauda sp. | reverse complement strand
TGGAGCAATAAGGGATCCGAACATACATTTCAATTTCCTCAAAATCTTCCAAAACCAAAATACCTTCTCCGGCTTCGTCTTTTAAAATGTTTTCAAGGATTTCTTCTTCTGCCAAAGCCATGTAGCGGTCTACATAAGCCTTGTCTTCTTTGGGATAGTATCCGACAGCAGGCAAAATCTGCGTCACTAAAATGATGACACCGATAGCCGTCATAAAACCAGAGACCACCGGGTAAGGAATATATTTGATGTACTTGCCAAGTCCAAGAAGTCCCAATCCTATTTGAAGAATACCTGCCAAAAGAAAGATGGTCAGAATTGCGGGAAGTGCTTTTTCCACATCGCCATCATTTACAGCAATAATTCCAGCGATAACCACCATGCTAACCGCGGTCATCGGGGCGGTAGGACCAGATATCTGCGTATTGGTTCCGCCAAAGAGCGCAGCAAAAAAACTAATGAAAATAGCACCATACAAACCGGCACTGGGGCCCAGTCCTGAACTGACACCAAAGGCGAGGTCTAAGGGCAATGCAACAATACCAGCGGTGATTCCTCCAAATAGGTCCCCTCGAATGTGTTTGAACATGGCGTTGGATAAAACGGTTACATGCTTGGGCCAAGATAGTAAATTTGACCCATGAAAAAAGGCCCAAGCGCATTGCAAGGGCCTTTTATAACGATGTCTTTTGAAATTTTACAAAAAGTGGACTTTTCCGTCTGCAATATCATACATGGCGCCGACGACCATAATTTCACCATTCTCTTCCATTTCGCCAAGAACCGGACTATTTTGCCTCAAATTGTCTATCGTCAAATAAACATTTTTTTCTGCTACCGCATTTACAAAATCCGCATTCTTTGAATTCCGTAAACCTGCGTCCTCTGGTTCAGTAATCGCTTCCACAGCGGGTTTGATTTTACTCAAAAGGGTGGTTAAATTTCCCATTTTTGCATCATCACAAGCCCCTTTAACGGCTCCACATCCAGAATGTCCCAAAACCACGATTATATTGGTGCCTGCCAGTTTGCAAGCAAATTCGATACTACCCAAAATGTCTTCGTTCACAATATTTCCTGCAACGCGTGCACTGAAAATATCCCCAACACCTTGGTCAAAAACCAATTCTGCGGAAACCCTAGAATCAATACAACTCAAAATGGTCGCAAAAGGATACTGACCAGAGGTGGTTTGTTTTACCTGTTCGATTAAATCTCGCGGGGTCTGGTTTTGTTGTACAAAGCGTTGGTTACCCTCTTTCAGAAGCTTCAACGCCGACTCCGGAGTTAGTGCTGCCTGTGTTGCTTTCGTCTGTGTTATCATTTGGTATATTTTGATTATTTTTTTTGTCTAGCTTAAAAAATTTGATGTAGCTATCTGGGTTTTCTACTATACCCCTTTCTGAAATGAGCTTAATGTGGATATTCTTGTTCTTTGCCTTTTCAGAAAAGTCTTCAAGAATCTCAATAATATCGTTATCCAAATAGCGGGTCTTACGAACATCCAATTCCAAGTAAGAATCTTCAGGAAGGCTGTCCAATTCTTTTAGGATGGCACCTTTATTAAAGAACGTTACCTCTACGGCCAAGGTCATATATATTTTGTGAACCCCATTGCATTTAACTTCAATGAGAAGAAAGTGGGAGTTTTGATAGCTTTTGATAAGAATCACCACAATACCAACAGCTAATCCTAGACCGATACCAACTAATAAATCCGTGAAAACGATACCCAACACAGTCACCACAAAAGGAATAAACTGTTTCCAACCCAATTGATACATGGTCTTGAACAATTTGGGCTTGGCCAATTTATAACCCACAATAAATAGTATCGCGGCTAAAACAGACAACGGAATCATGTTCAACAACTTCGGAATAAGCAGTACCGAAATCAACAAAAAGAAACCATGAATGATAGCGGAAGCTTTGGTTCGCCCGCCGGACTGTATGTTTGCCGAACTACGAACGATTACCTGAGTAACCGGCAGTCCTCCTAGAAAACCAGATATGGTGTTTCCAACGCCTTGCGCCATAAGTTCTTTGTTAGTAGGCGTAGTGCGTTTGTATGGGTCAAGTTTGTCGGTTGCCTCAACGCAAAGCAAGGTTTCCAAA
>NZ_CAKZYF010000147.1 GCF_937884665.1 uncultured Allomuricauda sp. | reverse complement strand
CCAATGACGATACGGACGATGACGGCACGCCCGACTACCTCGACCCTACGGACGATTCAATTCCACCACCAACAAGCGAAGACGTCGAGGTTAACCAACTGGTTACCCCAAATGGAGATGGAAGAAATGATTTTCTTTTTATCAGAGGCTTAGATTCTGTGAGAAATAGTACACTTCAGATTTTTAACCGATGGGGCGTTAAGGTTTATGATGGTATAGACTACAACAACGTGAACAACGTTTTTGACGGACGTTCAAGAGGGCGGTCCACGTTAAGCGTAAATGACTTTCTACCCTCAGGAGTATATTTTTATATCTTTGAATACGAAACAGACGAAGGGAGATTTACCGACTCCGAATACATATACATAAGCCGATAACATACTTGATATAGCATGAATAAAAGATATTTTTGGGTAGTAATCTTGTTCTTTATCTTGACGATAAATGACTTATGTGCGCAGCAAGATGCCCAATACACACAATACATGTTTAATACCTTGAGCGTGAATCCGGCTTACGCCGGATCAAGAGGGCAGCTGAGTTTTGCGGGTTTATACCGTTCACAATGGGTGGGTCTGGATGGAGCTCCGGAAACCTTTACCGTAAATCTGCACTCGCCGATTCGTAATAGCAGGTTGGGATATGGGATTTCCATTGTCAATGACAACATAGGAGATGGAGTAGTGCAAGAGACCTATTTGGATGCCGTGCTTTCCTATACTATTGATGTTTCTAGTACCGCAAAACTTTCTTTTGGTTTAAAAGCTGGAGGAAACCTCCTTAATCTGGACTTTAACGGTTTGAGGAATTTTGATCAGGAAGTTGTAAATCAAGACAATATCGATAATCAATTCTCACCAAATTTTGGTCTTGGGATTTATTATCATACAGATAGATTTTATGCTGGTTTTTCAGCTCCAAATATATTGGAGACCGAATTTTTTGACAATAGCGGGGGAGACGCGGAATCCGTTAATTTTTTGGCAACGGAAAGAATAAATTTCTACCTCATTACCGGCTACGTGTTCGATTTAAATGGCAATTTGAAGTTCAAACCTGCACTATTGACAAAAGCAGTAGGCGGTGCACCCCTACAAGTTGATATCTCTGCCAATTTTTTGTTTGCGGAAAGATTTAGTTTCGGGGCGGCTTATCGCTGGGATGCTGCCATAAGCGCCTTGGCCGGTTTCCAAGTTACCGACCAAATTATGTTAGGGCTTGCATACGACCGTGAAACCACGGAGTTAGGAGGTACCCAGTTCAATGATGGTTCATTTGAGGTATTTTTAAGACTGGAACTGCTAAAGGCGTTTCAGAGGACAGTTTCTCCAAGATTCTTTTAAAACCATGGTATGATTAGAATTTTACTTTCCATTCTTTTTATGTTGGTTGGCGGTATGATTTGTATTTCCGCCCAAGAAGAAGAAACCGATTACAAGTTGGAAGAAAGGGTCAAAGCAAAGGCAGATGAACGCTATGATGAATATTCCTTCAGTCCGGCTATAGATATCTATAAAAAAGTTCTGGATAAAGGCTATACTTCCTCAGACCTTTTGAAACGTCTAGGGAATTCATATTATTTCAACGCGAAGTATGAAGAGGCCGCCAATGTTTATCAAAAACTAGTGGAATCTTATCCTGATGATATTGAGGCCGATTATTTCTTCCGATATGCGCAATCCCTGAAAACACTTGGGAAATACGATAAATCTGTGGAAGTAATGCAAAAGTTTAAGCAGATGGCATCCACACTTGAGGTTGATTTTGATGCAGATTATTTGGAAAAAATAGAAGCTAATTCAGGACGATATGAAATTGAACCCTTCCAATACAACAGCAAGTACTCCGATTTTGCAGCTTCTTTCTATGAGGAAGGGCTAATCTTTGCTTCAGATAGAGACACAGGTAATTTGGCGCGTTATCGACACACATGGAACGCTAAAGATTTTTTGGACTTATATAAGGTGGACGCAGATAGTATCTCGAATGGTACGGTAGTTAAACTTCAAGGGGACGTAAATACCCGTTTGCATGAGTCCACTTCGGTGGTTACAAAAGATGGGACCATTATCTATTTTACCAGGAATAATTTTTTGGATGGAAAGAAGTTTAAAGACGAGAAAGGGGTTATTCGCCTTAAGATCTATAGCGCAGATTTGATTGAAGGTGAATGGACCAATATCGTTGAACTCCCGTTTAACAATGATTCATACTCAGTGGCACATCCTGTTTTGAGTCCAGATGAAAAACGCTTGTATTTTGTTTCGGACATGCCAGGCTCTTATGGTGAATCTGATATTTTTATGACTGAGATTATAGGGGACGGTACTTATGGTCCAGTAGTTAATCTTGGAAAGAATATCAATACAGGAGCTCGGGAAACCTTTCCATTTATAACACCAGATGGTGTATTGTATTTTTCTTCGGATGGACATTCAGGTCTCGGCGGTTTGGACGTTTTTGCAACGAAAATTGCTTTCGACGAATATGACCAGCCTATCGTCAACGTCGGCAGACCTGTAAATGGACCAACCGATGATTTTGCATTTATCATCGATAATGAAAAAAAAGAGGGGTATTTTTCTTCGGATAGAGAAGGTGGATTGGGCGAGGATGATATTTATCGATTTTCCGAAAAAAACCCTCTGGTACTGGACTGTATACAGGAAGTGACGGGAACAGTTAGGGACAGAATATCAAATGAAGTACTGGCAGGTGCCACTGTTAAGATAATTGATGAGGAAAATAAGGAAGTTTCCACTACGATAACGGATGCAAAAGGAAACTATGTCCTACAATTGGATTGTTCCAAAGGTAATTTTGTAAGGGCTTCCCGCGACGGATATGTACCCGCTGAAGAGTACTTGACCAAATCGTATGGCAAACCGCGAATTGTGGATTTTTACTTGGAAAGAGATGTGGTCACCGGAGGATTTGGGGATGATTTGGCCAAATTGTTGCAGCTCAGCACCATTTACTTCGATTTGAATAAATATGACATTAGACCAGATGCCGAAATTGAAATACAAAAAGTGATCGTGGCAATGGAGAAATATCCTAGTTTAAAAATCAAGGTTAACTCTCATACAGATAGTAGGGGAAATGACGCTTACAACTTATGGCTGTCCAAGAAAAGAGCCGAGTCCACTGTGGCTTACATGATATCCAAAGGAATTTCAAAAGAGCGATTGCAAGGTGAGGGATATGGAGAAACACGATTGGTCAATGAATGTTCCAACGGAACACCATGTTCAAAAGACAAGCATCAATTGAATAGACGTTCTGAATTTATAATTTTCGAGTAGAGCAACACCTTACCGCAGTACTGGTATAAATCGCAGATCCCTTTAATTTTCGATACATAAACCTGAGGTTTACATTAATTGTACCCCATAATCCATAGGATACACTTCATCGATGGACCCTTTCACAACAAATACTTAGAACGTTTGGAGTTCTATCCTATTTTTGGACATACTGCTCATTGGGTAAACACATGGGACCTCAAGAAACCTTAAGAAAAAATCTGGTATTGTGGCTATCCGTAATCTCTTTTTGTCTGCTACAAAGGATTCAGGCACAGGAAACCTTTAGTGACCAATTTAATACTGCATCTTACGCAAATAATGATGGCTCCCAGAGTTTTTTAGGCAATTGGACGGAAACCAATGATGACGGCAGTGCAACAGGTGGCCGTATTGAAATTGTTGGGAACCAATTGGAGTTCAATAACTTGGATAACCGCTCGATTGCACGAAGTTTGGATCTCTCCGCATATTCCGGAGCCATACTTTCATTGGATTACAATCGGACCAGTGGCGACGAAAGTCTGCTTGTTCAATTATTTGATGGGTCTACCTATAATACGGTCGCTACATTAGCTGGAACAGGCTCGGTTAGCTATACCCTATCTACAGGTGAACTTTCCGCCTCATCTTCGATTCAGTTTATTACAGGCAGTGGAAACTGGGCAGGAGGTGAAACAATTTATGTTGATAATGTAACCTTTACCGAAATTCCTGACCAACCACCGGTTTTAACGATAACGGGAAACCAGATATATTGCCCTGGAACCTCCTTGAGTATTGTAGAAACTATAAGTTTGACCGATCCTGATAACACTACTACAGACGCCATTTACATACAAGTTTCATCAGGATATGTAAATGGGGAAGATCTTTTGACACTAACAGGGTCGCATCCCGCTATTACGGCCAGTTGGGATGCAGTAGAGGGAGAATTGACCCTACAAGGTCCGGCCACTTTTACCGAATTTGAAGCAGCTATTTTGGATGTGGAATATTCCAGTAGCGCAGCCAACCCCTTGGGTACAAGACAATTTTCTATAACTCCCGGGACGGCGAACTACCTACCACCAACCGACCATTACTATGAGTTTGTTGCTGATCCAGGAATCTCATGGACTGATGCGAGGGATGCTGCAGCCGCTAGAACCTATTTTGGATTGCAGGGCTATCTAGCAACTTTGGTCACGCAAGAAGAAGCCGATTTTTCGGGTTCTCAGGCACAGGGTGTAGGATGGATTGGTGCATCGGATGCAGCCACGGAAGGGGACTGGCAATGGGTCACAGGACCCGAAGCAGGCACTTCCTTCTGGAGTGGTGGAATTGCAGGCACCACTGTAGCTCCTTTCAATTTTGCTTACTGGAACGGGGATGAACCCAATAATTCCGGAAATGAAGACTATGCCCATATAACGGATCCTTCAGTGGTCAGGGGTACCGGAGGACCCGGATCTTGGAACGACTTGCCCAACGCAGGTGGAGGTGGAGCATACGCACCTCAAGGATATGTGGTGGAATACGGCGGCAGTGTCGGGGATCCTGTGTTGAGTCTGACCGGGGTAACCACCATAACAATGGATAATATTGCCCCAACTGCCAGTAGCCCACCACCAATATCTGTGTTTTGCGCAACCGACGTACCCGCGGCCAATACCAACAGCATAACCGATGAAGCGGATAACTGTACTGCAAACCCAGCGGTTACTTTTATAAGTGATGTGAGTGATGGCGGTACTAATCCTGAAATCGTTACCCGTACTTACAGGGTGACCGATGATTCAGGAAACACAATGGATGTTACACAAACTATTACCATTACGCCACTAACAATAAACAGCCAACCCAGCGATCAGACAGTAGGTTTGGGTGCAAATGCCAACTTCACGGTCAACTCCAGCAATGCTGACACCTTTCAATGGCAAGTTAGTACAAATGGAGGAACGAGTTTTTCCAATATTTCCGATGGTTCAGAGTATTCCGGTACAACTACACAGACCCTTACAATATTATCGGTAGATAGTGGCAAGGACGGATATTTATACCAATTTGTAATTTCAAATTCAGCAAGTTCATGTCCTTCTCTTACATCTTCCGCAGCGAGGTTGACCACAGAAATGGACTCTGACCAAGATGGCATTTCTGATGTTGTGGATTTAGATGATGATAATGATGGGATATTAGATTCGGTGGAATGCCCAAACGCTTTTACCGTTCTATGGGTGACCGACGGAACGGCGAGTACCGAAGAACAAAATACAATTGATAAACTAACTGCTTTGGGCTTTGTAGTAACTGTTGTGGATGATGGTGTGGGAGGAAATGCTGACAACTATGCAGTGACCTTTATTTACGAAGATGCGGTCAGTGGAACAGCTTTCACCAACGTATCCAATCTGGTCACCACAGAAAGGGGCGTAATAACCAGTGAAACCTTTTTGCATGACGAAATTCTAGGTGCGAACCAAGGAGCTACCAATAACACGAACTTTGTAAATATCACCAACAATTCGCACCCAATTACCAATGGTCTCTCTCTGGGGAATAATGATATTGGAGATGCTTCATTTCGAGCCAGCAGCTTGGTTTCCGGAACGGTTTTGGGCTTACATCCAAATGGCGAGGTGGCCCTAGCCGTCTGGGAAGTAGGTGATGCCATGGACGTTGGCACTGCTCCCGGTAGGAGAGCTATTGTTCCCCACGCCAACAGTAATGGCGGATTTAACGCAGCAGGAGAGGATTTATTGGTAAATGCTATTATATGGACAGCCCAAAAGGATACGGATTTGGATGGAATGCAAGACTGTATCGATACAGATAGTGATGGTGATGGATGCGGGGATGCAGATGAAGCGTATGCGGATGCGTCAACAGATTCAGATGATAATGGTCGATTTGGTTCTGGATTTCCTGCAATTAATGGAGATGGGACAGTTGCCGGAGCGTCCTATATGGCACCGGCGGACCAGAATGGAAATGGAACGCCTGACTATCTGGAGGTTTTGCCAGCTGTCAGCATATCAGGACAGCCCATAAATGTACAGACCTGCCCAGGATGTAATACTTCTTTTACCGTCACAGCTTCTAATGCAGACACTTTTCAATGGCAACGTTTCACAGGTTCCATTTGGGAAGATTTGTCGGATGGTGGAATTTATGGGGGTACCAGTACAAATAGCTTATCAATATCCAACCCGACCAGTGCAGTAAATGGAGAGCAATATCGGGTACTGGTTTCTAATTCGGCCCAGGCGTGTAGCATGTTGATATCCAATCAAGTTACCTTGGGTATCGCTGTCGGTACCATAATAACGAACAGACGGATAACCTTTCGTATCAACAAAAATTAGTCTAGCGAACAACATCCATGTTATCGATTTGACGTCTTTTGGTTTCTTCAAACCGATAAAATCAATCCAACCTTGGTATCAAACCCATAGTTAAATTTCAAGACTATATCCAAGTTTTCGTACATCTATATTCTGGATTTTACGAACCTTCAGTTTTTTGAAAGTGCTTTTAAGCTTTGAAATCAGTGCTTTAATCGATTAAAGGCATACTAAAAAATCATGGGTAAGCGAAGATATGACTTCATATTTCCAAAGCTAGACAATTAGATTTTTGATATACACAACAAATATTTTCACCCCCTGAGGGTATCGGTAATTTTGTTAAAGGATGCAGTCTGTCCATACCGGACGTACGCAAACGTTCATAAATACACCAAATGTCAAAATATTCGATGTTAGCAAATAGTAGCCCCATGAAAAAGAACATCATATTTCTATTTTTTCTATTATTCACAACCATAATATTTGCCCAGACCACAGTCACTTTACAAGACCAATGCAATTGCGAAGTCTTGAAAGGCACAGCAGTAAATACCCCTGGAGCTACCTCGCCAACTGGGGCAGATTCTGGTGATATTTATGTCAATACAGCAACTGGTACCATTTTCTTTTGGGATGGGGATTCATGGGAGTTGACATCAAATGATGACCAGCAATTGCAAAGTTTTACGCTAGATGGAGTCACAAATGAGTTGACACTGACTTTGGAAGATGGAGGAAGCGTAAATGTGGATTTAAGTGGTTTAAGTGACACCTTGACTGATACCAATACTACTATAGCATCATTTAGTATAGATGGAACAAACACGAATCTGGTCATAACGGATTCGGATACCAATACTTTTTCGGTTGCCTTAGCCGACCTTGCTGCTATTATTGATACCAATACAGACGCTCAGGATTTGGGCTTCTCTGGGGGTCAGATTACCCTTACGGGAGACCCTGATGCCACGGTTATTGATTTGAGCGGCTACGACAGTAATGCATTAGATGACTTCGATGGAGCATGGTCGAGCCTGACAGGGGTTCCAGCCGATTTTGCCGATAATGTGGACGACGTAAATGACGCGGACGCGGACCCGACCAACGAGATAGAGCTTCCCACAGGGGGCACCAACGGCCAGGTGCTGAGCACCGATGGCAGCGGCACCTACAGCTGGGTGGACGACAACGGCGGCAGCGACGACCAGGACATCAGCGGCTCCGGTCTAAGCGGCACTACCCTTACAATAGGGATAGAGGGCGGCAGCAACGAGACGGT
>NZ_CAKZYF010000146.1 GCF_937884665.1 uncultured Allomuricauda sp. | reverse complement strand
AGTGGTCCCACCTGGGCTCGAACCAGGGACCCCCTGATTATGAGTCAGGTGCTCTAACCAACTGAGCTATAGGACCTCCCTTTAAGGGGATGCAATATTAGCATTTATTTTGCTACACCGCAAGGTTTTATTGGTCTATGAAGCCTTAATATCTTGGCAAAGTTCTACCAATACGCCATTTGTGCCTTTGGGATGTAAGAAAGCAACTTGCTTATTATCTGCACCTTTTTTAGGAAATCCAGGTAAAATCACAAAGCTTTCCCCTTCCAGCCGCTTTATCTCAACTTCCAAATCTTCTACAGCAAAGGCTATATGGTGAATTCCTTCCCCTTTCTTGTCCAAAAACTTGGCTATGGGACTCTTGGGGTCTGTGGCCTCCAACAATTCTATCTTATTCGGTCCCGATCTAAAAAAAGAAGTACGCACCCCTTCAGAAGGAACTTCTTCAATTTTATAATGAGAAACCCCCAGTAACTTTTCGAATAACACGTTCGCGCTGGTCAAGTCCTTGACCGCAATTCCTATATGCTCTATTTTTTCCATTTTGTACCACAACTAGAATTTCTAGGCTTAAAATTACATACTGATGTGGTAGCAATCGATGAGGTTCATCATTTATTCCGTTATTTTGCAGTATGGAATCACAGCGACAACGTAAAATTGCTGGAATATTACAGAAGGACCTCGTGGATATCCTTCAGCGGGCAGCTACGGATGGCGGTATGCAGGGTACTCTTATTTCAGTGACCAAGGTCAGCGTTACCGTAGATTTGTCCATAGCAAAAGTCTACATCAGTATTTTTCCCAATAGCAACTCTGAAGTGCTTCTCGATGGCATAATGTCGAACAAAGTGCTTATCCGACACGATTTAGCGCAGCGTACGAAAAACCAATTACGTAGGGTGCCCGAGCTACTCTTTTTCTTGGATGACTCTTTGGATTATATCGATAAAATTGAAACCTCTCTAAAAGGAGAAGAAAATCCCATCGTCAACCGGAACCTCTTGGACAAACGCAAGAAATCCTGATTTTGAGCTTTTCCTTCTACATTGCCAAACGCTATCTACGGTCTAAAAGCCATCAAAACGCCGTAAACATCATAAACTTTATCACTTTTTTGGTAATTGTAATTGGTTCAGCAGCCTTATTCGTGGTGCTTTCCGCTTTTGCAGGTTTAAAAACCTTCAGCTTGTCGTTCACCAACACTTTTGATCCTGACCTCAAAGCACTTCCTGTCACTGGCAAGCATTTTTCAATCTCTCCCGCAGAAGAACAGAAAATCAAGGAAATTGAAGGCGTGGCCCAGTTTTCAAAAGAACTGGAAGAACGGGCTTACCTCAACTTTAGGGAAAAAAGTACCATCGCCTATATAAAAGGAGTAGATGGAAACTACCGCTCTGTTACGGGAGTGGACAGTACTTTATATTTTGGAAATTGGGGAGTTATCGAACAAAACGCGGTCATCGGAATTGGTATCTATAATCTGCTGGGAATTCCTTTGGATAATTACCAAAATCCAATGTCGGTTCTTGTGCCAAAGCCTGGAAAGGGCGCTTTCTCCCAGCAGAATCCGAACAACAGGCCTTACAATCAGCTCCCGCTCGTGATAAGCGGAGTATACGCCGTGGAGGAAAACCTTGACAAAAAATACGTGATCACTACATTGAACTTGGTACAAAAGCTGCTCGAGAAAGACAGTACCCAAGTCTCTGGGATAAACTTTAAGTTAAAATCGGACAACGATTACAAGGAAATCCAAAACCGTATCTTACAGGTTTTGGGAGACAAGGTCTATGTTCTTGACCGACAACAGCTTAATGGCACATTGTATCGAATGCTGAACACAGAAAATTTGGCAACTTATCTAATTTTTACCTTGGTTCTTATTATTGCCTTGTTCAATGTCGTAGGAGCGATTATTATGATGATCTTGGACAAGCAACAAAATTCAAGGACCCTATTTAGCCTGGGGGCCACCATCAAGGAATTACGACAGGTTTATTTTATTCAAGGGCTTCTGGTTACCTCTATTGGCGGAATTATTGGGGTCCTTATCGGAAGTCTGCTGATTGGAAGTCAAATCCTTTTCGGATGGCTTAAAATAACGCCATCCCTTGCATATCCCGTAGAGTTCAATTTTGCGAATGTGCTGGTAGTCTTGTTGACCATAGTGGTCTTGGGATTCATCTCTTCAAAAATCGCCAGCAACCGGATTTCCAAAAAACTGATAACCGCCTAAGCAAATTGATGGTGCCCAAATTTTTCTTCTACTTCTTCGAAAGCGGCAAAAACATCTGAGGCTGCATCGCTGGTAACCATTTTCATTCGATATTCCTTAAAATGGGGGATACCTCTAAAGTAATTGGTGTAATGCCTTCGTGTCTCGAAAACCCCCAATTTTTCACCTTTCCAATCAATGGCCATTTGAAGGTGCCTCCGCGCTGCTTCAACACGCTCCGACATGGTGGGAGGTTCCATGTGCAAACCTGTTTCAAAAAAGTGTTTTACTTCTTTGAAAAACCAAGGATTTCCTATGCTGGCACGTCCTATCATTGCGCCATCCAAACCAAAATCGTCTCGCATGCGCACAGCGGCTTCCGGGGAATCTACATCCCCATTTCCGAAGACAGGGATGTACATTCTGGGATTGTTCTTCACTTCTGCAATGGGAACCCAGTCTGCAGAACCCTTGTACATCTGCACACGTGTGCGACCATGAATGGATATCGCTTGTATGCCAACATCCTGTAGTCTCTCTGCGACTTCAACAATTTTAATGGAATTTTGATCCCACCCCAAACGCGTTTTTACAGTCACTGGTAGCTTGGTTCGTTTGACCAACTCACTGGTCAATTTAACCATTAGCGGTATATCCCGTAAAATACCTGCACCGGCATTTTTGCAGACCACTTTCTTTACCGGACATCCGAAGTTAATATCGATAATATCAGGGTTTGATTTTTCCACGATATCCACTGCCCGGAGCATTGAATCGAGTTCTGCTCCAAAAATCTGAATCCCAACCGGTCTCTCTTTTTCGTAGATGTCCAACTTGATCACACTTTTCGCGGCATCGCGTATCAACCCTTCTGATGAGATAAACTCCGTATACACAACATCTGCCCCTTGTTCTTTGCATAAAGCGCGAAAGGGCGGGTCGCTAACATCTTCCATAGGTGCCAGAAGCAATGGAAAATCAGGGAGTTGTATGTCGGCGATATTTGGCAAGCTTTTCAAATTTTAGGCCGTAAAAATACAAAATACCGGGAAAACCCTATATCTACTCATCCTCCAAGCGCGCGCGCTCCTTCTTTTCTAAACCTCTTTGATTGTCTTCCAGCCGGAAATTCCCAAAGTTATATGTAAACCCGAATCGTATAAACTGGGTCTCTGGCCGTCTTCTGAAAAAATTATCCTGATTCAAATAGCGAGACCTATACGTGGGTATGTATTGCTCCAAAAGATCCTCTGCCGCCAGAGAAATAGAGGCCCTATTGTTAAAAAGTGATTTTCTCAGTCCCAGCGTGACATTCAATTGGTCATCCGATATATAGGAACCAAACAAAAATTGGGACAAATACGTCACGGTAAGCTCTCCGGTAAAAGTACCATCTTTAGAAAGGGTTAGGTAGTTCGCCAAATATCCGTATACCCCATCGACTTCGGCGGTAAACTCTTGATTTCCGCTTTCCACCGCAACGAAGGTTTCTTCTTCATGAAACACAGAAGTATAGGCATACAAAAACCAAAATGGCATTATTCCCTTACTTACCGTAAAATCAAAACCATACGATTTACTGCGGGTCACATTTTGCTTGAGCTCCCGAAGCGTCAAGTCCTCATTGTCCTGAAAAACCAGGTCAGCAATGTTTTCCCCATTATCCCGATAGTACACATCAAAGAAAAACTCACTGTTCAAGGAGTAGTTTAGGTTAAAATTGTTCGAAAAACTTGGAAACAATCTGGGGTTCCCTTCTTCAAAATCATTTTCATTGAAGAAAAACCGAAATGGGTTCAAATCATTGTATTTGGGCCGTTCCACATTTCTTCCGTAGTCGAACGAAAAACTGTGTTTTTCAGAGGGGGTGTACAATAGATATAAGGATGGAAAAGGTTCAAAAAAATCTTGGGTGTTGGTTTCGTTCAAGGACAAAGATGTTCCAGAAGCGTCCGTCAACTCGCCTCGAACCCCAATTTTCATGGACCATTTTTCCCAATTCTTGACCCAACTAAAATATGCTGCATAAACCTTTTCATCGTACACGAAAACATCGGATTGGGATTCATCAACCGTATCGCTAAACCCAACAAAATCAGAAAAAACAAGCTCACTATCCGAGTTTATTGATGAAACCTTGAGCCCCGCTTCAAGGGAACCTTGTCCAATGGGAGAAGAATAATCGGCCTGCCCCGTAAAAATTTCAATGTCCTGTTGCGCGTCGGAATTAAATCCAAAATCGCGCAAAAAACTACCCGTTTCGTCAAAATAATTTGAATTTAAACTTTGAAAAGATTTTCCATTATAATAGGTGTAATGCCCATTAAAGGACAGTTTGGCCCCTTCTTTTTTCAGCTTGTGTTCGTAGGTAAGGTCCACAGCGATATTGGTCTTGTCCAAATCGGTATCACTTAAAGTGGCAAATGTGGAATCCACTTGGTTTTGGGCATTAAAAATAGCCGTCTCCAATTCGTTCTCGCGATCTTGGCCTAAATTGAAAGAGAGATTGGAGGTTACGTTTAAGCTATTTCTGGCATTGAAATCATAATCCAGAATAACGCTGGCATTTTGAGGAACCAAACGATCAATTTGTTCGTACTCGGTATCCCAAACTGAAAAAACATCCCCCCCGTTATCAATAAAATCGATGCCTTTTGATGTTCTTCGGATTTCCTTTTTTGGATTAATCGAATAGTTGGCAAAGACATTCAATTTATCAGTTTTGTAATAATGACTGGTCCCAAGGCTATACTTTGGGAAAACAGCTTGGGTGATACTTCCATTTACACTCCCTTTATACCCAGGGGTTATCGCTTTGCTGGTCACAATATTCAAAATGGGACCATCCTCTGCATCATATTTGGAGGGAGGGTTCGTAATGACCTCTACGGAGGTAACATTGGCCCCGGAGAAACCTTCCAATAAATCCCTGACCTCCTGTCCTGATAACTGAACTTTTCGTTCGTTCAAATAAATCGTTGCTCGCTGGCCCCTAATTTGTAGCTCTTCTTGGTTGACAATTACCCCAGGTGTACTCCTTAAAATATCCCAAGAACTGCCCTGCGAAACGATACTGTTCTCCACATTGAAAACCAATCTATCCGCAAATCGCTGCACTGTAGGTCGCTTCGCGGTAACCACTACCTCATCCAACTTGGTGCTTGAAGGAATAACCAGCGCGCCCAAGGAAATATCACTTGAAACATCAAGCCCCCGAGGTTCGGAACCAATTCCTATATAACTCGCTTGAAGCAGATAAAGATCAGATTCCACTCCCTTTAAACGGAATTTTCCCAAATCGTCAGTAGAGGTCCCCAGAACGAAAGTAGAATCTGCGGCCCTAAGCAATAGAACATTGGCAAAGGCGATGGGATTGTTCGATTCATCCACGACTTTACCACTAATTTGATGGGTCTGCCCCCAGGATAAAATTGAAGTCAGGAACGCTATAACAAAAGTTGAGGTGCGGTGGTTCATGAACGTGTGGGGTTGGGTACCAAATCTAATAAAATATTTTAGAGCCTTTTGCCAACCTTGTCCCAAGGGTGGAAAAAATCGATGTTTGGGTGTTAAAAGAACTATATTTGCAACTGATACGGAACGGCTGTTCTGTTGTTGCCCATTGATATGAAAAGGATTCGAAATTTTTGCATAATTGCCCATATCGACCATGGAAAAAGTACTTTGGCCGATCGCTTGTTGGACTTTACCGGTTCGGTTACCGAACGTGAAAAACAAGACCAGCTCTTGGACAACATGGATTTGGAAAGAGAGCGCGGCATTACCATAAAAAGTCATGCCATACAGATGGAATATCTATATGAGGGCGAGACATACATTTTAAATCTGATCGATACTCCGGGACATGTTGATTTTTCATATGAAGTGTCCCGTTCCATTGCAGCCTGTGAAGGTGCCCTTTTAGTGGTTGATGCAGCCCAGAGCATACAAGCCCAAACCATTTCAAATCTATATTTGGCCCTTGAGAACGACCTAGAAATCATTCCCGTTCTCAATAAAGTGGATTTGCCCAGCGCAAACCCGGAAGAAGTCACCGACGATATTGTTGATTTGTTGGGATGCGACCCGGAAGAAGTTATTCCGGCAAGTGCGAAAACCGGAATTGGTATCGAGGCTATTTTAAAAGCTATCATTGAGTGTGTCCCTGCCCCGGAAGGTAATCCGGACGAGCCCTTACAAGCTTTGGTTTTTGATTCTGTGTACAATCCCTTCAGGGGTGTCGAAACATATTTTCGCGTTGTGAACGGTGAAATCCAAAAAGGGCAAAAAATAAAATTTGTAGCAACGGGAAAAGATTATTTTGCTGACGAGATAGGCACTTTAAAACTCGGACAGATACCAAAAACCAGGATTTCAGCTGGAGATGTGGGATACTTGATCACTGGGATCAAAGATGCGCGTGAGGTAAAGGTTGGCGATACCATTACGGACGCGAACAAACCTACGCAAAACGCGATTGAGGGGTTTGAAGATGTAAAGCCCATGGTGTTCGCAGGGATTTATCCAGTGGACACGGAGGATTTTGAGGAATTACGATCTTCTATGGAGAAACTCCAGTTAAACGACGCTTCTTTGGTTTTTACTCCTGAGAGCAGTGCTGCCCTAGGATTTGGTTTTCGTTGTGGATTTTTGGGGATGCTCCACATGGAAATCATCCAAGAACGCCTGGAACGCGAATTTAACATGACCGTCATTACCACGGTGCCCAATGTAAGTTACCACGCCTTCACCACAAAAGACCGGGATACCGCTTTGATTGTCAACAACCCTTCCGACTTGCCGGAACCTTCCACTCTCGACCGCGTGGAAGAACCTTATATAAAGGCCACTATCATTACAAAATCAGATTTTGTGGGGAATGTAATGTCCTTATGTATTGAAAAACGTGGACAAATAAAAAATCAAACCTACCTTACCACAGAACGGGTGGAACTTATCTTCGATATGCCCCTCGCAGAAATCGTCTTCGATTTTTACGACCGATTGAAAACCGTTTCAAAGGGGTATGCCTCTTTCGATTATACACCCATAGGCATGCGAGCCTCCAAACTGGTCCGAGTAGATATTTTGTTGAATGCCCAGCCCGTCGACGCCTTATCTGCATTGGTCCACTTTGATAACGCTCAAAACATCGGGAAAAAAATGTGCGAAAAGCTCAAAGAGCTTATTCCGAGGCAGCAGTTTGATATTCCCATCCAAGCGGCCATTGGCTCTAAAATTATTTCTAGGGAGACTATTAAAGCACTGCGAAAAGATGTGACCGCCAAGTGCTATGGAGGTGATATCTCTCGAAAACGAAAGCTTCTCGAAAAACAGAAAAAGGGTAAAAAACGAATGCGCCAAGTGGGCAATGTGGAGATTCCGCAACAAGCTTTTATGGCCGTTTTAAAATTGAACGATTAATTGAACTTGGTCAAAAGAAGCGGTTTCTCTCGTTAAAAGTACCTTTGAATTGACGAATCCCCTATCTCAGTTGATGGATCACCGATAACCTTACTAAAAGGATGGTCCGAGAATAAAAAAAGCGGCTTTTAGAAAGCCGCCTGTATTGTTTCAATCTTTAAGTTGGTTATAAATTGAAGTCAAGTTCAAGATCGCCACTACAAATTTGATCTGTAAAAGTGTCGAAATCGACCCCCTCTAAATCGAAAGTCTGTGACTCCCCATCAAAGGTTACAGTAGCTGTTCCGTCTCCATTATCAACAAAAGTGGCGGGGACGAGGTTCAAGATGTCACAGGTCCTTGAGTTCTCTTCGCCACCATTATCATCATCACTAGAACAACCCATAAAACTCAATGCAGCCAATAATGCAAGGGAATAAATTGTTTTTTTCATGCTTAAAAGGATTTGAGGTTAAATGTTTTCAAACACAAAGAAGCAGAAGCATTATGTCTTAAACCAAAACTTGTTGTGAAGGGAGAAAAAAATGTGGTCCATGCACCGATATATTGAATTTAATCCTTCGAAGCCTACCTTAGTTCATTGAGAAACTTGGCCTTCTGGTTCAAATTCTTTTCCAAGATAGACCAATTTGTATCCTTCTCCATTGGGATTAAAATCCTTGTAATCCGATGGCATAATGTCTATCACACCCTTCGGAGACTTTGTAAAAATGGGAATAATGTCCAAATCCTCACCAGCGGTTTGAATCAAAATGTCATAGTGTTCTTTATCCTTGATATCGATTTCGTGGATGGATGGATACTTTTCCGATGTTTCTGCCATCTTGATAAAATCATAGGACGGGGAGAAAAGTCCGTTTGAACTTATGTTTTCGGGATGATTTATCTCATCGGTACTGGCCAAACGAAACGCCCCATTTTCCCCGAATTGTTTCTCAAATTTGTTCAAAGCGAAGGTGTTGATATCTGTATTCGCGGTCAGAGCAATTAAGTAACCCACGTCGTTGAGCTCAATGTTGTCGGTCAAGGTATCGGAATAAATATCTGCTGTTAGGGCCTCAAGCCCCTCTTTTTTCGCCTTGTCCACATTGGTTTGGTTATTGTCGATGAGTACCACATGTCTATTGTTTTTCCTAAGGTAGTTACCTATTAGGCGTGACACTTTGGAGGCTCCAACAATAAGAATTCCGTCCGATTTTTTCAGGAAAACCCCTATGATCTTTGCAAAAAAACGAGCAGTAGTTGCATTTAAAAGAACGGTTCCCAAAACAATCATGAACACCAATGGCGTTATATATTCAGCCCCTGGCTCTCCTTTTATTAACAATTTAGATCCGAACAACGAGGCGATACCCGCAGCTACAATACCCCTGGGTCCCACCCAACCAATGAACAACCTTTCATTTAGTTTAAGGTTTGACCCTTTCGTACTTAGAAAGACTCCAATGGGACGAATTATAAAAACAATGACTGCAAAAAGAAGCGCAGAATTCCAATTGTAGACCAGACGCATGTCACTGATATTTATGTTGGCCGCCAAAAGGATGAAAAGAATGGAAATCAACAAAACGCTCAGCGATTCCTTAAAATATAAGAGTTCTTTTAAATTCGGAAGGTTCATATTGCCTAAGACCATCCCCATTACCACTACCGCCAAGAGTCCTGATTCATGGGCAAATAAGTCTGATTCCACAAAAACCAACAGCACTACGGATAAAGACACCACATTCAATAAATAATGCGGGATAAAGTTTCGCTTTATGGCAAATGCCAGTGCGTGGGCAAACGTAAAACCGAAAGTAGTGCCAAACAACAATATCTTACCGAACTCAATCAGCGCTGTTTTGGTAAACGCTTGTCCCTCTCCAACACTAATAAACTCAAAAACAAGTACCGCCACCAGCGCCCCAATGGGGTCTATCAAAATACCCTCCCATTTTAAGACCGTGGAAACATCTTTCTTTAGAGGAATATTGCGAAGTATAGGGGCAATCACCGTGGGACCTGTTACGATGATAAGCGCAGAAAACAGGAAGGAAATCTGCCAAGAAAGCTCAAAAAAATAATGCGCTGCCACTCCAGCTCCAAAAAAAGTAACAAGAGTGCCCAACGTAATCAGTTTGGTTATCACCGGACCGACCGTGGCAATTTCTGCACGTTTCAAGGTCAAACCACCCTCAAAAAGAATGATACTGATAGCTAGGGAAACAAAATAATACAGCCCATCCCCAGGAAAAAGTCCTTTGGTTCCATTCCAAATAGGTTCAATCAATTTTGAACCATCCTCAGTATATAGGGTTGCTATCGGCCCCACCAAAAGACCAATCAAAATCAAAGGCAAAATAGCAGGTAGTTTTAAACGCCAAGCCACCCATTGTGCAATGATTCCAAGAATAATAATTCCCGCCAGTTCGAGCATTGGTCAATTTTTGGTTAAAATAGGATTTTTCTTCCAATGTTTTCTACCCTATCCGATTGGGATAGCGAAATAATTATGAAAAGCGTCTGATTCCATTTTTGTTAAAAAAGGGCCAATAATGTCCATTTTTTGAAGGCAAACTATTGGGGTTTTCTTATTTTGCATGCCGTTTGCTTTTCAAATGACGCTTTATCCTATTGAGACCGGTAATTTTAAACTGGATGGTGGTGCCATGTTTGGTGTGGTCCCCAAATCCTTATGGACCAAAACCAATCCTGCAGATGCCAATAACATGATTGAACTCGCCGCCCGATGTTTGCTTATCGAGGACGGCGAAAGACTTATTTTAATAGACTCTGGGTTGGGAAACAAACAGTCCGATAAATTTTTTAGTTATTACCATCGCTGGGGGAATCATTCTTTAGATAGCTCTTTAAAAAAAATAGGCTTCCATAGGGACGATATTACAGATGTTTTTATGACCCATCTCCATTTCGACCACTGTGGGGGAAGCATTCAGTGGAATACGGATAGAACGGGGTATGAACCTGCCTTTAAAAACGCACATTTTTGGACCAATGAAGCGCATTGGACATGGGCCACAAACCCAAATGCACGAGAAAAGGCGTCGTTTTTGAAGGAAAACCTGCTTCCCATGGAAGAAAGTGGCCAGCTAAAATTCGTCTCAAGACAAAATTCCAATTATATAAAAAACTCCGAGTTAGGTTTTGATATTTTACTTGTGGATGGCCATACGGAAAAGCAAATGTTGCCCCACATCCATTATCAAGAAAAAACCTTGGTCTTTGTGGCGGATTTGGTTCCCACTGTGGGCCATATCCCACTTCCCTACGTTATGGGCTATGATATGCGACCCCTTCAAACCCTTGCCGAAAAAAAAATCTTTTTGGACGAAGCCTCCAACAACAACCTCATCCTCTTTTTTGAACATGACGCACACAATGAACTTTGCACACTAAAACATACCGAAAAAGGAGTTCGATTAAACGAATTGTTCTCCTTTCATGAAATATTCACTAATTAATGAAGTTAACATTACGATAAAGATTTTTCTATGATTACTACATATTCCTACCGCTTTGTGGCGGTTCTGCTTTCTTTTGTTCTTTTTGGTTGTGGGGCCACTAACTTGGTTTCAACGCCTGTTGAAAACATTGATGCCGTTCCCTTAAAGATTTCCGAGATTTCTGAAAAAACCCAAAAAAGATGGGGCCATGCCGACCTTGTTGAAGACACAATACCTGGAATGAGTGTGGATAGGGCTTACCGTGAAATAATCAAAAACAGAAAAGGGAAAAAGGTAATCGTAGCAGTAGTGGATTCAGGTATAGATTTGGACCATGAAGATTTGGATGATGTACTTTGGACCAATTCCAAAGAACGTCCGAACAACGGGAAAGATGATGATGGAAACGGGTACATAGATGATATTCACGGATATAACTTTTTGGGTGAGTCGTACAATGAGCAGTTAGAGTTTGCGCGAATGCTTCGTTTGAACATTGGAGATGCTTCCACACGGGCCAAGGCTAGAATAAAGTTGGATGAAGATTATGCAAAAGCTTTGCAAAACAAGCAGCAATATGAGCAGATTTTTCAAGTGGTAAAAAACGCGGATACCGCCGTAAAAAAAGCACTGGGCAAAGAGATGTACACCAAAGAAGACCTTAACGCCCTAAAGACGAATGACGAGAAAATGCAGCAAAATGTGGCTGTGCTGACCCAAATGTTCACGTATGGCGATGATATCCCAACGGTAATGAAGGAACTTACAGAAGGTATCACCTATTTTACCGAGCAAGTAGATTATAATCTTAACAAAGAATTTGACGGCAGAGAACCCGTGGGTGATGACCCCTACAATATTAAAGATATCTCATACGGCAATGGGAATCCAAAAAATCGTGTCGAAAGTGAAAGTCATGGCACCCATGTGGCCGGAATCATAGCCGCTGAGCGAAATAATGGGAAAGGCGTTGATGGGGTTGCGACAAACGTCGAGATAATGAGCCTAAGGGCAGTCCCTAATGGGGATGAATACGATAAGGATATTGCCCTGGCCATTCGCTATGCGGCGGATAATGGAGCAAAAATCATCAACTGTAGCTTTGGAAAATCCTTCTCCCCAAATGCGGAATGGGTATATGAGGCCATTCGTTATGCAGCTTCCAAAGATGTACTTATTGTGCATGCGGCAGGTAATGACGGAAACGATTTGGACAATCCAGAGAATCAAAATTACCCCAATGACCACAAATATTCTGGAACTGAAATCTCCAATAATGTAATCACGGTCGGGGCACTTACCAGCAAATATGGTTCAGAGATGGTGGCCAATTTTTCCAACTATGGAAAACAAAATGTGGATATTTTTGCGCCAGGAGCCAAAATTTATTCAACTATGCCAGACAATTCTTATGACTTTCAAGGGGGGACTTCCATGGCAGCACCCGCCGTAGCAGGAATCGCCGCCTTGATTCGTTCATATTATCCACTACTCTCCGCACCTCAGGTAAAGCAAATTTTGATGGAGTCGGGACTTCGCACCAAGACTTCCGTAATTGTATCCGGTGCTGCTTCCAAAGGCACTACATTTGATTAAATCTCTAAATCTGGAAAAATGGCCAATGCCTACAATGCCTTGCTTTTGGCCAATAACATTTCAAAGGGAAAACAGACGCTGGCCACTAACACCAAATAACAATGAAAAGAACACTATTTTATTTTTTGGGCGTCTTCTCTGGCATCGCATCACTAGTGGGACAGTCACATCCTGGATATTGGCAGCAACACGTGGATTACACCATGGAAGTGGATATGGATGTTGAAACCTATCAATACACAGGCTCACAACAACTGGTATATACCAATAATTCGCCGGATACATTGACCCGCGTTTTTTACCATCTTTATTATAATGCGTTTCAACCTGGCAGTGAGATGGACCTCCGTCTTCAAAGCATAAAAGATCCCGATGGACGGATGATAGAAAATGGGAAAAGCAGGATAGCATCTCTATCCGAAACTGAAATGGGTTATTTGCATACTACCGCTTTAAAGCAGGATGGAAATACAGTCACTTTTAACGAAGAAGGCACCATTTTAGTTGTTGAATTGAACCAACCGCTTTTACCTGGGGCGAAAACTACCCTCGATATGGCGTTTATAGGTCAGGTACCCGTACAGATACGTCGCTCTGGACGAAACAGTAAGGAAGGCGTGGCACTTTCCATGAGCCAATGGTATCCCAAACTTTGTGAGTATGATATTGAAGGATGGCATCCCAACCCTTATATTGCCCGGGAATTTCACGGGGTCTGGGGAAACTTTGATGTAAAATTGACCCTTGATAAAGAGTACACTGTTGGTGGTTCAGGTTATCTACAAAATCCTGAGGAAATTGGCCATGGGTATGAGTCACCAGGTACTAAAGTAAAAACTAAAGGGAAGACATTAACATGGCATTTTGTGGCGCCCCAAGTCCATGATTTTATGTGGGCGGCCGACCCAGATTATGTTCACGATGTAGTGGATATGGAAGATGGTCCTACCTTACATTTTTTCTACAAAAACAATCCTGAAATCCAGGAAAACTGGAAAAAGCTTCAGCCCAAGACAGAAGAAACCATGCGTTTCTTTAGCAAAAACATTGGGAAATATCCTTACGACCAATATTCTGTAATCCAAGGAGGTGACGGAGGCATGGAGTATGCTATGAGCACTCTGATCACAGGGCAAAGGAAGTTTCCAAGTCTGGTCGGCGTCATGGTCCATGAGATGGCGCATTCCTGGTTCCAACATGTCTTGGCTACCAATGAGTCCAAATATGAGTGGATGGACGAAGGTTTCACTACGTTTATCAGTAGTCTTTGTATGAACCAGGTTATGGAGCAAAACAAAGAGAACCCATTTACCCGTTCCTATCAAAGCTACTATGCGTTGGTAGAATCTGGGATGGAACTTCCGCAGACCACTCATGCAGACCGCTACGCCAATAATTTCGCTTATGGCGTGGCAGCATACAGCAAAGGGTCCATTTTTCTTTCGCAACTGGGATACATCATTGGACAAGATAAATTAATGGCTACCATAAGAAAGTTCTTTGAAGATTTTAAGTTTACCCATCCGGTGCCCAACGATATTAAGCGCACCGCTGAAAAAGTATCTGGAATGCAGTTGGATTGGTACCTGACAGATTGGACCCAGACCACAAATACCATTGACTATGGCATTAAAAGTGTGGAATCGAATGGGAATCAGACCAAGGTAGTGTTTGAACGAATTGGTCTTATGCCAATGCCTTTGGATATTTTGGTTGTTGGAAAGGACGGGGCCAATGAGACCTATTATATTCCTTTACAGATGATGCGCGGAGAAAAGGAAAACCCTTATCCGCAGTTTAAACGAACCGTAGCCAATGATTGGGCCTGGGCCCATCCCACCTACGAGCTTGTCATCGATAGGAACATGGATTCCATTGAGGCCATTGCCATTGATCCTTCGCAGTTGATGGCCGATGTGGATAAACAAAACAACGTGTATCAAGATACTCCATAAGGACCAAAATATCCCTTCTTACTATATTTAAATCCTCAGAAGAAAGTTTTGACTTCTTTGATAGCGAGGTAACGTGCATTTATGGATGAGGTGTCAAATAAAAACACATTTTCAAAACAAGAAAAACTAAAAGGCAAAAAGAACTTTGAAATTCTTTTTACAAAGGGAAAACGTATAAAGGTATACCCCGTCCAGCTATGCTATCATTCTATGGGTTTTAAGGATGGGAGCCCTCTTAAAGTAGCCGTTGTGGCCCCCAAAAAAAAGTTCAAAAAGGCGATTCAGAGAAATCGCGTGAAACGCTTGCTCCGAGAATCGTATCGATTGAATAAATCCCTTGTTTTTAACAACATAGAAGGAAACTTTGCGTTGCTATTTGTGTATCTTGGTAATACCGTACCCACCTTTGCGCAGGTTGAATCCGCCATGTCACAACTTTTAAAGAAATTTATAGAACAACAATCCCATGAAAAAAATAGCTAAAAAACAGATTATCATTCCCTTGGTCGCCATTCTTTTTTTACTAGTAGGGAGCGGTTACAAAAGCGATTTTTTTGAAATCGCCAAACAGATAGAAATCTTTACCACACTTTTCAAGGAGCTTAACATGAACTACGTGGACGAGACCAATCCTGCAGAGCTCATGGATTCTGCGATAAAAAATATGTTGGACGAGTTAGATCCGTACACCCGGTTTTTGAACGAACAGGATGTAGAAGCTTATAAAATAAATAATGCCGGGGAGTACTCAGGTATCGGAGCATTGGTTCGCTCTTACGAAAGCAAACTATTGATCATTGAGCCCTACGAAGGTTACGCAGCGGATAAGGCGGGCTTAAAGGCGGGTGACGAAATCATTAAAATTGGAGAGACCTTAGTTTCTGATTTTGACGACAATGCCAGCGAGCTGCTCAAAGGATCAAATGGAACAAGCGTGGACATTACTTTCGTTCGCCAAGGAAAGACCCAAACCGCGACCCTGGAACGTGGCGGTGTAGAGGTTGATGCCGTGCCCTACTACAGCATGGTCAATGACAAAACAGGATATATTGTACTTTCAAAATTTAACAGAAAAGCATCGGAACAAACCAAGTCTGCCATGCAAGACCTGAAAGGGCAAGGCATGGAACGCCTCATTCTAGATTTACGTGGAAATCCAGGAGGGCTGCTTACAGAAGCCATTAATGTTACCAATCTTTTTGTTCCAAAAGATGAGCTCATTGTCACCACAAAGTCAAAGGTCAAAAAATTCAACCAACAATATAAAACGAGAAAACAACCGGAAGACCTGGATATTCCATTGGTGGTATTGGTCGATGGCAGTAGCGCTTCCGCCAGTGAAATTGTTTCCGGCGGGCTTCAGGATTTGGACCGCGCAGTGGTTATGGGGGCCCGAAGTTTTGGAAAGGGCCTCGTACAACGCCCGCTCAAGCTCACATACGGAACCCAGTTGAAAGTTACGATAAGCCGTTATTATACCCCTTCCGGTAGGTGTATCCAATCTTTGGATTATTGGAATCGTGATGAAGCAGGAAATGCCATCCGAAACACCAAGTTCCAGGAATTTACCACACGCAACGGCCGTAAAGTCCAGGACGGGGGCGGGGTAATGCCCGATATCGAGATTTCTACCTTAAAATCCAATTCATTAATGGATGCTTTAAAAAGGAATTTGCTGATTTTCGACTATGCCACAGATTTTTACTTCGAACATTCCTTTGATGCTGTAGATTCTTTCTCTTTTACCGATGCCGATTTCGATTCCTTTAAAAAATATGCACAAGAACAGGACTTCTCCTTTCAGACCCAAACGGAAGCTCTTTTGGAAGAGTCCATCAACAGTGAGGAACATCTGCTGGGACAGGATGTGCAAAACAAATATAAAAATCTCTTGTTAGCGGTAAACCAAGGGAAAATACAAGCTTTGGACACGTATAAAAAAGAAATCAAAAAGAATTTAGAAGATGAAATTATCAAGCGCTATTTCTACAGAAAGGGACTTTATGATTATTATCTAACCCACGATGAAGCCATTTTATCTGCTAAAGCACTGCTCTCGGATGAGAATGCTTATGCGAACATTTTGAATTGAATAGATAGTGCGTTTAACCTTTTTTCTTTTGTTGTCTAGTTTAGGAATTGGATTTGTATGCACTGCACAGAACCATTTTGAAAAAGGAGTTGTCCAGGATTCCATCCCTGTCACTGGAACTCAAAACGAAAGCTTCGCCCTGTATTTACCCCACTCCTACCAACAAGATACGGCTTCCCCTATTGTTTTCATCTTTGAACCTGCCGCGAGGTCACGTATTGGAATTCAACCTTTTATCGAAGCGTCAGAAAAGTATGGTTACTTGCTTGTCTGTTCCAATAACACCAAAAACGCTCCTTACGAAAGAAATTTTGATATTGCCAACAATCTCTTCGACCACATTTTCTCCCGCTTTGCAATAAAGGAAGATGAAATGTACACTTCCGGCCTATCCGGAGGTTCCCGTTTGGCATGCGCTATCGCTTCCCTTACCGATAAGTTTACGGGGGTTGTCGCCTGTGGTGCTGGTTTTCCAAACGTACACGCCTACACGCCTACAACTCAAAAATACAGTTATGTGGGTCTTGTTGGCGATAGGGATATGAACTACAAAGAGATGTTGAAAAATAAAGACTATCTCAAACTCATGCGATTCAATAGCACCCTGATAACCTTTGAAGGTCTTCATGAGTGGCCCCCTTCTTCTCAAATTTTGCGCGCCTTCGATTGGCTTCACCTTCAAAAACTAAAAAAGTCCCCAACTGAAAACCAGGAAGAGATACGGGCTCTATATCAATCTGAATATGGGATGATCGAATCCTTTAAGACTGATGGACACTATTTATTCGCTTCAGAACAATATGAACGTCTCATCAAGAGCTACAAAGAAGTATTTTCCGTGGACAGTCTGATGGGACAGTACAGGAAATTCCTGAATACAAAACCTTACAAAAAACAATTCGAATCAATGAATAAGGCGCTTAGCCTAGAGCGAAAGCTATCGGATAAGCTGGTGAACAAAGTGTTCGCCAATTTTGAAAATCCTGATACCGTTAATTTTAACTGGTGGAACAAAGAACTGGAAAAGTTAAACTCGCTTAGGGAGAAAGGAGATGCTGAGGTAAAAAAAATGGTATATCGCCTAAAGTTTGACCTCTTTGTAAGGGCCTATTCCAGAAAAAACAGCTTAATCTATACCAACAAACCAGAACAAGCCGTGTTAGTGGACCGTTTTATTGATTTATTCTATCCAAAATCCGAATAATCCGATTCTCTCAACGTATTCTCGGAGCTCCAAAAGTCCTTCTTTTAAAACTATTCGTATTTTTCACTGAAAAAACCAATGCTATCAAAAAACCGGGTTTTCATAGGAAGCCTTTTCTTGTTCCTATTCCTAGTACAAAGTTGTCATACCTACAAAACGGTTGAAACGCGAGAAATCAAAGAAGAAAAGATATATAGTTTTCAATTGACGGAGGGAAAGAAACTCGTGGCACGGTGTAAAAAAATTTACCCAGATTCCTTTTTGTTCGAAATAAACCGAAACTTGGTCAAGGTTCCCAAGAACAAAATTGAATCCGTAGAGCAAAAAAAAGTATCTGTGGTCAAACTCTTAGGAGGAGCTGTACTTACCACCGGAGCCGCCATTCTAATTCTTGAAAATGGGACGAAGCCCGTATTTGTGGTAGAAGTGACGAATTAACGACATTTCCCAAAAAAAATTTATTTGCTTTTCCAATAGTGTTGTAGGGATATGAAAATACGCTTCTCGGATACTGTAGCTTTCAAATGTCGCAACTTATATCTGTTTTTTAGAGGATGTTAAAACCCACTCTCTTAATCTGTTGCGGCAAAAGGAAAAAAGAAGAATATAGTGATAAAGGAGAAATAGGTGTTGACAAGGTAGAGTACTGCTTTGCTCTCAAATTACCAAGTACAAATACATAAATAGCTCCACAAACGCTACTTTTGGATATGGAACCTTTAAAAGTATGTGAACTTTTTGCTGGAGTTGGTGGTTTCCGTTTGGGCCTTGAAAACACGGGGAGTTTTAAGATCGTTTGGAGCAACCAATGGGAACCCTCCACCAAAACGCAACATGCTTCCATGGTTTACGAGGCTCGTTTTGGGTCTGAAAACCATTCCAATAGCAATATTGAAGACGTTCCAACTTCAGAAATTCCGGACCATGATATTTTGGTTGGGGGATTTCCCTGCCAAGATTATTCCGTGGCCACAAGCTTGAAAAACTCCAAAGGGCTTATCGGTAAAAAAGGGGTGTTATGGTGGTCCATTCATCGCATTCTTTCTGAAAAAGAGAACAAACCTAAATACCTGCTTTTTGAAAATGTAGACCGCTTACTGAAATCACCATCATCACAACGGGGGCGTGATTTTGCGGTGATGCTCAAAAGTTTGAATGACTTAGGCTATGCTGTGGAATGGCGAGTAATCAATGCCGCAGATTATGGAATGCCACAACGCCGAAGGCGTGTTTTTTTTCTGGGGTATCATAAATCCACTTCGGTTTATGAGAAGCTAATTCATAAAGACCCCAAAGAATGGCTTTTGGAAACTGGCACTATGGCTTCTTCGTTTCCTGTAAAACAAAAAGGTGGAATCAACTCTTTTGTCTTAGAACATGATTTGGTTTCGCTTTCCAAGCAATTCAATTTGGGTAAAGGGCTTTCCCCTTTTTACAATTCCGGAGTCTGTTTTGATGATGAGGTGCACACCCTAAGTACGCTTCCCGATTATCACGGGACACAGGTTAGACTTTCAGATATCTTGGAAAATCAACAACCCAACTCTGAATTTTATATTCCAGAAGAAGACATTCCTAAATGGGAATACCTAAAGGGGTCCAAAAAAGAAATCCGCAAGACCAAAGAAGGTTTTGCTTACCATTATAGCGAGGGAAGCATGGTTTTCCCAGATGCGCTTAATCAACCTTCCAGAACTATTATAACCGGAGAGGGCGGTAAGTCCCCGTCCCGGTTTAAGCACGTAGTCCAAACCTCTTCGGGGCTTCGACGACTCACTCCTGTTGAATTGGAACGGTTGAACCTGTTTCCCGACAATCATACGCAATTGGAAGGCATTTCCAATACCAAACGCGCCTTTTTTATGGGCAATGCTTTGGTGGTTGGGGTTGTGGAAAAACTGGGCAACGCTTTGTTCCAGAAAATAAAAGCCCTTGAAAAGCAATTTCAAAACTGACCTCATCCAAGAGAAAAAACTAATTCCCCTATTAGATTCCTATTATCACAAACACTTAAAGATGTATGATTTTGAACGTGTAGATACTCTTGAGGAGCAGTTAGATGGCATAGACCTCATCCTCACCCACAAAAAGACCGGCAAAACCTTTTTTGTTGATGAAAAAGCACAATTGGATTACCTCAATAAGAACCTCCCAACTTTTGCCTTTGAGTTGTTCTATACCAAACACGAAACTTTGAAACAGGGCTGGCTATTTGATGCCAAAAAGAAAACCCAGATGTATGCCCTAGTCACTAACATTCAAAAAGAGAATGACCGCTTCGTCTCCTGTAACATCACTTTTGTGAACCGACAAAAGCTACTTTCTTTTTTGGCAGAAAAAGGACTAGATGAAGATTTTCTTAAAAACCGATTCCTAGAACATTTGGGTTTTCATGGGAAAATTGAAGTCCCTGGGTTAGATTTGGGGAGAGAAGGACATGTTCACTTTTCAAGCAAGAACAAGGCCGAACAACCTATTAATCTGATTTTGCAATTGGCTTTTTTGAAGGAGATTGGGGTAGCTAAAGAGTTTATTTAGGTCAATTTGAAGGTTCTGTCACTTCGAGCGTAGTCGAGAAGTCTTTAAACATCTAGTTTTAAATAGGTTTCGACTGCGCTCAACCTGACATAAGTAGTTAGCCCGTTACCCGCTTTTATATTTCTAACTCCAGCTATCTAATTTTCAATTGGTTCGTTTTTGATGTATATTTACACCACAAAGTATTTATTCTAACATGGCCAGACAAAGTATTTCACTTACCAAACCAAATGATGAATGGCTAAAATCTTTGGTGGAAAGTGAAGAATATTCCAGCAAGAGCGAAGTGGTGAACGACCTTATTCGCAAAGAACGGTTTAGGCAAACTGAAATAGAATGGCTCCGGGCCAAACTAAAACGATCCGAAGAAAGAATGGCCTTCGAAGGTCCTATTGAATTAACCTCAAACGAATTGTTTAAAACAATACGAAAAGAGGCTGATTCAAATGACCAAGTATAAACTTTCTCCAGAGGGAAAAGACGATTTAGTTCGAATCTACACTTACGGGATTTCCAAATTTGGTCAAGCACAAGCAGACCATTATCTGTCCGAGTTACTACATTCTTTTGAACGTATTGTAAAGAATCCAAACCAATATCCCTTGGTGAACCATATTGTTCCAGGTTATAGAAGATGTGTGTACAAATCGGACAGTATTTATTTTAAAGTAAATGCCAACATTGTCCAAATTATGGCCATAGTGGGTCAGCAGGATTTTGGATAAATTTTTGCTACTTCGCCACAATTTGATATGGTTTCTCTGGAAAACCGAACAGCACAGCTTTTTTCATATCGATTTCTCCTATTCCTATTAACGTTTCTCGTTTTCCATCGTCATAAATCGATGCAAAATAAGTCCCTTGAAGTTCTTCTAAAACAAATTTCCGTCCTTCTCTTTTTAGTCGTTGGTTTATCTTATGAATAGTTGAGCTATCCAAGTATTTATTAAAAATCAAATGGCTTTTTTCTCCATTCCATTCTATTTTAAACTCCAACTTTTGGATTTCTTTAGTTGTCAAACTGGTTTTGGTGGGTTCAATCCTTTCATAATCGGTTGAAAATTCGGTGTCTTCTGAAATTGATTCAGTATCGCTAATTACGGTTACCGTTTTCCCTATTCTATACTTCCGAATACGATTTTCACTTATAAATTCATGCTTGGTTTCAGAAAGTTTTTCAGTAAAGTGCTGTCTCTTCTCCAAATGTCCAGTTTTGGTTTCTTCTAAGAGTTCAAAATGGATAATCTGGTCATCTTGAAAATCTATAAATACTGGGTCGCAGTAGGTATCTGCGTCTTTTATCATTAACCAAGTGCCTTTATACATTCTGGTTTATTTACCCTTCAATTTTTAACTATCTCTAAAATCTTTGTTTTGCAAATGGTCTCGGTCAACCTTTTCAATTCTCTCACTCGCTCCGCCAAATACTCTAGCTCAACTTTAGTGATTTGATATTCATCCATTTTGTAGCGGGCATCGATATAGGCCCGTTTTAGGAGCTCAAAACGGTGTTTTTCTTCATCCGTGGTTCTGGGGAAGACCGCAAAGCGGGGGTCGCACATTCCTACTTTTATGCCCAGAGTTTCCAAGTTATGGTCTTTGGGGCGGTAGTCTGTAAACACAAGCAAAATAGCGGTGTAATACCGCTCCGTGGCTTGGTGAAGTTGGAAAGCAGCATTATTCCATTTCTCGTTGTCAAATTCATATTGAAACTGGAAAAGAAAATCATTCGCACTCTCAAACCATTGGTCAAAATGGTCTTGTGCTTTTTTTCGGTACTGTTCTGGGGTGAGTTTTTTAGGCTGGGCCAGTTTAAACTTTTCGGAATTGTAGAGCACTATACCCTCTTCTTTAATGTCCTTAAAAAAGTAGTTACCCATGGTCAAAGAGGCGTTCAGTTGCTTTATGCCATAAAAAATGAGGCTTACCGGAGTGGTCACTTTTCCAGTAGCAATCAGTTCTGCTTTTACCTTGTCCTCAATCCGGAATTTTTGTTTTAAATCTTCATGGGTGAGTACTACGAGAATGTCAAAATCGCTTCGGTATTCGTAGGTGACTCCTTTTTCCACGTATTGGTCCTCTACCCAATTGCCCCGGGCGTAGCTACCAAAGAGAATCACCATTTCCACCAATTTATGGGCAGACAGTTCTTGTGCCAGCAGCTGTAGTTCGTCTTGTTTGGATTTGGGAAGGTGGTTCATAGGTGTAATGTAGGGAAATATTAAATTATAGATAATTCAATCTAACTTTTCTCTAATAATGAACAACTGTCATTAGTTTTAGTAAAGTTTAACACAGAAAAGATAAGTTTATTTCGTTTATTTCGTTTATTATTGTGTGTTCAACTTTTATACTACCATGGAAACCTTCAAAAATATCAATAAGCCATCAAAAGAAGAGCAAAAAATTGCTATTGAATCTTATGATGCTCTTGCATCTGTAATAAAAGAATTAAAGTCAAGCAATCCAGAAATTGAGATTGAAGAAACTCAAGAACGTATTAAAATTCCTCTGAGTGCTTTAAAGCTTCTTGGAGATATCCTTGAGGCAATGAGCAAAGGAAAGCCCTTTTCTTTAGTTCCTATTGCCACCGAAGTCACTACCCAAAAAGCAGCTGAAATAAACGGCTGTACAATAGATCATAAAGACTAACATTTAGAAGATGGAAAAATAGAAAAAAACAATGTAGGAAGGCAAGGTCTAGTCTT